>JACSRF010000608.1 GCA_014879875.1 Anaerolinea sp.
TCCGTGTGCTTTGAAGTGTTTTAGTTTAGTGCAAGTTGATTCTCATGAGATTTGTCAGTCAATCAGGATGGGGGTGTTTTATTTCAGTTGAAAGAAACATTGTCATGCCATTCCGAGTGAAACGAGGAATCTTTTGACTAGGCCAACCAACTCGCTCTGAGCACAGAAAAGATTCCTCGGGGATAGTCTTCATTTCGGTCACGCTTCGTCATTCCCCCGCCTACGCGGGGGCAGGCTCTGCGAAGGCAGGAATCTATCTTCACCTGTGGATTCCCGCTCCACGCCTTCGCGGGAGCAGGCTCTTCGCGGGAATGACGGATCACTGTCGGTTGAAACGAAGACCATACCCGAGTATTGGGACCAGTTAGTTGTCGTGAGAGCTGACGCGGCGTACTTCCCCTTTTTTCTCGACGATGGTAGGGAACGGCCGTTCCCACCACACCCCTCGCTGGAGTTGACGCCTGGTTGGTAAGCGGGGGTGGTCAGGGAGGCGGTAAGGCTGTGAAAGAGGGTTTCGCCGCCGGGCAGGACGTAGATGGGGGGCACGAGGGTTTGATACCTGCACCGCCGGATGAGGCGAAGGCGGGCATGACGAGCAGCCCTTTGGCGGCGCAGGGGCTGCAAAAAAGATGCCCGTCGTCGTAGCTGTGTGTAGTGGGTAACGGCCGTACCTGGAGCGCCTGGGAACCGTTCACCACCCACCGCCTCTGGCAGCTAACCGACCAACCACAGGCCCAAACCGTTTACGCCCAGGTAAAAGATGCGGCCGGGAACGTGTCGGACGAAATGGCAGCGACGGTCACGGCCGTTCTCAACATAGACCCACCTGCTTCTACCAGTTACACAGTGGCTTGCAGCATAGTGTCCATGGGCGGCGGCACGGCCGTTTCCAGCCATTACACCGTCCACAACACAATCGGCCAACCATATAATACAGCGCCCATGAGCGGCAATCATTATCAGGTATATCCCGGTTTTGAAACCGCCTGTTCTGGCGAAAGCGGAACGCCCATTACCCATTATATCTACTTGCCGATGGTCACACGGCCGCAACCCCCACCCCCGGCACCAACCAGGCCAGCCTGAGGGGCTGGCCTGGTTGCTCACGCAAACACAATTGCCAATAAATCTGCGTTAGGAACGAGAATTAAATAATTTGCCCATTAGATTGGTTCAATCTCCGAAGATTGAACCAATCTTGACCAACTTATTGAAATGCCATTCCTTAATCAGGAAAAGGGCAGCCTCAGAGCAGGCTGTGATGCGTGAATTCTCTCTGGTCACGCATCACGCATCACGGGTTGTCAACCCCTGAATTCCCAAAGAGCCATTGTTTTTCCAGAATGTCAGTTGACGGAAACATATTTGCCAATACAATAAATGTCATGCATTTCCTCCCGCAACTTCATCCTGACATTCAACTTCGCTGAAGATACCGTAAGCCGAACAGGCGCGGTTTCACCACACTTGCAAGGAAAACAACATGCTCACAACCTATGATGTAATCGTCGTTGGCGCTGGCATTTTTGGCATAACGGCCGCCATTGAACTTCGGCAACGTCAATACAAAGTAGCCGTGCTCGACCCCGGACCACTACCCACACCCTTAGCCGCCTCCACCGACATCAGCAAAGTGATCCGCATGGAATATGGCAGCGACGAAATGTATATGATTATGGTTGAAAAAGCGTTAGTGGGCTGGGAACAGTGGAACGTGGAATTTGCCGAAAAGCTCTACCACAACACTGGCGTCACCATGCTCACGCGCAAACCGATGCAGCCAGGAGAATTCGAGTATGAAAGCTACCAGTTGATGTTGAAACGCAACCATCGCCCGGAACGCCTGACCGGCGATGACATTGCCCGCCGCTTCCCTGCCTGGAAGCCGGGCGCCTTTGTAGATGGCTATTTCCACGCTAAAGGGGGATTTGCCGAAAGCGGTCGCGTCGTGGAGGTGCTGGCACAGCGCGCCCAGGAGATGGGCGTCACCCTCTACGCCGAGCAGGCGGTACAGCAGGTGGTCATGGAAAACGGCCGTATCCAGGGCGTGCAAACAACAGACGGCCGTACCTTTAACGCCAGCCAGGTCCTCGTCGCCGCCGGTGTCTGGACACCCATCATTCTGCCCGAACTCGAATCCGTCATGCGCGCCACCGGCCACCCCGTCTTCTACCTCAAAACGGCCGATACCACCCTCTTCAAACCGCCACACTTCGTCGTCTTCACTGCCGACATCACCAACAGCGGCTGGTACGGCTTCCCCGTTCACCCCAAACAAGACGTCATCAAAATCGGCAATCATGGCGTCGGCCAACTACTGCACCCCGTCAACGACAAGCGCACCGTCAACGACGCCGACATTCGCCAACTGCGCCTCTTTCTCGAAGCGACCTTCCCCACTCTTAAAGACGCCACCATCACCCACGCCCGCCGCTGCCTCTACTGCGATACCCTCGACGAACATTTCTGGATTGATCGCCATCCGCACATCGAAGGGCTGTCTGTAGCCGCCGGCGACAGTGGGCACGGCTTCAAATTCGCCCCCATCTTAGGCAATCTCATCGCCGACGCCGTCACCGGCCAACCCAACCCCTGGCTCTCCAAATTCCGCTGGCGTGACCTGGACATCGCTACGCAAGGCGAAGAGGCCGCCCGTTACCATAAATGAACCGTAGCCCGATTTTCCTAAATCAGGCGGGCGATTTGGGAAAATCGCCCTACATTTTCGACGGAGAAACAGATGATTACACGCAAAAACTGGCAGCACATTATCCTCACCCTCACCATTGGCAGCGGTCTGATCCTCATCATGCTCACCCTGCTCATCTCCCAGACCAGCGCCATTCGCATCATCAACGGCGCTTACGGCTGCGGCGCATTTCAAGAGGCCATCGCCCTCGTCCCCGACGGCAAAACCGCCATCTCCATGGACCTGCCGCGCCCCTCCAACGGCGCCCTCATCACCAAAGGCATTGTCATCCAGGGCGGCTGGACAGAACCCACCCAGGGCAGCGACTGCGCCGGTTTGGGCGCAACCCCCACCATCACCGGCACGGCCGGGCTGCGCGCGGCCGGGTTTCTCTTTCAGGCCCCCATCACCCGCTCCGGGCTGATCCATAACAACAGCAACCCGGTATTGCGCCTGGATCTGGTCAACAAAACAACGTTCATCGAGCATATGGACCTGGAAAACACCGCCGTAGGCGAGTTCGCCGACCGGGGCGCCGGCCTCTACGGCGTCATCACTGACAGCGCTTACCTTTATATGCGTAACGTTGTCATCCATGACAGCCCGGCCAACAATTACGGCGGCGGCATGTACCTGACTGTAGACGGCGGTTCGCGGCTACTCATCGAAGACGGCCGTTTCGACAACAACGAAGCAGACTACAGCGGCGGCCTCGACTTGCACGTCTACGAAGGCAGCCACGTCACCATCCGCGACACCGTCTTCTTTGACAACTACACCCGGCTCAACGGCGGCCGCGGCGGCGGCGTGCGCCTCACCATTCATGGCGGCGTCGTCGAAATTGAAAACAGCCACTTTCTGGAAAATGGGGCCGCGCAGTATGGCGGCGGGCTGTACGCCGAAATGGATGGCGGCGCCCTTATCATTCGCAACACCCATTTCGACAGCAACCGTACCAACAGCGCCAACAGCGCCGGCGGCGCCATTTACATCACCAGCATCGGCGCTGCACCGGCTGCCGTGCAGATCTTCAACACCCAATTCAGCAACAACCTCAGCGACGGGATGCCCAACGACATTGAGACCAGCAGCAGCGGCAGCGGCGGCCTGACGCTCCAGGTGTATGACCAGGCCATCTACCTGCCCATTATGCGCAGCGACACGGCCAGCCCCCAGGCGCACATCACCGGCGTCACCATTGGCGCGGATTGGCAGTATGAAGTCTCCTTCGCCACCAACAACTTTACGCCCATGCTGCCAGGGCAGCACGTCCACTTTTTCTTCAATACGGTACGGCCGGAATATGCCGGCTTAGACCCCAGCACAGGCATCTGCGCCCCACCGGCTGACGACCCCGGCCAATGCCAATGGTTCGTCTACGGTGGCAGTTCCCCCTTCACCGGCTACCTGGAAACAAACAGACCCCCATTTGCCACGCACATGTGCATCCTGGTCGCCAACCCGAACCATTCGGTGCAGTTGGGCAGCGGCAACTGCTACGAACTGCCGGTTAATCGTCCCTGACCCGCAAATGCTTAAACTTCATAGCGCCGCTGCGCGCGATCTTGCGCGCAGCGGCCAGAGTAAATGGCGCCCGCAGCACCCCATATGCCTGCAAATGATACAACGGAACCAGCGCCACCTCTTCCGCCACCAGCAGCCGGTCCGCCAGGCGATAATTCGCCAAACGCTGCTGCTGATCGGCCGTTTGCGCCGCCTGCTCCAGATACGCATCAAACTGCCCGCTGCGCCAGCCAAAATAGTTAAACGGGCCGCGGCTGTGCGCCAGCATGTACAAACAATCGGTCGGGTCCGGTTTGATTAAGCCCACACCCAACAACACCATCTGGATGTCACCCTGCGCCAGGGCCGCCAGCGCCGCGCCGGGAACCATATCCATCAAAATCTCCACGTCCACCCCCAAATGCCGCCGCCAGGCAGCCTGCAGAAAGTGGGGCGTTTGCCCAAAACCGGGCAGCGCCGCCAGGCGCAGAGACGGCCGTTCTGACGGCCGTTCCGCCCCCCACCCCATCTCCGCCAACAGCCGCTGCCCCGCTTCCGGGTCAAAAGGGACGCCAATTTCCGGAGAATGGCCGGGCATACCGGGGGGGATGATACCGCCGCTGGCCGGGCGCTGCACGCCAGCCCACACTTCAGCCACCAGGGCGCGGGTATCAATGCTGGCGGCAAACGCACGGCGCGCGCGCACATCGTTAAACGGCCGTCCCCCACACGCAAAGCCGAGGATAAACGTGGAAAGCTGCTGCACAAACAAGCTCTCATCCGGGTACAACGCAGGTACATCGGCGCGATCATCCACACGGCACCAATCAATGTCATCCTGTTCATAAGCGGACAGAGTCGGTTCGCCGGGCACAAGCCGCACCTGTGTCACATTGCCCAGCGCCAGGCCGCGATACTGTGGATTGCGCTGCAACTGCCGCTCATCCCCCACCTGGGACAGGTAAAATGGCCCATTACACACCAACCGTTCTGGCTGCGTCCACGTTTCCGGGTGTTCCGTCAGCGTATGCGCCGGCAGAGGGAAACTCACCGGATCGGCCAACAGGTATGGGAAGTAAGGCGTCGGCCGTTCCAGCGCGATCTCCAACGTTTGCCCATCCAGCGCACGAATGCCTATCGTCTCCGGGTTCGTCTCCGTTCCCTGGTGAAACGCCTCCGCCCCGGCAACGACGTACAACTGGTACGCCATCCCGGCCCCTGTTTGCGGATGTAAGTTGCGCCGCCAGGCAAACACAAAATCATGGGCTGTCAACGGCCGTCCATCACTCCAGCGCAGTCCATCCCGCAGCGTAAACCGGTACCGTTGACCCTCAGCCAACACCGACCAGCGCCGCGCCAGGGCGGGAATGACGTTCCACTCATCATCCAATTCCACCAACCCTTCAAACAGATTGGCGACCACCTCCGCCACTTCACCCGTCTCCACCAGGCCAGGGTCAAAAGGGGTGGTTTGGTCGAGTAAGGGCCAGCGGAATGGCGGGGCTTCAGGAGCGCGAGCAGGCTGCGCGCCCATTGCCGGCAAAGCTGCCTGCGCAAACAGGGCAAACGCCTGCTCATAAAACGCCTGCGCACCCGCAAAATCCAAACGGTTGGCATACACCTGCCCTAATTTCAAATAAATGCGCGCTTGCCGGTCAGCGACACTGCGGTCAGCGGCATCCGCCAGTTGTGACAACAAAGCGAGCACACGGCCATACAACGTCTCCGCCTCCTCATGCGCAGACAACAACCGCGCCTGGTCGGCGGTGTGCATCAGGTAGGCAACGGCCGTCTCCAATTCCCCCGCTTGCTCATAATGATAAGCCAACACAGCCGCCTGCTGCGCCACCTGCGCCGGAAACAGCCGCTCCACCGTTTGCGCCACCTGCCGGTGATACTCACGTCGCCGTTCATAGAGCAAGGTGTTGTACGCGCTTTCCTGGATCAAGCCATGACGAAACGTATGCGCCCGCCCCATATCCGTCGCCGCCACCGCCTGGATAAACTCCTGTGTCTCCAACTCCGCCAACACGCCATCTAACTGCCGCGCCGCGCCCGTAATCACCGTCAAAACCTGGTGCAAAAACGTTTTGCCAATCACCGACGCCAGCTGCAATGTATGCCGCGCTTCCGTCGCCAGCCGATCCAACTGCGCCAGCAGCAGCCCTTGCACCGAATCAGGCAAATCGAGCGCGTCAAGCTGCCACGCCGCCCCATCCATTTCCTGGTCAGGTGTCTGCTGCGCCCGCTGGGACCGCAGCGCCCGCTGCGTCCGCAGCGCCCGCAGCGTCCGCGCCAATTCCACCAGAAAGAGGGGGTTGCCGCCTCCTTTTTCCACCAGATAGGCGATGACATCGGGCGGCAGCTCTGGGGTGTGATGGCGGATCAGGGCAGCGGCCGTTGCCGATGACAGCGGCCGCAGCGTCAACGCCGTCGCCACATCCACCTCCATGCGCGCCGCCCCTTCCGGGCGCGTCGCCCCTTCTGGGCGCGCCGCCAACACCAACAGCAGCGGCGCCGCCGCCGTGAGCGGCCGCAGCGTCTGCAACAACTGTCGCGACGTGGGGTCACTCCACTGCATGTCATCCAGCGCCAGCACAACCGGCTGCCGCTGGCACAAACGATGCAGCAAAGCGGGCAGCAGCTCAAAAAGCTGCCAGCGCACACTCTCACCAGAGACGCCATCCAGCCGCCGCGCCATGTCTCCGCGCAAGGGCAACCCCATGAACCACGCCAGATATGGGTAAACGGCATCTACCCGCTCCACGCCAAACAAGTCACGGCAAAGCTGGTACAGCGCGTGACTGGCCTGGTCTGGCCCCGCTCCTGGCGGCAGCCTCAGCAAGTCACGCAGCACGCTGATAAACAAGTAACCGCTGATGCTCTGCTCATAGACCAGGTTAATGCCCGCCGCCCACAAGCCGGGCACAGTTGCCGTTTCCCACGCAGCTTCGGCCCACGCCTGGACGTGATCGAGCAGCAGCGTCTTGCCCAGCCCCACGTCCCCTATTAGTGTCAATACCTGCCCTTGCCCGGCGTGCAATTGGGCGATGGCGTTTTGGAAAACGGCCGTTTCCTCCCCTCTTCCAAACAGCGGCGGCAGTCTGGCGGCGCGTGCGCGGCGCTGCCGTTCTTGCACTCCCACAGCGGCAAACACAGCAATCGGCTCCGCCTTGCCCTTCACGCGAATTTGCCCCAGGTCGGTCAGTTCAAACTCTGCGCCAAGCTGCGCGCGCACGCCATGCGCCAGCAGCGTCTGGTTGTCGGCCGCCGCCTGCATCAGGCGCGCCGACAGGTTAATGGCGTCCCCCATGGTGGTGTAATCATGGCGCAAGGGCGACCCCACCGGCCCGGCAAACACACGCCCGGCGGCAATGCCAATGCGCTGCATGGTGATGAAGGGAAGCTGCCTACACGCCGTTTGCAGCGCCAGCGCACAGCGCACAGCCCGCGCTTCCTGCTCCTCCACGCTGCGCGGCGCGCCAAAGATGATGTGCAGCAGACTCCCCTTGTCGCCGGTGATCAGCCGATTCAGCCGGCCGCCAAAGCGATACACAACACGCTGCGCGGCCACAAAATAGGTCTGCAATTGATCGCCGACAGCAGGGTCAGCGTCATAATCCAACCCATGAAACTGCACAAACAGGCTGACGACCGGTTTCAGTTCGGCCACCTGTTCCCGCCCGGCGAGCAAGGCTTCGTAAATAGGCGCGGGCACGTAGGGGGCCAATGCCGGCGCCAGCGCCGGTACGTCGTCGGCTTGCCAATGCAGCGGCGGCCAGGGAGACGGCCGTGCCGGACGCCGTAACTCTCCCAAAA
>JACSRF010000645.1 GCA_014879875.1 Anaerolinea sp.
CGTGTAACATGTTACACGTTTCACGTTTCACGTTTCACAACAAAATCCCTCGTTCGCGCAGCGCCTTGATGATTTGCGCCACAATCTCATCCACGCTTTGAATATCGGTTTCCACCACCAGCTCTGCGTTTTCCGGTTCCTCATAGGGGGAGGAAATGCCGGTAAAATTCTCAATCTCCCCGGCTAACGCTTTGGCGTAGAACCCTTTCGTGTCGCGCCGCTTCACCACGTCCAGGTCACATTTCACGTAGATTTCCAAGAAACGGCCGTCGGGAACCAACGCCCGCGCAAAGCGACGATCGGCCGTGAAGGGGGAAATGAAGCACGTCAGCGCAATCTGCCCATGCGCAAACGCCAGCTTCGCCAGCTCGCCGGCGCGGCGAATATTCTCCTGGCGATCCGCATTGCTAAAGTCGAGGTCGCCATTCAGACCATGCCGCAAATTATCCCCATCCAGATACATAGTGTGGACGCCATCGGCAAAGAGGCGCTGCTCCAGTTTGCGGGCAATGGTGGACTTGCCAGAACCAGAAAGCCCGGTAAACCACAAAACGGCCGCTTTGTGCCCATTCCGTTCTTCCCGCTGTGCCAGGCTGATCCCTTCCTGCTCCCAAATCACGTTGCTCGATTTCGGCCGTACCGGGGACGTCTCCACCTCGCCCTCGCGCAACTGCTCCACATTGCGCGACTTGCCACGAATCATGCCGGCGGCCACCGTGTTATTCGTCGCCGGGTCAATGAGGATGAAGCTGCCGGTTGCCCGGTTCAGTTGATACCGGTCATAGTAAAGCGGCTGCGTCGTTGTCAATTGAATACGGCCGATCTCATTCAGAGTCAGCGTCTCTGCTTCCTGCCGGTGCATGGTGTCCACGTCAATCTTATAATTGAGTTCCGCCACAAAACCGCTCACCAGGCGGGTGGTATGCTGCACCCAATACGAACTGCGCGTTTTCAGCGGCTCGTCACTCATCCAGCAAATGGTGGCGTCCAGCCGATTGCTTTTTTGCGGCAGGTTGTTCGCCCGTACAATCATGTCGCCGCGGCTGATGTCAATTTCGTCAGCCAGCGTCAACACCACCGAATCGCCCACGTTCGCCACAGGGATTTCGCCAACGGCCGTGACAATGGATTTTACCTTGCTTACCAGACCAGAGGGCAGCACGACCACGTCTTCCCCTTTGGCGATACGCCCAGACGCCACCTGCCCCGCATAGCCACGGAAATTTTGATTGGGCCGAATGACGTATTGCACCGGATAGCGAAAGTCAACGTTGTTCAGGCTGGCGCCCACGTTGACATTTTCCAGGTGGTGCAGCAGCGTTGACCCATCGTACCAGGGCATGTGCTCGCTTTTGTCCACAATGTTATCGCCACGCAAGGCAGACACCGGGATGTACGTCACGTCCTGCACATTTAACATGCGCACAAACTCGGCGTACTCGTGCATAATGCGCTCATACACGCCCTGGTCATAATCCACCAGGTCCATTTTGTTGATGGCAACGACCAGGTGAGGGATGCGCAGCAGCGTCGCCAGGAAACCATGCCGTTTGGACTGGGTGAGCACTCCTTTGCGGGCATCTATCAGGATGATGGCTAATTCGGCCGTAGACGCGCCCGTGACCATATTGCGCGTGTATTGGATGTGGCCGGGCGTGTCGGCGATGATGAACTTCCGTTTGGGCGTGGCAAAGTAGCGGTAGGCCACGTCAATCGTTATTTTTTGCTCGCGTTCGGCGCGCAGCCCATCGGTGAGCAGCGCCAGGTCAACCTCTTCATCCCCCCGGCTGGCGCTGGCCTGTTCCACCGCTTCCAGTTGGTCTTCAAAGATGGATTTGGAGTCGTAAAGCAAACGGCCGATCAAGGTGCTTTTGCCATCATCCACGCTGCCGGCCGTCGTGAAGCGTAGGAGTTCAATTTGCGTTGTCGTTTCCATCATGGTCTTAATCCCGTCCGGTAAACGGTAAACAGTAATCGGTAATCCGTTTACCGTTTACCGTTTACCGCTCACTGGTTACTAAAAATACCCCACCTTCTTCCGGTCTTCCATCGCCGCTTCCGAGCGTTTGTCGTCGGCGCGCGCGCCCCGTTCGGTGACGCGGGCGGAGGCTACCTCGTTGACAATATCGTCAATGGTCGCCGCGTGCGAGGCGACGGCGCCGGTGCAGGTCATGTCGCCAATGGTGCGGAAGCGCACGATCTGGCGCTGCACATGCTCTCCGGCCACCGGGTACACCACGTCAGACGCCGCCAGCAGCATTCCGCCACGATTGATGATGTCTCGTTCATGGGAGAAGTAGAGCGACGGCAGTTCGATGCCTTCCATCTGAATATATTGCCAGACATCCAGCTCGGTCCAATTGCTGATGGGGAAGACGCGGAAATTTTCGTTGGGTTTTTTACGGCCGTTATACAAATTCCACAATTCCGGCCGTTGGTTTTTCGGGTCCCACTGCCCAAATTCGTCGCGATGGGAAAAGAAGCGCTCTTTGGCGCGCGCTTTTTCCTCGTCACGGCGCGCCCCGCCCAGGGCCGCATCTACCTTGAACTCCGCCAGGGCGTCGAGCAGGGTCACGGTTTGCAAGCCATTACGGCTGGCATAAGGGCCGGTTTCCTCCGCCGCGCGCCCCTGGTCAATGCTGTCTTGCACGTAACGCACCACCAGCCGCGCCCCCAAATTTTCCATCATGGCGTCACGAAACTGCAACGTTTCCGGGAAGTTGTGCCCGGTGTCTACGTGCAAGAAGGTGAAAGGAATCGCCGCCGGGTAGAACGCTTTGCGCGCCAGATGGGCCATAATAATAGAGTCCTTGCCACCGGAAAAGAGGAGAAACGGCCGTTCAAATTGCGCCGCTACCTCACGCATCACATAGATCGCTTCCGATTCCAAAATTTTAAGATGGTTATACAACATACCTGATTCCTTTTAGGCTTTCGGACAATTATTTTCGGTACGGGCTGGCCTTGCGCCTGCCCTCTTTTAGAGACCACCATCAGGGGGCGGCTGCCAGAGGACAACCACAAGGGTTGCCCCTACCCTCGGACCGCATTGCCAACCATTGAGTAAATGACATTTTCCTTACGATAAGCATTACTCATTCATCGTGGTAGGCTGCTGCCTATGACATCTCCTCCCAAACAGAGTGGTAAGCGCCAATGGCGTCAAAATAATCAATCATCCGCGCATAAAAGGGATGCGCGGTGATGGTGGCGCTGTCGCCAATGACGATCAACTTGCGCCGCGCCCGCGTCAGCGCCACATTCATGCGCCGCGTTTCCGCCAAAAAGCCGACATTGCCCTCCGGGTTGGAGCGCACCAGTGAGATAATGACGGCCTCTTTTTCGCGCCCCTGAAAGCCATCCACCGAGCCAATCTCCACCGCGGCGGGCAGTTGTTCACGCAAATATTGCACCTGCGCCGCATACGGGGTGATGACGGCAATGTCGTCGGCATGGACACCGGCGGCCGATAACTGCTGCACTTTGCTAACCACCAGCGCCGCTTCCTGCGGATTGCTGCGGCTGGCGCTGTCATCCAGTTGCAACTCGTCGTAGCTGGCCCCGGCGGTGTCAATGAAGGTCACGGCCGTTTCCGTCAGTTCATTACGCGCCACCCCTGGCAAATCACAGAGCAAATGGCCTTGCACAACGGCCGCCGCTTGCAGCGTCCCGTCATAAAACTCGGCCGCGCTAAAACCCATAATTTGCGCGTGCATCCGGTACTGCACATCCAGCCGTCGCGCCACCTGCGCCCCATCCCGCTGCATCACCTGTTCCAACAAACTCGCGCCAAACCCTTCAGACTTAGCTTCTGCTGATAAAATTGTCGGCGGCAGTTGTTGATGGTCGCCAGCCAGCACCAGCCGCTGCGCTCGTGGCAATGGTATCCACGTTGCCGGTTCCACACTTTGCCCCGCCTCATCAATGACACACAAATCAAACTCGCGCTGCCCTAAAATAGCGCTGTCTATCGCCGTTAACGTAGACAAAATGACGCTGGTCTGATCTAACACCCGTTCCACCGCGACTGCCTCCAGCAGCCGCGCTTCGTCCAGCATGTCATCCGCTTCCTGGCGCAGCGAACGCTTTTCGCCCGGCATGGGGCGCGCCCGCCGCTGTTTGCCTGCCTGAGCGCGCAGGCCGAAGGCCTCTTTGCGTAATTTTTGCGCCTGCCGGTAATCGGCCTGCCGCTCCACCAGAGCATCGAGCGTGTAAGTTTGCAATCCCGGCAAAATGCGCACCGGATGCCCCAGGCGCACAATGGCGACGTTGGCCGCAGCCAGGCGCTCGGCCAGGTTGTCTACGGCCAGGTTGCTGGGGGCGCAGGCCAGGACGCGATAACCCTGGGCAACGGCCGTCACAATTAAAGCGGCCACCGTCGTCGTTTTTCCCGTTCCCGGCGGCCCATGAATAATCCCGACATCGGCGGCGGACAGCGCGTGACGAATGGCGGCCTGCTGCGATGGATTCAATTCCGCGCAGTCATGGTGCAGCGGTGGCACAGCATAATTTGCGATAAATTCCGCTTCCCGCTCGCCCAACAACACCTGCCGCAATTCTGCCAGGCGGTTACCGCTGGCTGCTTCAACTTGCGCCAGCGCCCGCTGCATCCGCTGGCGCACAACCTCATCACTGGCCGGGTCTACGCGAAAGGTGGGCGCCGCGCCATCCGGCTCTGGCGACTGATTCAACGCCAATTCCACCATCTGCGTGGTGATGCGGCTGACCACGCCGCGCCAGGAGGGGGCATTGTCCGCCCCTTCTTCGCGCAAAATGACGGGTGAGCCAACGGTCAGTTTTGTCCAGGGAAGCTGCGCCTGTTCATTGCGCGGGGCCAGACGCACCAGAATATGCCCGCCTAGCCCCACGTCTTCGCCGCGCTGTACCAGGCGGGTCAGTGAATGTTCAGATTCGGCCGTGTCGCGCTGCTGCTGACGTTCGGCCTCGGCTTCTAACGTTAGCCAGCGCCGCAGTTGGGCGAAATGGGTGTGGTGATGGCCGTTGCCCTCATCATCCACCTGCCGCCAGGCGCGAATGTGGCGCGTCTCTACCTGCGCCCCATCCAGCGCCCGTACCAGGCGCGCCGCCCAACCATCCGGCACCTCGACCGTCGCCATGCCGCCATGCAGCGCGATTTTGCCAATGCGCGCCGGGTTCATGTCGCCGGTTTCTATGAGCAGGCGCACGATGCCGCCTTTGCCGGTTGTGGGAGGGAGTCCATCCAGGAAGAGAATGTCCATACGGTTTAGTGTGTTTTAGAGACTGCCCTGAGCAAATCAGTTACACGGAGTTTCACAGAGAAAACATGGAGATACACGGAGGGGCAGAAGAGGGAAATCACGGGAAATCCTTTGTAAATCGAACATCCCTGTTCGATGTCCGAACAAGATCCGCCCGATGATCAATCATCGGGCTACATAACAACGCCGGATAAATCCGGCTCGAAGCACAGCGCACATCGGTTCAGCCCGGTTTACCGGGCGTCGTTCAATAGCCCGGTCATTGATGACCGGGCGAGGTCGGCCAGCGACAAACTGAAATGAAACACACCCGTTTTCATTCATGGTGGCGCGTACCGCGCATGTCGTCTCCTCCATCACTCTCTATATTCCAAAACGATCTCAAATCCGCAAATGCTGATGCCCCTGATAATACCGGTCACGCAGTTCTTGCACGGCCGTATCCTGCACATATTCTTCTAACTTCATCCTGCGGTCAATGACGCCACCGGGGGCGATCTCGATGATGCGGTTGGCGATGGTCTCTACAAGCTGGTAATCGTGCGCGGCCAACAATACGACCTCGGGGAAATTGATCAGCCCATCATTTAGGGCGGTGATCGCTTCCAGGTCGAGATGGTTGGTTGGTTCATCCAGCAGCAGCACGTTAGCGCCGCTGAGCATCATGCGCGCCAACATGCAGCGCACCTTTTCGCCACCGGAAAGGACGCGCGTGTTTTTCAGCGCCTCTTCGCCAGAGAAGAGCATTCGCCCCAAATAGCCACGCACAAATGTATCGCTGTCGTCTGGCGAATATTGGCGCAGCCAATCCACCAGGTTCAGGTCGGTGTCGAAATAGATACTGTTTTCTTTGGGGAAGTAGGCGGGCGTGATGGTGTTGCCCCAACGGACGACACCGGCGTCTGGCTCCAGTTCGCCTATCAAAATCTGGAACAAGACCGTTTTCACCAGGTCGTTTGGCCCGATCAGGGCGATTTTGTCGCCGGGGTTGACAGTCATGTTGAAGTTGTGCAGCAGCAAACGGCCGTCCAGGGTCACGTTAATATCTTCGACGGCGACGATCACTTTGCCACACGGCCGTTCTGGTTTGAAATCAATATACGGGAACCGGCGCGACGACACAGGCAGTTCGTCAACCGTCAGCTTCTCGATCAGGTTGCGGCGCGACGTGGCCTGGCGCGACTTAGAAGCATTGGCGCTAAATCGGCGCACAAACTGCTCCAACTCCTTAATACGCTCCGTGCGCCGTTTCTCCTCACCCTTGCGCTGCTGCTGCGCCAACTGGCTCGCCTGATACCA
Source organism: Anaerolinea sp. (assembly GCA_014879875.1). GTDB lineage: Bacteria > Chloroflexota > Anaerolineae > Promineifilales > Promineifilaceae > JACSRF01. The sequence goes on from JACSRF010000645.1 coordinate 6,540, forward strand.
AAAATCAAAATTGCCCACGTACAGTTGAATCTTGTTGAAATCAATGTCGGCGATGTGCGTGCAAACATCGTTGAGAAAGTGCCGGTCATGCGACACGACAATGACCGTATTGGGAAAGCGAAACAGGAAATCCTCCAGCCAGGTGATGGAGTCCAGGTCAAGTTGGTTGGTCGGCTCATCCAGCAGCAAAATGTCTGGACTGCCAAACAATGCCTGCGCCAACAGCACGCGCACCTTCTGGCTGCCTTCCAGTTCACGCATGGTTACGTGATGGTAAGATTCATCCAGCCCCAAATTGCTGAGCAGCGTGCCCGCTTCTGCTTCCGCCTCATAGCCGCCCAATTCCGCCAATTCGGCTTCCAAATCGGCCGCGCGCAAGCCATCCGCTTCCGAAAAATCAGGTTTGGCGTAAATGGCGTCTCGCTCTTGCAGCACAGCATGAAGCTGTTTGTGTCCCATGATCACCGTTTCCAGGACAGGGTAGGCGTCAAAGGCGAATTGATCCTGCTGCAGCAGGGCAATGCGCTCGTTGGGAGCAACGCTAATTGTGCCTTTGTTGGCTTCAATTTCCCCCGCCAGCACCTTGAGCAATGTTGATTTGCCGGCCCCATTTGGCCCAATCAGGCCATAGCAGTTGCCGGGCAAAAATTTAAGGTTGACATCTTTGAACAATATTCGCTGCCCAAAGGCGACGGTGACATCTTGAATCGTTAACAATTTTTTTACTCCAATGCAGGCTATTTGTTATTTGCCAATATTTTGCATGCCTCATGGCGAAAGCAGGTGATGACATGATCGTTGACCATGCCAACGGCTTGCATGAAGGCATAACAAATGGTGGGGCCAACAAAGTTGAAGCCCCGTTTTTTCAATGTTTTACTCATAGTCTGGGACACGGCCGTTTCCGCCGGTATCTCGTTCAAGGCCAGCCAACTGTTTTGCATGGGCTGCCCATCCACAAATTGCCACAAAAACCGGCTGAAAGACCCTTCCGTTTGTTGAATGTCCAGGTAGGCGCGCGCATTTTTAACGGCCGTTTCCACCTTCAGCCGGTTGCGCACAATGCCGGGGTTTTGCAGCAAGTCGGCCAGTTTGGCCTCATCATAACGGGCAATTTTGTCTGGGTCAAAGTCATCGAACGCCTGCCGGTAATGCGCTCGTTTGCGCAAGATGGTGATCCAGCTTAGCCCCGCCTGCGCCCCTTCCAGGATCAGAAATTCAAACAATTTGCGGTCCTCATAAACGGGGACGCCCCATTCCGCATCATGGTACTGCACGTATAAGGGGTCATCCCCACACCACTCACAACGATTGAACGTTTCCATCGTCATTGCTCACAATTCCTTTCCATGTACTGCACAAACAGCCAGTCAGAGAAATGCTGATAATTACTAAGGAACGAGAATTAAACAACTTGCTCATTTTGTTTGACAGAATGAACCTTTTGCCCCGATGACGAC
>JACSRF010000609.1 GCA_014879875.1 Anaerolinea sp.
GGTGGGGGTGATTGTGCCGCATGGCGTTCTCTTTCGCGGTGGGGCGGAGGGGAAGATACGGCGGCAGTTGATTGAGGAGAATTTGCTGGACGCGGTGATTGGCCTGCCCGCCAACCTTTTTTACGGTACGGGGATTCCGGCAGCGATTTTGCTGTTTAAGCGGAGCAAGAAGGATCGCAAGGTGTTGTTCGTGGACGCCATCCGGGAGTTTGAGGCGGGCAGCAACCAGAACCGGCTGCGGGCGCAAGACCTGGATAGGATCATGGCGACGGTGGCGGCGCGGCAGACGGTGGATAAATACGCTTATCTGGCCGACCTGGAGGAGATTGCCGACAACGACTACAACCTGAACATCCCCCGCTATGTGGATACGTTTGAGGAGGAGGAGTTGGTGGATTTGGGGAGCGCACAACAGCAAATAAACAGAGTTGAAATTGAACTGGCGCAGGTACACCAGCAAATCAATAAATATCTCAGCGAGTTAGGCTTAAATGAGTAGGCATACTATTTGGAGCAAACAGAAAATCGGCAAACTGGTTCAGCCTGCCCGCAAGCCAGTTGAGGTTTATGCAGATCGAATTTATAGAGAGATCGGGATCCGTTCCCATGGGAAAGGCATCTTCTACAAGGATGAAGTTTTAGGTCGTGAGTTAGGGGGCAAGCGGGTATTTTGGGTTGAACCGGGGTGCTTTGTCGTCAACATTGTTTTTGCATGGGAACAGGCGGTTGCCAAGACAACCGATGCTGAAAAAGGGATGATAGCATCTCATAGATTCCCCATGTACAGGCCGTTGACGAACAAAATTGACCTGGATTATCTGCTGTATTTCTTCAAAACACCTTACGGAAAGTATTTGTTAGAATTGGCTTCCCCTGGCGGAGCCGGGCGAAACAAAACATTGGGTCAAGAAGCGTTCCTTGAATTAGCTATTCCTGTACCACCGATTGAAGAACAGCGAAAGATTGCCGAAATTCTCTCCACATGGGATGAGGCGATACGGTTGACGCAGGAATTGATAGCCGCCAAGCAACTGCGTAAAAAGGGGCTGATGCAGCGTTTGTTGGCGGGGCAGGTGCGGTTTAAGGAGTTTGGGGAACGGCCGTGGAAAGAAGCCCATCTTTCCGACTTGGCTCAAATCATAATGGGTCAATCTCCGAGCTCAGATAATTACAATCAAGATGGTATCGGTCTACCCTTGATTCAAGGCAATGCCGATGTTACCGGGCGGCGATCAGCCCCAAAGGTGTACACGTCTGAAATCACAAAAGAGTGCGAGGTTGGTGATATTCTCTTGAGTGTCCGTGCGCCAGTTGGAGAAACGGCGATTTCAGTTCATCATGCATGTATTGGCCGAGGAGTCTGCGCTATTCGCGCAAAAAAAATCGATCAGGAATTTTTGTATCAACTGCTGCTTTTTGTTGAAGCAAGATGGCAACAATTTGCCCAGGGCAGCACTTTTACAGCAATCAACAGCACAGACATTAAAAGTTTCAAGTTGGTTGTACCCGAATGTTATGAAGAGCAACGCCTGATTTCGGCCGTTCTGCAAGCCTGCGATGAAGAAATCCAACTCCTCCAGCAAAAACTCGCCGCCCTCCAGCGGCAAAAAAAGGGCCTCATGCAGCGCCTCCTCACCGGGCAGGTGCGCGTGCCGCTGGCGCAAACAACGACGCTTGCGCCTATCGCTCCATCTCTTGCGCTCACGCCTACTCAGGCGTTCATCATCTGGCTCATCGCCCAATACCAACCGCGCAAACACGCCCACCCCTCGCGCACCGAAGCGCAAAAACTGGCTTACTTTGCCCAAGAAGCGGCTGGCCTGCCGCTGAATCTTCATTTTTACAGTCATGTGTATGGCCCTTTTTCCAAAGAACTGTACCAGCATTTGGCCGACATGGAGGGATCGCTTATCAGCGGCTTTCAGGGTGGCGAACCACAGGAGCGGAAAGAAATTGAGGCGACGCCGGAAGCGATTATCATGGCCGAGGATGTTTTGCGTCAATGCCCGGCAGAACAGACAAAACTAGCCTTTGTCCTGCAACTGGTACAGGGTTTTGAGACGCCGCGCCAGATGGAACTGCTGGCAACCGTGCATTGGATCATGAAAAGAAATCCTGGCGCCCTCTTTGCGGAAATTGTGCGGCAGGTTTATCAATGGAACGAGCATAAACAAAGTTTCCACGAAGGCCAGATTCGCCAAGCGTGGGAACATTTACGCCAGTTTGAGGTTGCCACATGACTGCCCCTAGCTACGTCGAAGAAGTCAGCTCCCATATTCCCGCCCTCCACCTACTCACCGCCCTGGGCTACACCTATCTCCCGCCCGATGAAGCCCTCGTTTTGCGCGGTGGCAAACTGAGTCAGATCATCCTGGAACCGATTTTGCGCGACTGGCTGCACGCCCACAACCGGGCGCTCTACAAAGGGCAAGAACACCCCTTCACCGAGCAGAACGTCCAGACAGCGATTAACCGGCTGCGCGACGAACCAAATGACGGCCTGCTCTCTACCAACGGCCGTCTCTATGAGCTGCTCACCCTGGGGGCCAGCCTGCAACAAACCATCCACGGCGACAAACGGAGCTACACTCTGCAATACATAGATTGGCAAAATCCGGCCAACAACGTCTACCACGTCAGCGACGAATTCAGCGTGGAGCGCGTCGGCAGCCATCAGACCCGCCGCCCGGATATAGTCTGCTTTGTCAATGGCATCCCCCTGGCCGTCATCGAATGCAAGCGCCCCGATCTGCACAGCGGCGCGGAAAGCCCCGTTGTCGAAGCCATCAGCCAGATGGTGCGCAATCAGAAGGCAGAGGAAATCCCTGGTCTCTTTGTCTTCTCCCAACTGCTGCTGGCCGTCAGCAAAAATGACGCGCTCTACGCCACCACCGGTACGCCGCGCAAATTCTGGGCCATATGGCGGGAGGCCAACCCGGTAGACGGCTTGCCACTCGATGAGACCTTGCTGGATCAGGCGATTGCACCGCTGATCAACCGCTCTCTGAGTGAACTGGAAAAGCAGCATTTGTACGATTGGCGGCCTTACGCCACCCAGATTCGCCGCGAATTCGACCAGATTGCCATAGGCGGCGGCCGTTTGCCCACCGTGCAGGATCGCGCCATTTACAGCCTGATGCGCCCGGAACGGCTGCTTGACATGATTTACCAGTTCATCGTTTTCGACGGTGGCGTGAAGAAGATCGCCCGCTACCAGCAATACTTCGCCGTCAAAGCGACCATGCAGCGCGTCGCCCACTTGAACCATCAGCACACACGCACCGGTGGCGTTATCTGGCACACTACCGGCAGCGGCAAGTCGCTGACAATGGTGATGCTGGCGAAGGCACTGGCCTTGCACCCCAACATTCCCAACCCAAAAGTAATCATCGTCACCGACCGGGTGAACCTGGATGAGCAAATCTGGGGCACATTCCATTCGTGCGGCAAGCATGTGGCGCGGGCGGATGATGGGCAAGATTTGGTCAAGCTGATCCAGCACAGCCGCGCCGATGTGATCACCACCGTGATCAACAAGTTTGATACGGCCGTGCATCACAAAGTCCGCGACGAAAACGTCAATATCTTCGTGCTGGTAGACGAAAGCCACCGTAGCCAGTACGGTTCCTTTCACGCCCACATGCAAAAGGTGTTTCCCAAAGCGTGTTATATCGGCTTCACCGGCACGCCGCTGCTGAAAAAAGAGAAAACAACGGTTGAAAAGTTCGGCGGCTTCATCCACAAATACTCCATGCGCCAGGCCGTGGCCGACGAAGCGGTTGTTCCCTTACTCTATGAGGGGCGCATTGTGGAGATGGAGGTAGACCAGCAGCAGATTGATCGCTGGTTTGAGCGGATCACCCGCGATTTAACCGAAGAACAAAAGGTAGACCTGAAACGCAAATTCAGCCGCAGTGAAGCAATCAGCCGCGCCGAACGGCGGGTGGCGGAAATCGCCTATGACATCTCGCGCCATTACCAGCAGAATTTTCATGGGACAGGATTTAAGGCGCAGTTGGCCGCGCCGAGCAAGGCGATAGCCCTGCGCTATAAGGCGCATCTGGAGGAGTGGGGGGCGGTGGAAACGGCCGTGCTTATCTCCCCACCCGACAGCCGCGAAGGGCATGAAGAGGTAGACGAGGTGGAGGAACCGGCGCTGCAAGCCTTTTGGAAGAAAATGATGCAGCAGTACGGCTCCGAAGAAGCGTACAACCGGGAGGTCAAAGCCTCCTTCGCCCAGGCTGATGGGCTGGAAATCCTGATTGTCGTAGACAAATTGCTCACCGGCTTCGACGAGCCGCGCAACCGCGTACTGTACATTGACAAATCGCTCAAAGAACACAGCCTGCTGCAAGCCATCGCCCGCGTCAACCGCCTCTACGAAGGCAAAGATCATGGCCTGATTGTGGATTATCGCGGCGTTTTGGGGCAGCTTAACGAGGCGATGCAAGTCTACAACGCCCTGGAAGCGTTTGACGCGGAAGATGTGCAGGGCGCGGTCAATGACGCGGCCGCGGAAGTGGCGAAACTACCCCATTACCATAACACCCTCTGGGACGTGTTCAAGACCGTCGCCAACCGGCGCGACACCGAGCAGATGGAGCAATTTCTGGCGCCGGAGGATATTCGCCAGCGATTCTATGACGCGCTGAATAATTTTGCCGGGGCGCTCAAAACGGCGTTAGGCACGCGGCTTTTCTACGAAGAGACGCCAGAGCAGACCATCCAACGCTACAAGAAAGATTTGGCGTTCTTTCATAACCTGAGAACGGCCGTGCGCCATCGCTACGCTGAGACGATTGATTACAAAGAGTACGAAGACAAGGTGCGCAAACTGGTAGACACCCATCTGCAAGCAGAGGGCGTGACCACCATCACCGCGCCGGTCAACATCTTCGACGTGGAAACGTTCGACGCCGAAATCGCCCGTCGCCAGGGAGCGGCAGCCAAGGCGGATACCATCGCCTACCGCATGAAGCGTACCATCACAGAAAAGATGGACGAAGACCCCGCATTTTTCCGCCGCTTCTCGCAAATGATTGAGGAGACGCTTAAAGCGTATCGGGAAGGGCGGATCAGCGAAGTAGAATACTATCAGACGATGCAGCAAGGTTTAGGCGAAATGCGGTCGGGACAAACGGCCGATTTGCCGCCGCAACTGCATCGCTTCAAAGACGCCCCAGCTTACTATGGCGTCATCAAAGAACCGCTTACCGCCTACCACATTGAGCCGGAGCAGGCAGCCCATATCGCCATCCAACTTGAGGGGATTATTGAGGCGCGTAAAGTGCGGGATTGGGTGGGTAACTCGGACGTGGAAAATCGCATCCGGGACGATATTGAGGATTATCTCTACCATTTGCGCGATGAATTGGGAATCCATTTGAGTGGAGCCGACATGGATGAGATTATGGATATGGTCATAGACGTGGCTCGTCACCGAGATCGGGTGTACGGATGATGCAGCAGGCAGTTCAGTACGGCACAAGCACCATTCAATACGATCTGCAATTCGCCTCCCGTAAGACGTTGGGGATTGATGTACACCCTGACCTGAGCGTAACCGTCACAGCGCCACAGGGCAGCAGCCCCGCCGAGGTCGCGGCCCGCGTGCAAAAGCGAGGGGCGTGGATTTTGCGTCAGCAGCGCGAATTTGAACTTTACCTGCCGCTGGTTCCGCCGCGCCAATACGTCAGTGGCGAAACTCACCGCTATCTGGGCAAACAGTACCGCCTCAAGGTTGTTGCAGACGATGAAGAGCAGGTGAAACTGACACGCGGCCGTTTGTTTGTCCACACGCCTGATCCTCAAGATCGGGAGTGGGTGCAACGTCAGCTTACCGAATGGTATCGCGGGCACGCGCAGCGCATTTTTACCGAACGGCTGGAGGCGTGTTTTCCGCGAGTGGCAAAGTATGGAGTAGCCTACCCAGAGTTGGAAATCCGGCAGATGGAGAAGCGTTGGGGAAGCTGTACGGCCGAGGGGAAGATTTTGCTGAATCTGCGTTTGATTCAAGCGCCGAAAGAGTTGATTGATTACGTGGTGACGCATGAACTCTGCCATTTGCTGGAGCATCACCATGGGGCGGCCTTTTATGCGCTGCTGGATCGCGTGATGCTGGATTGGCGGGCGCGGCGGCAGCGGTTGAATCAGTTGGATGTGGCGTAGCAGCAAAATCGCATAGTTGCTTTGCTGCATATTGGAGATGGAAATATGAAAACAGGGTTGATAATACTTATCGTGGGGGTATTAGGCAGTATTTCCCTGCTCACGTCCAGAAAAAAGCAACCTCTTGGTTTGTACATAGTTATCCCACTCTTCGTTGTGAGTGGTGTTGTACAAATCGGGTTAGCTGGACTAGGTTGGTGGTTTGAGGGGCCAGGGAAGAACAGCGCAGCCGTTTGGTTTGTTTTACTTTTGTTGGCAATGGCCGTTGTAATAACCAGCTTAGTCATTATTGCAGCACGACTACGGCATGGGTCAATAGAGAGATTTGAAATTTAGCGAGTCCCCATTGTGTCATGGCTCATGCTCCTGTAAAAGAGAGGGAAGTCAGTCGTCATTTGCTAACGAATTATAGAAGGCGGGCGCGTGTCGTTGGCGATACGGCTTTTGTGCTGCCTGCAAAGCAGCTTGCGCGCGGGCAACGGCCGTTTCCAATTCAGCCAGGGCGTGGTCGGCGACCACGCCTCCTTGTTCAATTCTTCGCTCTGCGGCGCAGGACAAGGCTGCCACTTGCACATCTTTGTACTGTTGGATAGCGCCCCCAACTTCCTTGTAGACGACGTCCGTTTCCTTCAGGAACGGCAGTTTTCGTTTAAGGCAGTGACTCGCAAGCCAATCCATCATTGTCATTACCGTCCAGACCGTGATAATCATAACCAACTGTCGCCATGCAGTGATCGTAACATGCTTGAGCAGACGCACGATTGGGAAAATCTTTACAGTTAAGGTCCGGCCCGGAGCAGGCACAGGCTACAATTGGCGCGGGTGATGTTTGTGTTGGAGGTGCGGGGGGTATGGTGGCGGCGGATGTCGCCGGAGGGCTAGTTGGGTTCGGTGGACTGGTTGGCGCGGCAGCCAGCGGTGGCGCGGGAATGGTGACGGCCACGCGGATCGCGTTGGCTTGCGCTGCATTCACCAGTTCTACAACACTGGACGCCACCCATGCCCGGCTACCGTCGGCAAGCTGCACGTTGTACCATGAACCGTCCTGGGTTTTGGCAAGGATAACGGCCGTATCTCCCGCGACCATCACCCCCACGACTTCATAGTTGGGGCCTGGCCCCTGGCGCACATTGACAGAGCTGGCGATAACCTCAATTTGCGGTTGCGGTGTGGATGTTGGCGCCCTGGTTAGTGTTGGCATTAGTGTTGGCAAGTTCGTGGTGGTAGGCAAAGGCGTGTAGGTGCTTGTGGGCGGCTCCGTTGGCCGCGAGGTCGCCGAGGTCGCCGAGGTCGCCGTTGCTTCTTCCAGAATTTCCAACACGGGCCTGCTGCGAACTTCTTCATCTGTGGCGATGGAAGTCACTGAAAGCGGTATTGCGCGTGTTGGTTCTTGTGTCGTTTCAGGAACGCTGCTTAATGTATCGGATTCAGGCGTGCCTCCTAAAATAGCTGTAACCATAGCCAGCGACGCGAAGCAAAACAGGCAAACCCCCAACAAACCGCCAACTGCCCAGGCAGCTGTAGCGGCATTGCTTTTGCTACTGGTCAATTTGCCATACCACCATTTGATAGCCCGGGTAATAGCCTGGACAGACCAGACAATACCCTGCCCTAAGCTGTGCAAGATTTTCTGAACAGTTTCCATGAGTTTCCTCCCGAAGGATAACAATTTACAGGATAAAGGAATTCGTTGGCGAAACAAAGTGACAAATGTCATATATGTTCAGGCGATGGGTGACATTTGTCAGGTGACACGGCGGTTATGGTGGTGATATAAAACAACGTAGACTCAAAACTTCCACAAAAAAAGGCGTATGCAAATTTGCATAC
>JACSRF010000488.1 GCA_014879875.1 Anaerolinea sp.
TTACACAGAGAACACAGAGGAGACACGGAGATTCACAGAGAGATTGGGGAGGTTTTGCGCTTGATTTCTCCTGATCTCCGTGTCACTCCGTGTAGTCTCCGTGCAACTCCGTGTAAACGCAGATTTTTCTCTTTCTTCTCTCTGCGAATCTCTGCGCTCCCTCTGCGTAACGCTGCGTTCCATTTTCCAAGGGGAGTGCGGTTTTGACGAAGCAGCGGAAATCGTGGTTGGCTCTGGGTTTTGTGATTAGCGCCCTGTTTTTGTGGCTGGCGCTGCGCGGGTTGGACATGGCCCACGTCTGGGAGTATGTGCGCGCAGCGCAGTGGCCCTGGCTAATCCCGGCGCTGCTCGCCTACTTTGTAACGGTAGCGGCGCGCGCGGGACGCTGGCTGTTTGTGCTGCGGCCGTTGGCCCCCAACCTCACCTTCTCTTCCCTCTTTGGTGTGGTGGTGTTGGGCTACTTTGGCAACAACGTCTACCCACTGCGCATCGGCGAACTGCTGCGGGTCTACGTTTTACAGCGGCGGGAGAAGGTGGCGCTGAGCGCCGGGCTGGCGACGCTGCTGGTGGAACGGGTGTTTGATGGCACGGCCGTTTTGCTCTTTGTCTTCCTCACCCTGCCTTTGGCCCCTCTGCCTGGTGGTGAACTACGCCTGCTGGTGGCCTTCGCCAGCCTGCTCTTTTTGGGCGCGCTCGGCGCTTTTTTACTACTGGCACTGCGGGGAGAGCAGGCGCTGCGGCTGGCAGATTGGCTGAGCATCCGTTTATTGCCGGCGCGCTGGCATGAGGGAACTATGGGCATGGCGCGCCGTTTTGTGGTCGGGTTTGCTTTGCTGAAACGGCCGTCTGCCCTGCTGCTGCTGCTGGTCAGTTCTCTGGTCATCTGGCTCATCGAGACAGGTAAGTATTGGCTGGTGATGCAAGCCTTCCCCTTCCATGTCCCCTTTTGGGGGCTGATGCTGCTGATTGGCCTGGTTAACTTGGCCACCATTTTGCCTTCTGCGCCCGGCTTCATCGGCACGTTCGAGCTGCCGGCCATCGCCGTGCTGGTGCTGTTGGGCGTCCACGAAAGCATGGCCACCGCCTACGTTCTCGTGCTGCACGCCACCCTGTGGCTGCCCAGCGCCCTGTTTGGCCTGCTCTACATGCTTTACGCCGGCTGGCGCTGGTCGGACCTTGAACAAGCGGCGACAATAGCCGCTGCGAACCATTGACAGAGCGTGTTAAGATTGGTTCAATCTTGGAAATTGAACCGATCTGCACTGAGAGGGATGTGCTTATGCCACCAGTTTCTATTGTGATTCCAGCCTATAACGAAGAAGGCGCGATTGGCGAGGTACTGCACCACCTGCTAGAGATGCTAAGCGCAAGCGACCTGACCTATGAGGTGTTGGTGGTGAATGATGGGTCGGTGGATGAAACGGCCGTTATCGTGGCCCAAATCCCCGGCGTCACGCTCTTACAGCACCGCGTGAATAAAGGGTACGGTGCGGCGCTGAAGACGGGCATCCGCCAGGCACAGTATGACCTCATCTGCATCACCGACGCCGACGGCACATACCCCAACGAACGTATCGCCGACCTGGTATCCCGCCTGGACGAAGGCGGCTTCGATATGGTGGTGGGGGCGCGCACCGGGACCAACGTCGCCATCCCCCTGGTGCGCAAACCGGCCAAATGGGCCTTGGGGCAGGTCGCCAATTACGTCGCTGGGGAGCGCATCCCCGACCTGAACTCCGGGCTGCGCGTCTTTCGGCGGGCGGTGGCCCTGCGCATGTTCAACATGCTGCCGGACCAATTCTCCTTCACCACCACCATCACCCTGGGCATGATAACCAATTTGTATCTGGTGGATTTTGTGCCCATTGATTATTATGCGCGGGTGGGCAAGTCGAAAATCAGGCCGGTGCGCGATACGCTGAATTTTTTGCAACTGGTGCTGCGCATCGCCCTTTACTTCGCGCCGCTGAAATTTTTCGCGCCGCTCAGTTTGTTTTTGCTGTTAACGGCCGTTGCCTGGGCCGCCTTCACGCTCATCGTCTGGGACCAAATCGCCGACATCAGCACCCTGGTCATTGCCATGACTGCCTTTCAGGTCTTGGTTATCGGCCTCTTGGCGGAACTGATCAACCGGCGCGTCCCCAATGTCTACCGGGAGTAGGGGATTACGGATTACGAAAATGGACGTCTACAAGCGGCTGCAACGGGAAGTGATTGAGGCGGGGTTGTGTACCCATTGTGGCGCGTGCGTGGGGTTAAGCAACGGCCGTTTCCACATGTACCCCACCCCTTATGGCCCGCTGCCGCGCCCGCTGACGGCAGACACCACCCTGCCGGAAATGGCCTACGCCGCCTGTCCGGGCAAGGGGATTGATTACCCGCAGGCGTTCCGCGACACCTTTGGCACGCTGCCGCAGAATTGGCTGCTGGGACCGTACCGCCAGACCTACCTGGGCTACGCCGCTGACGAGGGGATACGCCGCGCCGGGGCGTCGGGTGGGGTGATTACGCGGACGCTGCTCTATTTGTTAGAAAACGGCCGTATTGATGGCGCGGTGGTGGTGCGTATGGGGCAACCCAAACCGTGGCTGGCGCTGCCCGTCATTGCCACCACCCCGGCAGAAATTTTGGCGGCGGCGCAAAGCGTCTACCAACCCGTGCCGGTGAATGTGCTGTTGCCAGAGATGGCCGCGTTTAACGGCCGTCTCGCCTACGTTGGCCTGCCAGACCAGGTGGCGGCGCTGCGCCGCTTGCAGCAGTTGGGGCACGAAGGCGCGCGCAAGGTGGCGTATGTGCTTGGCCCTTACGTGGGCACGAATATGTACCTGGGAGCCATCGCCAGCTACCTGCGCGCCAATGACGTGCGCAGCCTGGAAGAGGTGGCCGATTTGCAGTATCGCGCCGGGGAGTGGCCTGGCTATTTGCAAATTGCGCTGCGCGACGGCCGTGTGTTGCGCGCAGAAAAGTTTTACTACAACTATTTGATCCCTTTTTACGTGACCAAGAGCAGCTTAACGACCGTTGACTTCAGCAACGAACTGACCGACATCTCCGTGGGCGACGCCTGGCATCCGCAATATGAGGTGCAGGGCGCGGGCTTTTCGGTGGTCATCGGCCGTTCCGCCCAGGGCGACGCGCTGCTAACGGAGATGCAAACGGCCGGCGTCTTGCACCTGGAACCGCTGCCGGTGGAAAAGGCGTTGGGGATGCACGGCCACATGATTGACTTCAAAAAACGGGGCGCATTCATCCGCCTGGACTGGCGGGCGCGGCGCGGCCGGCCTGTGCCCGATTACGGCTACCGGCCACAACGCCTCACGCGGCAGCGCAAACTGGTGGAGTTGGTCATCGCGGCCCTGTTTGGCGTCTGCGGCACGCCCTGGGCACGGCGGCTGGTGGAATTTGTACCCTTGCCGGTCATCGGCCCGCTTTTCAACCGCCTGCGCCTGACCTGGAAACAGTTTTCCAAGCCAGTCAAGCGGCAGGGGCTGAGGGCAGACGACTATGCGGTGATGATACGCCGTGAACCGTGAACCGTAAACCGTGAACCGTGAACGGATTACGGTTTACGGACAACGGACAACGGACAACGGATAACGGATAACGGACAACGGATAACGAACAATGAAGCGACCCTGGCAGCAATTGAAGGACGAAATACGGTATTGGACGCAGCCTATCTGGACGTTGGCCGACGTGGGCGCGTTTTTTGATAATCTGGCGGCCGATTACGATGAAATCAACGAGGGAGCACACTCCTACTTTCGCCGCTTCACCGATACGCTGCGCCTGGCGGAACTGCCGGACAATGCCCACATGCTGGACGTGCAGGCGCGCTCCGGCAATGGGCTGACCACCTTTTATCAGCACGGTAAAGTGCGTTCTGGTGTGTGTGGGGATATGTCGGTGAAGATGGGAGAGATTTGCTCGGCGCGGGTGCAGGCGGCGGGACTGCAAAATTACCGCTGGTTCCACGTCACCGACACCCATTGGCCGCTGGAGACGGGGGAGTTTGACATTACATTGTGCCTGGAGACGGTGGAACACGTGCCACAGCCGGAGTTGTGGCTGCAAGAGTTGGGTCGGGTGACGCGGCCGGGGGGCACGCTTATTTTAAGCACGCCGAATGTATTGTGGGAACCGGTTCACGCACTGGCGGCCGTAACCGGGCTGCATCATTCGGAGGGACCACATCGGTTTGTGCGTTACGGCCGTCTACGGCACATGGTGCAGGCGGCCGGCTTGCGCATCAAGCACGCGGAGACAACGGTACTGATTCCGGCGGGGCCGGAATGGCTGCTGACGGCCGGGGAGTGGCTGGAGGTGCGCACGAAGCGCACGTTGATGCCGCTGTTGGGACTGCGGCGGCTGCTGATTTGCGAGAAGATGTAAACAACAACGCCCTTTCACCTGTTCTATGCGGCTGTCCACCACTTTTTGTACTGCCCCCAGATCAGAACCAGCAACAAGCCAAACGGCCAGGGTAAATAGATGATGGGGTGTTCTACATTCCCTTGAAGGGTAGCGATAAACAAAACCCACATCCCCGCAATACTTAAGCCGTAAAAAAGCGCGACGCCCACATTACCCCAACGACGGCGCGTCGCCAGTTCGCGCAGCAGCAAGAAGAGGGGGATGGTCATGATGATGTAGTTGGTGGTGGCGGTGCGCACCAGGATGAGGTTGGTGACGATTATGGTGATGCCCAGAGTGACGAGGAGTTGGTCGGAAACGGCCGTTTCCCGCCACAATCGCCGCCATTCCCACAACATAAACCCGACAGCCAACACGCTCAATAAACGCTCCACAGGCTGCCCCAACTGCGGCAGGTAGTAACCGGTAATCACCCACAGCGGCGAACCAGTGAAGGTATAATCCGGGTAAGAAAACACCTGATTGAGAAACGAGGTCAACCAGGAAGGCAAAAACAGGAACGACAGGCCAAACAACGTGATCATCGTCAGGCCGAATCCGACGATAAAGCGCCAGCGCCGCCCGCCAAGCGCCCACAACAGCAGCGCCGGGATGACCAGGATAGTCATCTGCGGTTTAATCGTCGTCAGCGCCAGCCAGAAACCGGCCCAACCATCCCGCCCACGCCGTAAGGCCAGCAGCGCCGCGACCAGCCACAAGAAAACAAAGGCGGCGAACTGCCCCAGGATGATGGTACGGGCATTGTGATAAAACAGCGCCGCCCACAACAATGTCAACGCGAGCAGCCAAAGCGGTTGTTGCCAATTGAGGAGGCGGAGGGTGAGGAAAACGGCCGTTATCATCACCACCACCAGCATCGTCAGCCAGATCGCCTGAATCCAACTGTAGGATAACGGCAGCCAGGCCAGGGGCAGCAGCATAAAGGTGACATAAAACGGATAGACAAAGAGCAACTGATCTTCATCGGGCCGCGACAAACGGCCGCGAATATCCGTTTGAATGGCCGCCGTTGCCTCCGCCGAATAAGGGTCAATTCCTTCTTGCCAGAACAGCGCCGCCCCCTTCCAGCGCGGGTAAAAATCATTGGCGCCGGGGCTGGTCGTTGTCCAATAACGCTGCACGGCCCAGGTTTGCAGCCAGGCTAAAAGCAGCATGACCACTCCCAGCAAAACACGCTTTACCGGCGCAGGTAGATTGTTTACACGCATTCTCAATCCTGGTTGACTGTTTCCATCTGCTTCACGGCCGCCACGCATACAACGTATAAGCCTCCGGCCATTGCGCAACGATCTGCAACTCCTCAGTCATCAGCTCCGTCAGCGTCGCCAAATCCTCAGCGCCAATACTCGCCCCAATCGCGTTGCTCGCGGCCGCATCCAGCAAAAATTGCAGCCCGCCCTCATACACCAACACATGCGTAATCCCTTCCGCCTGCCACTGCTGTCGAATTTGCGCCGCATCGTAGCCAAGATGCTGCGTCAGGTGCAGCCAGCGGCCCAAAATAGGGTCCGGGTGACAGGTGACGGCGCAAGCATAAGTGCGCGTTTCCCAGAGCATGACCACGCTGGCCTCTGGGGGCAACTGGTTCACCCCTTCGCGGATCACCACATCGTAAACGCCAATTTGCCGCTGCACATAACGCTCTTTTTCTTCCAGCCCCACAACGACCGGCAGTGGGTTGGTCTGCAAAAAGGTCAGCGTCTGATTGACCAGCAACAACACAACCGTCAGGCTGAGAACGGTTTGCGTCAGCCAGCCGATGTCCAGCGCCGGATGTTTAAGCTGACGCAATTTCGCCAGGGTGAGGCCGCTGAGCACGGCCGTTACCCCAAAAATCAAAAATAAAAATCGCGCCCGCAGCAGCAGGGCCGTGCGCGCCAACCCATTCAGCCAGAGCAGATAATTGATGGCGACCAGCAGCAGCAGCAGTGCCGCCGCTTCCTTTTCGCGCCGCGCCAATTGGCTCCACACCAGCGGCAGCAAAACGAGCGCCCCCAGGATGAAGGGGCCGATGGTCGCCTCGTAAAAATCGCTGCCTTCTGTGCCGGCAATCGTCGCCTCCAACGGTGCGGTGAGCAGCCGCCAGGGGGCCGTGTAGGCCAGCCCCGTGCCCGGCAGGTCGTACCACCAGGCCCACCATTCATCCCAATAGAGGCCATTGGCAAAAAAGAAGGGGTAAACGGGGTTGCCGGTGGTGACATAATTTTCCAACAGCCAGGGCGTCACCAGCAGCAGCGCCACGCCACCAATGAGCAGCAGCCGCTTGACGATGACCAGCCAGCCGTCACGCCGCGATACCCACACCAGGCTGAGGGCGATGACAATGGGAGTAGCCACGGCCGTATACTTCAACCCGCCACTAAATCCAATCATCATCCCCAACACAACCAGCCAGCCCGTGTGCTTCTCCTGCTGCCAGCGGTAGAAGGCATAGGCAACGGCCGTTGTGTAAAACATCAGCGCCACGTCCACATACGGCCAACTCATCAGCGTGAAAAACGTGGGCACAGAAAGCAAAACCAGCGCCGTAAGCCAGGCCACCTCCCGACCAAACGCCTCCCTCGCCAGCAGCGCGGTCAACGCCAGCGTCAGCAGCCCATAGCCAAAATGGAACAGCGGCGCGACGCCATCTCCCACCAGCAGCATCCCCAGCGTAAAGTGCATCTGCCCCAACAGCGGAAAGCCAAGCTGCGGGATGTTCACCGGATGCACAAAGCGCCCCGCCTCAATGTAAAACTTTGGCCCGACCAGATGGTACGTGAGCGAGTCCCAGGCGACCACCGGCGTCAGGGTCATGATGAAGGTGAAGAAGAGGCTGACCACGCCATAAATCAGGATGAGCCATTGGAAATTGCTTTGCGGGTGCGGCCAATGAACCTGACGCAGCAAGGAAAACGGCCGTCGCCACTGCGTCAACGTCGCCCCCGCCAACAATACCACCAACACCCACGCCGCCCACGCCTGAAACAAGCCCACAAAACCGAGCAACGAGACGAGAATCGCCAGCAAGCCCAGTCCCGTTCCGGCGGCGATGACAAGTTGCGCCGCCGCGTCGGCGATGGTCAGGCGCAGACGCGCCAGCGTCGCCAGCCCCAGGCAGGTCGCCAGCCAGGTCAACGCTAGCCAGGCGGTGATATTGAGGGCGGTTTGGACAACGGCCGTTACCACCCCCATCGCAAACGGTTTATGCGCCCAAAAATAGCCGCCCGCCAGCAACCCCAACCACAAAAAAGCGGTCAAGCCCGCCAACAAACGTTTCAGAGATCGTCCTGAGTCTGGATTTTCCATACGTCACACTCTGCGCATTATGCTCGTTCAGTACCAAAGTTTAACAGGATCGCTTGCCGGTCGCATATACCAATAAGTACCAATCATGACGGATGTACCTCCATAACCCTGCAATTCGTCACTGGTAAAGACGGCCGTTTTCCGGCAAACTATTATCGGTAATCCGTAATCCGTTATCCGTTATCCGTTATCGGTAACTACCGTTCACCGATTACCGATTACCGATTACCGATTACCGATTACCGATTACCGATTACCGATTACCGAT
>JACSRF010000392.1 GCA_014879875.1 Anaerolinea sp.
AGGGCAGCGCCAAGAAAGCCAGCCCCACCGGTTACTAAATAGCGCATAGACTTCTGTTTCCTTATCTTTGTATGTCAGCGAGTGATTTTTGCCAATACCGCAAAAGTCGGCAGAGATTGTACACACGGATAGGAGGAACACGGATAAGAACAGAGAAAAGTCACTGTTTTCCCAATCCGTGTATACAAAAATGGAGCCTTGTTCGGGCGAGTTTTGGCTAATGCGATTTTCTCCTCTTCCTCTCCGTGTCTTCTCTGTGTCTTCTCCGTGTAACTCCGTGTAACTGAATCGTTACGTTAAGGGTATGAGGTGATATGAACAAGGTTGATATTATTCAGAGTGAAGCGCAGGTGATGGTGCAAACGTACAAGCGCCCGGAGGTGGTGTTTACGCATGGCAAAGGGTGCTATTTGTACGACAGCGATGGGCAGGCGTATCTGGATTTTGCGGCGGGGATTGCCGTGAATGCGTTGGGCCATGCGGACCCGGAATGGGTGCAGGTGGTGCGCGAACAGGCGGGCTTGTTGACGCACGTCAGCAATTTGTACCACACGGCGCCGCAGGTGCAGTTGGCGCAGCGGCTGGTGGACAACTCCTTTGCCGACCGCGTTTTCTTTTGTAACTCTGGCACGGAGGCCAATGAGGCGGCGCTGAAATTTGCGCGTAAATGGGCGAAGAAGGAAGAAGGAAGAGGGAAGAGGGAAGAAGGGGAGGAGGGGGACGCTTCGCATTCCGCATTCCGTAATTCGAAATCGAAAATTGTCGCGTTTAGTGGGGGGTTTCACGGCCGTTCCTATGGCTCGCTGTCGGTGACGCACAAGGCGCAGTACCGCGAACCGTTTGCGCCGCTGCTGCCCGGCGTGACCTTTGCGCCCTTCAACGATTTGGAGGCTGCCGCGGAGGCCATTGATGGTCAGACGTGCGCTGTAATTGTGGAGCCGGTACAGGGGGAAGGGGGCGTCAACCCGGCGCGCTTTGAGTTTTTGCCCTGGCTGCGGCAGTTGTGCGACCAACACAATGCGCTGCTGATTTTCGACGAGGTGCAATGTGGCCTGGGGCGCAGCGGCAAGTTGTGGGCGCATGAATTGTATGGGGTGACGCCGGACATGATGACGCTGGCGAAGCCGTTGGCCAATGGGCTGCCGATTGGCGCAGTGTTGGTGACGGAACGGGTGGCGGCCGTTTTGCAGCCGGGCGACCATGGCAGCACGTTTGCCGGGGGGCCGCTGGTGTGCCGCGCGGCGGAGGTGGTTTTTGACCGCATCAACCAGCCCGCCTTTTTAGACGACATGGCGGCGAAGGGGCAATATCTGAAGGAGTTGTTGTGGCAGCTGCCAATGGGGCAGGTAACGGCCGTGCGCGGCGCGGGTCTGCTGGTGGGCGTGGAGCTAAATCGCCCGGTCGCCCCGATCATCGCCGCCGCCCGCGCCAAAGGGCTGATCCTGATCAACGCCGGCGAAAACGTGCTGCGCCTGGCCCCGCCGCTGATTGTGACCAGGGAAGAGATTGAGACGGCCGTTGCCATCATTAAGGAATGCTTGATTGACGATTCAAAATCGTAAATCGTAAATCGCCAATCGTAAATCGTTTATGTACATTCGCACTGCAACCGAACCCGATATTCCCGCCATGCTGGCCCTGGTGAACGAGCACGTGCGCCGGGGGGATTTGCTGCCGCGCACGGCCGAATCCATCCGCCTGACGCTGCCCGATTGGCTGATTGCCATGGACCCCGATGGCGACCTGGCGGCGTGTGTGTCGCTGCTGTATTACACGCCCTTTTTGGCGGAGGTGCGCTCGCTGGCGGTGGCCGATAAGGTGAAAGGGATGGGTTACGGCCGTACCCTGATCAAAGCCCTCATCGAGCAAGCCCGGCTGCGCGGCGTGCCCACCCTCTTTGCCCTCACCCGCGCCGTTGGCTTTTTTCAGAAGGCGGGCTTTGCCATTACCAGCAAGGAGCGCTTCCCAGAGAAGGTGTGGCGCGACTGCGCCTTGTGTCCCATTCAGGAGCGATGTGACGAAACGGCCGTTGTCCTGCACCTCACCCCCGTCCCCCTCGAACCCCTCATTCCCCTGCCCGTGTTACAAAGCGAGCCTGCAAAAAATATGCAATACATAATCCGCAATAACCAAGAAGGAGCAAAAAACATGTCTAAACCACAAGTCAATAAAGTTGTCCTCGCCTATTCCGGCGGCCTCGATACCTCTGTCATCGTCCCCTGGCTGAAAGAAAATTATGGCTGCGAAGTTATCTGTTTCTGCGCCAACCTGGGGCAAGGAGATGGCGAACTGGCCGGACTGGAAGCGAAAGCCCTGGCCAGCGGCGCCAGCAAAGTGTACGTCGAAGATTTGCGCCACGAATTCGCCAAAGATTTCCTCTTCCCCATGCTGCAATCGGGGGCCATTTACGAGCGCCAATATCTGCTGGGCACGTCGGTCGCCCGGCCGATTATCGCCAAGTGGCAGGTCGCCGTCGCCGAAGCGGAAGGGGCGGACGCAGTGGCGCATGGCGCAACCGGCAAGGGAAATGACCAGGTGCGCTTCGAGCTGACCTATAAGGCGCTCAACCCCACCCTCAAGGTGATCGCCCCCTGGCGCGAATGGGACATCCGCTCGCGTGAGGATGCGCTGGCCTATGCGCGTAAACATAACGTGCCCGTCACCCATACCGAGAAGTCCATCTACAGCCGCGACGCCAACCTGTGGCACATCTCGCACGAAGGGGGCATTTTGGAAGACCCGGCGCAGGAGCCGGAGGAGGAGATGTACCAGTGGACCGTTGCCCCGGAAGCGGCCCCAGACGTCGCCGAAGTGGTGAAGATTGAGTTTGAGAAGGGTGTACCGGTGGCGGTGAATGATGTGCAGCTTCCTCCGGCCGCGCTCATCGAAAAATTGAACGAATTGGGCGCGAAGCATGGCGTGGGGCGGGTGGACCTGGTGGAGAATCGGCTGGTGGGGATGAAGTCGCATGGGGTGTACGAGACGCCGGGCGGCACGATTTTGTACGCCGCGCATCGGGAGTTGGAGTCGCTCTGCCTGGATCGGGACACGGCGCATTATAAGGAAGAGATGGCCGTGCGCTACGCGGAGTTGGTGTACTTTGGCAAATGGTACCATTCGCTGCGTGAGGCGCTGCAAACGTTTATTGAATATACGCAGCAGACGGTGACGGGGTGGGTGAAGGTGAAGTTGTACAAGGGGAATGTGATCGTGATCGGCCGTTCCAGCCCGCACAGCCTCTACCGGGAAGATTTCGCCACCTTTGGGCAGGAGGATGTGTATGATCAGAAGGACGCGGTGGGCTTTATCACGCTGTTTGGCCTGCAAATGAAGGTGAAGGCGATGATGGAGGTGAGCGACGGCGGTAAGACGCGGTACGCGGCCCCGGATTACAGTAAATTCAAGCGGGATTAGGTGTTGGCCTGGGCGGCGAAAGGCTCATGCTTTTTGCTGCCCGCGCAAACGTGATCTTTGTCACTGGCGTTGGGCGAGGTTTTTACGGTAGGATGCTGTAGGGCAAACTTTCTAGTTTGCCCTACATGTTTACAGGAGATCCTCATGCCCTTAAAAAAACTTTTATCCTGTTTGCGTCATGTCCAAAGCGATGCTGCCAAACGGCCGCCTCAGGCGGTAGATGAATCGGCAGTATCGCTTCCACAGCCGACGCCACGCTCTAAGCAATTGCCTGAAGCAACGGCCGTCGATCCTGCGCGTCTGTACCGATTTTTGAGTGATCAGCTTACCCTGGAAGATATACGTCATGTCGCCTTTATCTTGAGTATTGACTTTGAAAATTTGGGCGGCCTGGGGCAGCAAGCGAAACTGCGTGAGTTGATAGCCTGGTGCAAAGCACAGCATCAGATCAACAAGTTGGTAGCGACATTACAAAGCTTGTTCCCCAACCTGGCATGGCAAGAGCTATCTACGCTGCCTGAACCGGAAGTGGAACAGCCGGTAGACGCGCCACAGGCGATAAGTGAGGGCGTTTGGGTTACTGCACTCACGAACCATTTCAACTTGCATGAACTGCAAACGCTTTGTTTTGAGCTGGCTGTTGATTTTGATGAATTGTCTGGTACGACAAAAAGCGACAAAGCGAAAAGCTTAGCAGCGTTCATGATAGACACGGGTCGGCTGCTGGAACTGGCAACGGCCGTTAAATCCAGGCGTCAAAATGTAGTCCTACCCGACTTTTTGTCAAACAAGCAGCCGCTGCCAGTCATGCGGCGCGAGCCTTCGCCCCAGGAAATCCGTGAGCATCAACGGGCATTGAACGTGAGCAACTTGTTGTCAACGAATTTTGCAAAGATTGAACTGTGGGAGTTGGTGTTTGACCTCGGTTTAGCAGCGGAGGAATTCCCCATGCAAAACCGACGCGCCTTTGTACGCGAGTTGATGCAATATCTACGTCGCCGTAAAATGATACCGGAATTGGTTGTTTTGAGCGCGCAAAAACGGCCCGACTTGGATTGGCGAGCGGCGTGGGACGAAGAACTGCCGCCCCAGGTTGCGTTCTTCCATGCGGGCTACAATACGGCCGCCATACGTCAATTGGCTTTCAATGCCTTTGCTGATGATGTGGCGCTGACCCAATTTTGCCGCCAGCATATGCCGGATGCTGTTTACAGTTTTGGGTCTGGCATGTCTTTTCGAGAAAAGGTACAGGCGTGGTTAGAATACGGCCGTGCGCGCCAACAATTCGCCCTCTTTTTGACACACATGGCGGCCACGTACCCAGACCAATATGCCATGTATGGCCCATATCACCAGGAAACATAGCGAGAACGCGCACTGGTGATGCAGTTGGTTTGTAATTTGCGCGAAGGATGGACAATGAATGTGAAACATCGGTTATGGTTGTGGTTGGTATTGTTATTAGGCGCTTGTATGCCGGCAGAAGTGGGTGAAAGCACGGCCGTTGCGCCCACCTTCACCCCGATGGCAGATTTGACCGCAACGGCCGTACCGCCTACTCTTACCTTACGCCCCAC
The DNA here is from genome assembly GCA_014879875.1 of Anaerolinea sp. Taxonomy (GTDB): domain Bacteria; phylum Chloroflexota; class Anaerolineae; order Promineifilales; family Promineifilaceae; genus JACSRF01. The sequence continues at coordinate 4,992 of JACSRF010000392.1, forward strand.
CATGACCTCCACGCTCGCTATTATCCCTACCGCCATGTTTGCGCCGGTGTGTACGCCACCCGCCTGCGCCATGAACGAAGTCTATTTCTGCCCTGGCGAATGCTCTGGCGGCTGCGGCACGACTTGCGTTACTGTGACTCCGGCGAGCACCAACAACTTTGCTGCCGCGCCTGATGAATGGGATGCACTGCGGGTATGGCTGCGCGATGCCTGGGTGAATAATATGCCCATCAACAACGTGCGCGCGGCCTTGTTGGCGGCTGGTTGGTTGCGGCAGGATGAGGATTGGCAAACGGCCGATTTCGACGGTGATCAACTGGCTGACTGGACGCTGCTGCTGTATGCGCCTACAATGACCGACAGGAAGAGACCCGCCAACCTGTGGGTGGTGAATGGCAACGGCGTCATTTACCAATTCTTTCGGGATATTGCAGACAGCGAATGGATATATCTCGACCTTGTGGCCGTGACTGATTTAACCGGCGATGGTCGGCCAGAATTGGTGATCAACGGCGAAAGCTGTGGTGCGCACACCTGTGTTACCGGTATTCAGATACTCAGTTTCCAGAACGGCCGTTTGCAAAATGTGGTGCAGGCTCCCCCGGATTGGACAGGAGAAGCGGTCATTGCTGTCACATATGCCGATATTCGCCTGGAAGATGCTACGGCCGATGGTTTGCTCGATGTGTTCGTGCATGGTGGTTCCATTGGGTCAGTGGGATCGGGCATTGAGCGTACCTATACCGAGGTTTGGACCTGGAATGGCACGGCGTTTGCTCTGGCTGAGACCATTCTCGATCCGGCTGAATATCGCCATCATCTGCTTTACGAAGCCAACGATGATTACCTGGCGGGGGATTTGAACCGGGCGGCGCAGCTTTATGCTCAGGCTATCCACGATGAATCTCTGATTACCCCAGAATTTAGCTATTCTCCCGCCGAAAACGAGCAAGCTATTGTACAATTTGCCGCATTTCGCTTGATCTTGATCGCTTTGCAGCAGGGGGATAGCGATGGCGCGGCGGTATACCTGGCACTGCTACAGCAAGATTTCCCAGACGCCCCGCTGTCCCAGGCGGCGACAACGTTGGCGCAGGATTGGAGCGGTGTGAAAGGGCTGGCTGCTTTGTGCCAGCGTATCACAGACCAATTGGCAATGGCCGATCACCCCACCGGTGGGCTGGTTGATATGGGTTATGGTAATCCATCGTTAACGGCTGTTGATGTTTGTTCAGTGCAGCCTTAATCATGTAACGTTTGATTTTGGTAGCAAAACGGTAGTAGAATGGTATTGATAAACCACCGTTTTTACCGAGGAGGCGCAATATGCCTGGCTTACTCATTAAAGAGTTTCCCGAAGCGCTGCATTACAAACTCAAAGCGCGCGCCGCGCGTAACCGGCGCAGCATGACCAAAGAAGCGCTTTGTTTGTTAGAGATGGCGCTGAATGAGGGGGAAGAGGAACGGCCGCCCTTGCCCGAACCATTTGCCGCCGCGTTCCTGATCACCGATGAATGGATTGATCAGGCCAGGCGTGAGGGGCGGGAATGATTGTTGTAGACGCTAACATCATTGCCTACCTGCTCATCAACGGGGATCGTACGGCAGAAGCGCGACAACTTCACGAACGCGAACCAGAATGGATCGTTCCCCCATTGTGGCAGCATGAGTTCTTAAATGTGCTGGCGACATTGGTCAAACAAGGGGGTGGGACTGTCGCCGACGCGCTCGAAATCTGGCAACTAGCGCAAATTCATTTGGTGGACCGGGAAGAAAGCGTTGCCATGTCAGAGGCACTCAAATTGGCGACGAGCGCGGGAATCAGCGCCTATGACGCCCAATATCTGACCCTGGCCAGCGCCCTGGGCTGCGTTTTGGTCACGGAAGACAAACGTCTTGTCCAGAAATTCCCAGATAGCGCGGTGACGATGCAGACCTATTTGCATCGTATGAATGGCATGAGTTGAGGAAGAACATATGCAGCATTTAGCCAATGGCACAGTAACCACTCCGCAAGGTTTTACGGCAACGGCCGTTTCTGCCCATATCAAATACCCCAACCGTCTCGACCTGGCCTTATTGGTCAGCGACCATGATTGTGCGGCGGCGGGGGTGTTCACGCAAAACCAGGTCGCGGCCGCGCCGGTATTGATCAGCCGGGAGACGCTGGCGGCCAATCCCCGCCATATTCGCGCCGTGCTCATCAACGCGGGCAACGCCAACGCCTGCACCGGCAAGCGTGGCCTCACCGATGCCCGGCTGACCCAAACCGTCACCGGATTTGAGATGAGCTGCCATTTCAACCAGGTGTTGTTGATGTCTACCGGCGTCATTGGTGTGCCGCTGCCGATGGAGAAAATGCAGGCCGGGATTCAGGCAGTGGTGGCAGAATTGAACCACAGAGAGGCAAAGGGCGTCGAGAGGGGGGAAGGTGGTTTACTGGCGGCCAAAGCCATCATGACGACGGACACACACCCCAAACATCTGGCGGTGGCGGTGGAATTGACGCATGGCGTGGTCACCATTGGCGGCATGGCCAAGGGCGCGGGCATGATTCACCCCAACATGGCGACGATGCTTGGCGTGCTGACGACGGATGCGGCCGTTGCCCCCGACTTGCTGCAATCACTACTGATGCAGGCGGTGGATGTGAGCTTCAACCGCATTTCTGTGGATGGCGACACCAGCACCAATGACACGGCGCTGCTGCTGGCGAATGGGATGAGCGGGGTGGCAGTGGAGAATCAGCGCGATCAGGCCACATTTTTAGAAGGGTTGACGCACGTCTGCACCCAATTGGCGCAAATGATTGTGCGTGATGGCGAAGGGGCGACAAAATTTGTGGCAGTGCAGGTGACGGGCACGGCTTCGCCGGCCGACGCGCACGCCATTGCCAACACCATCGCCACTTCGCCGCTGGTGAAGACGGCGCTGGCGGGTAGCGACCCGAACTGGGGGCGCAT
>JACSRF010000181.1 GCA_014879875.1 Anaerolinea sp.
CGATTACCGATTACCGATTACCGATTACCGATTACCGATTACCGATTACCGATTACCGATTACCGATCCTATCCCTTCACCGCTCCTGTCGTCAAGCCACCCACTATCTGGTCTTGCAGCGCCAGGTAAATGACCATGATCGGCACAGCGCCAATGAGAGCGCCGGCGGCAAAGGGTCCCCATTTTTGCGAAAACTGCCCGGAGGTATAAATTTGCAGGCCGACCATCAGCGTGTATTGCTCCTGGCTCTTCAACAAAATGCGCGCCAGCACGAAGTCGCCATAGGTGCCGATGAAGGAAAGGATGCCGATAACCACCAAGATCGGGCGCAGCAGGGGCAGAATGAGCATGTAGAAGATTTGCCAGCGCGTGGCCCCATCCACCATGGCCGACTCGTCAATGTCGCGCGGAATGGTGTCCATGAACCCTTTCATCAGCCAGATGTTGATCCCCATGGAGCCGCCCATGTACACTAGAATCAACCCGGCGTGGGTGTTTAACCCAAAGAAGGGTAGGATAGCGCCCACCTGTGAGATCATCAAGAAGATGGCGACCAGAGCCAGCAGGTTGGGAAAAACCTGGATGAGCAGGATGGCCTTGAGCATCGTTTGCCGGCCGGCGAAACGGAAACGGGAAAAGGCGTAAGCGGCCGTGCTTGTGATAAAAAGCACCAACAGGGTTGTAATCGTGGCGATTTTGATCGAATTCCACCACCAGGTCCAAAAGGGAAAGATCGGGCTGTTGAGCAGCGCGTCAAAATTGTCAAAACCCCATCTGTCAGGAATCAGTTGGGCCGTCGCCAGGGAACTGGCCGGATTCAACGAAGCGGAGATGATCCACAACACCGGGAAAATGGCAAAAATAATCAGGAACACAGCGATGACCAGGCGTATGGCAATGCCAATACGTTTCTGCGCCTTCATCGAGGTAGACGCACGTCTGACAACAGTGATACTAGACATTTTCGCTAACCTCCTCCCACATGTTGGTGAAGCGGAATTGGAATAGGGTCAAGGCGCCAACGACAAAGAAGATGACAATGGTGATGGCCGAGGCCAGCCCATATTGCACGCCGCGCCCGCTCCCTTCAAAAGCCATTTTGTATACGTAACTGATGAGAATATCCGTATGTCCGGCTTGCGCCGTCGCATTGGCAATGGGTGGCCCACCCTGGATAAAGAGGTAAATCAAATTGAAGTTGTTGAAATTGAAGACGTAGGAGGCGATCAGCAGGGGTCCCACGGCCACAAGCAGCAGCGGGAGGGTGATGGTGCGGAAGCGCTGCCAGATGCTGGCGCCGTCCACTTCGGCCGCTTCATAGAGGTCGGAGGGAATAGCCTGGAGCGCGCCGCTGCAAATAAGCATGAAATAGGGATACCCCAGCCATAAATTTACCAGCAAAACGGCAAACTTCGCCCAGTTGCCGTCAGTGGTCCAGGGAACGGAAACGCTAAACCAGTTCATCAATGTGCGGTTAATGACGCCCAATTCCGTGTTCATCATCCCCCGCCAGATGATGATGGTGATCAAGCCAGGGATGGTGTAAGGAATGAGTAGGAAAGAGCGGATGGTGCGCTTGAAGGGGAAACCAGACTCGTTGAACATAATGGCGATAGCCAACCCCAGAGCAAAGGTGCTGACGACGCTCAAAATGGGGAAGACGAAGTTCCAAACCAGGATGCGTACCAGGGGGCCGCGCAACGACGGGCTGGTGAAGAATTGGGTGAAATTTTCCCAACCGATGACGGCGCGAAAACCGGGTGTTAAGGTTGCACCCGAAGCTGACGTGAAGGTACCATTGATATTGGTGAAAACGGTTTCAGTTTGTTTATCAAAAACGGTATCTGTGACTTCGTCGTATTCGTAACGGGGCAGCAGTTCGGCTGCTTCTGAGGGGGAGCGCACCTGAACGGTTGGTTCGTCGCCAAATAAGATATTGGATAGATTCTGGTCGGTGGCGGCAAGAATGGCATTGAGCCGAGTGTACCCTTCAAGGGTAACGGGAATGCCGTTGGCGTCCAACTCGCCAACGCCATCTTCTCCGGGGGCAACCTCGCGGATTTCTTCTCCGGGAACTGCCAGCAAACCGCGTCCGTTGGTGTCAATGAGCCAGAGCGCGTATTCGTTTTCCGGGCTTCTGAAAGCGGTCCAGGCAAATGCGCGCCCTTCTTCTGGCAAATAGGTTCTGGACAAGATTTGGCGGAGAGCCTGTTCTTCAGTGACGAGGTGACCATCCCCATAGTTTGTAAAGGCGACGTAAACAGTGAAGAAAATAGGGTAGATGACAAAGATGACCATGAAAGACAGCCCCAATACCATCCAACGAATAGGGCTGAACCGTTCGAGCAGCACGACCACGTTCACCATGAGCATCACGACAATTAAGACGACGGTGAACGGGATGAAACCCAATGTAATGGTTTGGGCGATAAACCAGGCAGCGGAAATGTCAACGGTGATTAACACCAGGATACGCAAAAGTGATGAGAAAGTCGCTTGTAGGCCAAAGGGGTTCTCCTTTGGCCTGGCGGTAGCCTGCACTGTAGCCATCTTGATTCCTCCTCTCCACATAAACAAAGAAGACCGAGGGGGTTGCCCTCGGCCTTCTTGCAGTTACAGATGCTACTTGACTTCGATGGTCAGTATGTTGGTTGCGGGATCGTAGGTGAAGGTGACGCTGCCATCGGCCGTCAGGCTGAATGTGTAGTTGTCACCGTCGGCGACGCCATCCACACCGTAGTTGACAGTCCAACTGCCGTCCAGGGCGACTTTGGCTTCGTAATCACCGGCGGGAAGGTCAAAGACGCCGGTGAACAGGCCATCAGCGCCTTCGGTGAGGGCGGTGGTGGCGCAGTCGGGCTGCCAGTCACCGGGGCAGCCGGCGGCCGCTTGCCAGGAGCCGGGCACGTTGACCATGCCGGAGAAGGCGCCGCCGATGATGGTGCGAATCTGCGTGGCGGCCGTGGACATCGCTTCTTCAGCGGTTTGTTGATTTTGCATCGTCAAGACGACGCCATCGTTCCAGGAACCCCAAACGGAACCCATTTCGGGGATGGCCGGCATCGGGCTGGCATTGGCGCCAGCTTCGCCTAACGCTTGCAGGTCTTCATCCGCTGTCGCTTCCAGAACTGGAATGTAGGCGGAGGGGCGATTGGTCGCCTGATACAGGCGAGCCATCACTTCGTCGGTAGCCACAAACTCGGTCAGGAAGGCTTGCGCCAGCAGGACGTTGTCGCTAAAGGCATTGATGATGAAACCCTGCACACCGGCGAAGGGGTAGCCTTCTTGCGCGGCGCTGGGGAAGTTGGTGATGGCGTAGGGCACGCCAGCGGCGCGGATGCGGTCTAAAGCCCAGGGACCGGCCATGATGAAGGGGGTTTCGCCGGTCTCAAAGAGAACGTGTGCGGTATCCCAATCGGTGCTGTCGCTGATGAAACCTTCATTGACCATGTCTTGCAGCCATTGGGTGGCGGCGATCATGCCCTCATTGTCCACACCCAGGTCTTGGGGATTCCAGTTGCCGTCGGCATCTTGACCGAAGATGTAGCCGCCAAAAGCGGTGTCCAGGGGGTAAATGTCATAGGTCGTCCCGGAAACGGAGAGACCGTAGGTTACTTTGCCTTCTTCTTGGAGAGCCTTGCCGATTTCGTACAGCTCTTCCCAGGTCGTGGGCGGTTCAGGGACCAGTTCGGTGTTGTAGAAGAAGCCGAGGTTTTCGGTGGAGAAGGGCATGCCGTACAGTTCGCCGTCGAAGGTGAAGCCTTCAATAGACTTGGGGACGAATAAGCTGGCTTTGGCGCCCAGGTCCAGGGGGGCTAACAAGCCGCTGGCAACCATGGATCCGGCCTGGTCGTGGGGAACTAGCGTGATGTCCGGGCCTTCACCGGCCGGGGCGGCGATGGTGAATTGGTCGCGGATATTGGCAACTTCTTCGACAATTAATTTGACGCCATATTCGGCTTCAAAGTCGGCTGCTAATTCATTGAGGATGGCAGAGCGGGTGTCGTCAGCCCAGATGACGAGGCTGGCGCCGGTGGTTTCGGCCGGTACGGCGGTTGGTTCTTCCATGGCCGGTACGGCGGTTGGTTCTTCCATGGCCGGTTCTTCCACAGCCGGTTCTTCAGCGACCGATTCTTCGACGGGTTGATTGACAACGGGTTCATTGGTTTCGCCGCCGCCACAGGCCACGAGCACAAGGGCGCCCATCAGCATGACGATGAGCAGCAAGTATACATTTTTGTTCTTCATGAAATAGATTCTCCTCACTTTCTAATATTTGTGATGCGAAATTTAATCGTTTGTTGTTGGTTGATTCTTTGATATGACTCCTACGGCTATCACCTCCTCTTCAAGTACCGATTTGTCTGTATTGCATTTTAGCAAAAAAAGTGGTTGAACGCGGTTTTTTTAGGGTGTTGTCATATTTTCGACTAAAGTATACAGGCCTTGTTTCATGTATTCGTTAAGCCGGGTTAACCCTTGGATGAGGTTGCCCTGTTCAATTTCGTCAATGCATTCCAGGCGGGTTTCATTGTACTGTTTGTGGGCAAGGGAGACCTGATTGAGCACGGCCGTTCCTGAATCCGTCAGGTAGAGGCGGAGGGTACGGCCGTCTGTTTCGTGTGGCTGGCGCACAACATGCCCGGCGCTTTCCAACCCTTTGATGATGCGTGTGACATTGCTTTTGTCGCAGACCATACAGTCGCTTAACTGGCTAAAGGAGATGCCTGGTTCTTCACCAATATGGTACAGCGCATAGTAGCGTGACACGGTTATGTCAAACCGATTGAAAAAGCGCCGATCCCCATCGTCTAGCAGCAGGAACGTTTCTTTGATCAGGTTGTACAAAAGTTCTTTATCGTTCATGAAGCTCTTTCTTTCGGTAATTTGTTGCCTGCGCAACAGTTGATAAGTCAACTATATCACGGCTCATTATCGCTGTCAAGACACTTTGACCAACTAAATCATACTGCTATTGGATAAAATAGACGATAGGTTATGGGTGATAAGTCTTTGCGGGTATCAAGATTTGGCGGGGTCTGTGTGCATTGCGTATCCAGGTAGCAATATGGATCATCAGGATTTTGCGGGGTTGACGCCGTGAAACCCTGCGACAAGTTCAGGGCAGGCTGTGATGCGTGATGCGTGATTTTCTCTGGTCACGCATCACGTTTCACGCATCACGTCAGGCTCGATCCCGCGAATTCCCAAAGAGCCAGCAATACATAATACGCAATAACTGGTTATGCGCGTAAGTGCGCCCCAATTTTGTTTTCCAGCAGTTTTAAGATGCGGGCGCGAGTTTTGCTCACTTCTTTGTCAGCAAGCGTCTTGGTTGGAGATTGAAACGTCAGATGATAGGCGAGGCTCTTTTTGCTTGGAGGAACTTGCTGACCTTCGTACACATCGAATAGGGCTATGTCTTGCAGCAACGCGCCCCCAGCTTCCCGTAAGGCGGCCGTTACGGTAGCGGCTGTCATGCTCTTGTCTACGATGAGGGCCAGATCTTCATGCACGGCCGGGTATGTGGACAGCGGCGTATAGGGGTAAGCGTGGGGGATGGCGGGAATGAGCGCCTCCAGGTTTATGTCGGCGGCAAGTACCGGCTGACCGGGATTGAGGCGCAGACCGAAGCGCTCGACGATCAGCGGATGAATTTCGCCCATCCAGCCGATAGGCGTGTCGTTGAGCAGGATTTGTGCTGTACGGCCGGGACGATAGGTGGGGTGGTGTGCGGCCGTATAGCTTACCGTGACGTGCAAGTTGGTGAAAAGGTGTTCCAACACCCCTTTGAGATCGAAGAAATCGTACAAGGATGGGGCGGCTGCCTCTTGCCAATGTGTGGGTGTGCGCTGCCCGGTCAGGACAAGGGAGAGCCTCGTTTTCTCGTCGGGTAAGGCGGCGTCTGTTTTGTTCAGGAAAATCTGCCCGATTTCAAAGATGGCAATTTGCTCCTGGTAGCGGCTGTTGGCGGCGGCCGTTTCCATGACCGAAGCCAGGATGCTGTGGCGCATGACGGCGCGCTCTGGTGAGAGGGGGTTGGTGAGGGTGACGTAGGCGTCGGTATTGGTGGTCTGTGGCGTCAGGTACAATCGGGTTTCACGCTCTGGCGCGGTGAGGCGAAAGGCGATGATCTCTTGCAAACCGGCCTGGACGAGGATGTCTTTGATGCGCTCTTCTTGTTCCAGGCTGGGGTTGCCGCGTTGAGGGGGGAGGGTGTCGGCGAGGACGGTGGAAGGGATACGGCCGTAGCCATACACCCGGCACAGTTCCTCCACCAGGTCATGCCCTCCTTCAATGTCCATGCGGTGGTCGGGCACGGTTGCGGTGAGGGAATTGGCATGAACTGTCACGTCAAACTCCAGCCAGCGCAGCAGATTTGCCATTTCCGTGCCCGACAGGTTCAGGCCGCTCAATCGCCGCGCGTAGTCCAAATCTAGTTTAACTTTGACGGCCGTTGGTGGGTCAGGGTAGGTATCCACAATGCCAGTGGCGACTGTGCCTCCGGCCAGGCGGCGCAGCAGTTCGGCGGCGCGTTTGGCGCCAAGCAATGCCTGGCTGGGATGCACGCCCCGGCTGAAGCGAAAGGCGGCGTCGGTGTGGATGCCCAACTGGGCACTGGTGCGACGAATGTTGATGAAATTCCAGGCGGCCGCTTCTAGCAGCACGTTTTTCGTTTCCGGTTTGATTTCGCTGTCCAGGCCGCCCATCACCCCGCCCAGGCTTAAGTTCCCGACCATGTCTGTGACCAAAATATTGTAGGATTGCAGTTCGTGCGTCGTTCCATCCAGCGTTGTCAATGTTTCGTCTGCGCGCGGCAGGCGTGTGTGGATATGAACCGGGCCAGCGGGCGCGTATTGATCTGCTCGTTGGCGCAGGAAATCATAATCGAAGGTATGGTTTGGCTGCCCCATTTCCAGCATGACGTAGTTGCTGATGTCTACGACCACGTTAATGGGGCGCTGCCCGGCCAGGCGCAGCCGGTATTGCATCCAGTACGGGCTTGGTTTTTGGGCGACCCCTTCAATCAGCAGGGCGACGAAGCGGGGGTTGAGCTTGGGGTTTTCGGTGGTGATGACGACACGGTCGGCTAATGGCGCGCCGGTCATGACCACGTTGTAATCAGGATAACATATGGTTTGTTCGGTGAGCGCCGCGTATTCACGCGCCACGCCGACCATAGAGGCGCAGCGGGCAATGTTGGGGATGATGTCAATTTCCAGCACGGCATCGCCAAGGACATCTTGCAGCGGTACACCTGGCTGGTAATCCGGCGAGTCGCTGTCTTTGACCATGATGATGACGCCATCATGTTCATCGCTAATGCCCAGTTCCTTTTCTGAACACAGCATACAGCGATTATAGATGCCGCGCAGCTCGCGCCCTTTGAGTTTTGCCTTTTTCTGCTCTGCCTTGTGCCCGTCGTACAGGGTGGCCCCTTCCAGAGCGAGTGGGGAATAGAGGTTGAGGTGGGCGATGCTGCCCTGACCCACATAGGGGAATAAATTTGGCGCGCCAGTGACGACAACCTCTGGCGCGGTCGCGCCGTAGGCGACGGTTGCCAGCACGAGCCGTTCGGCGTCCGGGTGTTGTTCTACCTGGAGAATGTGCCCCAACACAACTTTGTCTCGTTCCCATTCCAGGTCGGCGCCAGGAATGCCGTAGTGTTCAATGGTTTTCACTTCCAGACCGGCGTTGGTGAGGGTGGCGGCAACGGCCGTGACCGGTTGGTCTATGTTTACGTAATCTTTAAGCCATGAAAGTGGTACGCGCATGGTGTGTCTCCCTTAGAAATTGCGGATTGTGGGATGAATTTAGAATTGTTGTAAGAACCGCAGGTCGTTGTCCCAGAAGAGGCGGATGTCGTTGATGCCATATTTGAGCATGGTAATCCGTTCTGGTCCCAGGCCAAAGGCGAACCCGGTATATTGTTCCGGGTCGTAACCACCGTTGCGCAGGACGACGGGATGGACCATGCCGCTGCCTAGAATTTCCAGCCAGCCTGTGTATTTACACACCTGGCAGCCTTCTCCTTCGCAGAGGAAGCAGGTGACGTCCATTTCGGCGCTGGGTTCGGTGAAGGGGAAGTAGCTGGCGCGAAAGCGGGTTTCGCGGTTGGCGCCAAACAGCCGTCGCGCAAATTCGGTCAGGGTGCCTTTCAAATCGGCAAAGGTGATGTTGGTTCCCACCGCTAACCCTTCTACCTGGGTGAACTGAATGCTGGAGCGGGTAGTGATTTGCTCGTTGCGGTAGCACATGCCAGGCAGGATGACGCGGACCGGTTCAGGATGGTAAGCGCGCATGGCGCGAATTTGCCCGGCGCTGGTGTGGGTGCGCAGGATGACGTCGGGATGGGTGGTGTAGAAACTGTCTTGCATGTCGCGCGCCGGGTGGTGGGGCGGGAAGTTGAGCATCTCGAAGTTGTAAGCGTCGGTTTCGACGTCGGGGCTGCGGTAGACCTGGAAGCCCATGTCGCCGAAGATGCGGTAGATTTCGCGCATGGTTTGGGTGATGACGTGCAGCCCCCCACGCACCGGACGGCGGCCGGGCAGGGTCACATCCACGGCTGAGGCGGCTATTTGGGCGTCTAGTTCGGTGGTTTTAACGGCCGTCAGCCGCGCCTGGTAGGCTGTTTCTAGCTCGTCTTTAATTTTGTTGATTTGTTGGCCAAAGATCGGCCGTTCGGTGGGGGTGAGTTGGCCGACCTGGCGGGTCATCAGGTAGACGGCCCCTTTGCGGCCGAGGGTTTCCTTGTACCAGGTTTCGAGGGTGGCCGTGGAAGCGGCCGTTTTCAATTTCTCCAATGATTCTGCATATAGTTCATCCAATTGTGCAAGCATCTTTCCACTTCCTGATTTTTTCTAAAAATTGTGGCGCGCCCAGAGCTTATGACTGCCAACAACTAAAAAGCATATCATACCCATCAGTCTGCGCCAAAAACAAAAAAGACGCGGGTTTGACGCCGCGTCTTTCGCTTTCCTGATTACGCTCTCGCTTCGACTCAAGCCGCATAACCCTCCTGCGCCAACACGGCAGCGGTGGTTTCCTGAAAGAAAAAGCGAAAAGCAAAAAATATCTGTGAATGCTTCATCATAGCGGCATGGTAGCACGTTGCCGGATAGATTGTCAAGATAATTGCAAGACCATCATGAGTTTATTCGTTGCTTCCTGACCTGGACAAGCCAGAAAAGAATTTAACGCAAAGACACAAAGATGGAAAGAGACAAAATTCAGCGAGATTGATTTCTTATAGTAACTTTTGTTGTAGCTGCCCGGCCTGGATGGCTTCCCACCCAAATTGCATTTTTGTGCGATCTAGTTCTAGCACCGGAACCCAACGCGCGGCAACATCCGAATCAACCGATTCACCTAACGTTGTGGTGCTGAGCGTCGGTTTTTCCATTGCATAGTACATCATCGAGAGATGCCACGCCTGATTATCATCCGTGATACGGTATTGGTCTTCAACGAACAACAGTGACCCAACCTGCGGTGTGCTGCCCATGATACGGCGAAAGTGGAAGCGGACGGCTTGTTTTGGCGTTTCTTGTGGGCTGAGAATGCCCCCAGGGGGATACCACAGGTTGGTTTGCGTGTGGCGCAAGAGGAGCACTTGCTCATATTCGTCAATCAGAATGCCGTAAGCGGCCGGACGAAATTGAACTGATTCGGGGGCAACAGGAGTGGCGTTACCTGAAGTATCGTAGCAGTGAATCATTCGGAAACGGCGAGGGCAAAAAGTTCAGCACGCAGGTCTGCGATATGTTCGGCCAATGTCCCCAGCACCCCATTAATGAAGCGAGGCGAGCTATCTGCGCCATAAATTTTGGCTAATTCCACCGCTTCGTTGATGGCCACTTTGACAGGTGTTTCATCAGAAATCAGAAATTCGTAGATAGCGATACGCAGAATATTGCGATCAATGACGGCCATTTGTTCCAGGGGCCATTCGGGCGCGTAGCGCGCGATGAGTTTGTCCATGGCTAACTGGTGCTCAACAACACCCTGAATAAGGCGCGCGGCAAACTCGACGCCGGTGCTGGTCATGGGCGCTTCGAGCAATCGTTGTTGCAAAGCTTCCCCTGGGGGGTGGTTGGCGATGTCGTATTCGTAAAGTGATTCTAATGTTGCACGCCTGGCCCGTCGTCTTGTTTTCATAAAGGTTTTATACTACCTGTTGGCATTTTTGAGGCTACTCTTGTGTATAAACAACATTTTCTACGTGGATATTAACAGCATCAATAGGAATGCCAACCATTGTGTCAATGGCTTCTACGACTGCCGCCTGGAGTGCGCGGCTGGTTTCCATGATATTGACGTTTGGGTTCATTATAACGTAAATATCGAATTTGACTTTATCTTCGGCTAAATTGAGTAAAATGCCGTCGTGTTGGATGCTGCGCCGAAAGAGGCGGGCGACATCGGGGGGGACGGGGGCCATGCGTTGAATGCCTTCCATACGGGTGGTGGCAAAATGGGCGATGGTGGTTAAGACTTCTGGCGCAACCTCGATGCGCCCCAGGCTTTCTAGTTTTTGTTCCTCGTTCATGATTGTTCCTTCTGTTGTTTTTTAGCCGATGCCTATGCCGCCATCCACGCGAATAACCTCACCGGTGATGAAGGCTGCTCTGTCGGAAGCGAGAAAGGAGACCAAATAGGCGATTTCGGGTAATTCGCCTAACCGGCCCAATGGGGTGTGGGCAATGGCTTGTTGGATCATGTCTTCGGTGAGAACGGCCGTTAACGCCGTCGGGAAAAAACCGGGCGCAATCGCATTGACGGTAATTTGCCGTGAGCCTAACTCCTTGGCCAGAGATTTGGTCAGGCCAATAATGCCCGCTTTGGAGGCCGCGTAATTGGCCTGCCCGGCTTGCCCAACAAGGCCAACGACAGAGGAAATATTGATGATACGGCCGCCTTGTTTCCGGCGCATCATGGGGCGCAGCACGGCCTTGCAGCAGTTAAAGACGCTTTTCAGGTTTGTTTCGATGACGGTGTCCCAATCATCTTCCTTCATCAGGGGCAGCAGCATGTCACGGGTGGTACCGGCATTGTTGACGAGAATGTCAATTTGACCATAGGTGTCATTGGCTGTTTTGATGAGGGCTTTGGCTGCTTCAAAGTTACTGACATCGGCGGCGACGGCAACGGCCGTTCCCCCATTGGCCTCAATATTATGCACAACCTCCGCGGCGGCGTCTCCACTGCTGTGATAGTTGACAATTACCTTAGCCCCATTCAAGGCCAGGTCTTCAGCAATCGCGCGGCCAATACCCCGCGATGCACCGGTGACAATAGCTACTTTACCTGCTAACAACAACGGTCTGCCTCCTCTGTAACTGTAGCGCGATTCACCAAATCACGTTACAGATTTTTGTTCGTTGTGGCCCCTCACCCTACAAAAGCGTGTATAAACAAAAACAGCACATGTTATTCTGCCTGACCATTGCCCACGCATTTAATACCATGTGCTGCTTTCCCAATAGGGAGAATCAATAGATTCATTGTTAAAGCCCGCAAACATTAGGCGGTAAGTAGTCGTTTAGCCAGGAGATGCCAGGCGCTTAAGTCAACCTGCTGCGCCCAGGTACCTCTGGGATAAAGCGCATACCATCTAAGCGGTACCGCAAAAGAAAAAAGGTCGCGCTGATCACGACCCTTTTTACCCGATCTTACTCTGCCAATGGGGGCAAAACCTGACGGCCGTTGTATGTGCCACATTCCAGGCAAATACGGTGGGATCGCTTCATTTCGCCGCAGTTCGAGCAGGGGACCAGGTGATACGTTTGCAGCGCATCGTGTGTGCGCCGCTTATCACGGCGGGACTTAGAAATTCTACGTTTTGGAACAGCACCCATGTTGATAACCTCTTCTTAAAATCTATCGGGACGATACTGGCTGCTTTTGGCTCGCGCCACCTCTGGTCAAAACGTCAGTTTCTGCCCTGCGCCCGTATCAAAATTCCCTTGCATACAAAATAAAACGGCGATAACGCCGCGACTGGCAATTATAGCCAGTCATGATTGACTGTCAAGCACACGACCGCCTTTTTTGGCGTGCCTTTGGTGGTGACAACAAATTGTCTATGGACGTTAATATAATATCTGTAGCGCAGTCAGAGGCCGGTCACAGGCAAGTATATGTTAGCCCGATGCTTTCCGCGCTATGGTTCTACGTGCATCACTTGTACGTCGCCTTGCACTTTATCCAACCCATTGCGCACCACAGCCAACGAACGAAGCAACTGCTCCTCCAATTTGGTTAATTCATCAATCACATAGGCGTCTGCATCCTGGCGCAGCGCCTCGGCGTCACGGCGCGCCCGTTCCAAAATATTCTCGGCGCGCTGCTGCGCCGATGTCGTAATGGCATCTCGCTTGACCAGTTCACTCGCTTCTTGTTTGGCCAGGTCACGAATGCGGTCTGCCTCTTCTTTCGCCTGCGCTAGAATGCGGTCCTTTTCTGCTTCAATGCGGTTTGCCCGTTTCACCTCTTCAGGCACAGCCACACGCATCTGGTCCACAATGTTGTAAATGCGATCGTCGTTGACCAAGAGATAAGCCGTGAGCGGAAAGTGTGAACTTTCATTCAGAACCTGCTCCAGGCGATCAACCAGATGTTGTATATCCATTGCCTACCCTCATGTTTATGTATGGTGGCAGCGTGTTGCTTGCCACGCGCGCTGCTGAGAAATGCTAACGGCCGCAGCTACCTGTTTATTATAATGGCGAAGTAATCAGTCACGCAATGGCACGGGACGGCTGAACTCTTCCTCATCGCTCCCGTTAAATCGTTTATAGAGGGCAATGGCTACATTCGGTGGGACCATGCTGCTGACATCGCCACCTAATGAGGCGATTTCGCGTACCGTGCTGCCGCTTAAAAACGTATGTTGTTCGTCAGTGATAAAGTTGATGGTCTCAATATCTGGATTGAGTCGTTTATTAGCCAGCGCGATGCGAAACTCAAATTCAAAGTCAGAAAAGACGCGCAGGCCACGTACAATAGCTGCCGCCCCAATTTGGCGCGCATACTCTACGGTTAAGCCACTGTAGCTGGTAATACGGATATTTTCATGTCCGTTTAACGTATCCTGGATCATTTGGATGCGTTCCTCAATTGGGAAAATAATGGATTTGGTTGGCCTGCTGTGATCATAAACACCAACAACCAGTTCTTCGAACAGGGATGCGGCACGGCGCATCAGGTTTAAGTGACCATAATGTACCGGGTCAAAGGTGCCAGGGTATAAGGCAATGCGGTTGGTCAATGTTACTCTCCGTAGAACAAATGAAGTGATTGAGAAACCGCGCTCCTCAGCAGGAACACGGTTCCTGAAAGCCGTATGGCTAACTGATGTCTCCGGCATCTTCCCAAAATTGGGCGATGCGTTCTTTCAGGTATTGGTGCTCTGGCGCTGCCAATGTGGGATCGGTGGTAAAAACGGTTTCGGCCGCGGCGCGCGCCTGTTGTAATGTTTCCATGTCGAGCAGGGATGCGAGTTTCAGTTCGGGGATGCCGCTCTGCCGCCGGCCGAAAAACTGGCCTGGTCCACGAATCTCTAAATCTTTCTCGGCCAGCACAAACCCGTCATTGGTTTGTTCCAGGGCTTGCAGCCGTTCTTCTGCTTCGGGCGAACTGCTGTCGGCAATGAGAATGCAGTAAGATTGATGCGCGCCGCGTCCCACCCGACCGCGAAATTGGTGCAGCTGCGCCAGGCCAAAGCGGTTGGCGTCTTCGATGATGATGATGGTGGCATTGGGTACGTCTACGCCCACTTCAATGACGGATGTGGCGACCAGGATGTTGGTCTCGCCCTGGTTGAAGGCGCTCATGGCTGCTTCTTTTTCGTCGGCGCGTAAACGGCCGTGTATCAACCCCAACTTGAGATCCGGGAACACCTCTGTTTGCAGCCGTTCATACTCGCTAACGGCCGCGCCCACATCAATTTTCTCCGATTCTTCCACCAGCGGATAGATCACGTAAGCCTGGCGACCTTCGGCTATCTGACGGCGCACAAACGCATAGGCGCGTTCTCGTTCGGTAGATTGCAGCCAGTGGGTCCTGATCTCCTGACGGCCGGGGGGCATTTCATCCAAAATGGAGAGGTCTAAATCGCCGTAAAGGGAGAGTGCGAGGGTGCGCGGAATGGGCGTGGCCGACATGACCAACAGGTGCGGGTTGGGGATGCCGTTGCCGGTTTCGACTCCTTTGCTGCGTAATGCGCCGCGCTGCTCCACGCCAAAACGGTGCTGTTCATCAATGACTACCAGCCCCAACCGTGAAAAAGTAACGGTGTTTTGAATGAGGGCGTGTGTGCCGATGGCTACTTGAATGTCGCCGTTGGCTAACCCGGCGTAGATGCGCTCTTTGGTCGCCGTTGGGACGCTGCCGGTGAGCAAGGCGGTGGTGATACCCAATGGCTCAAGTTGGTGGCTGAGACTGCGAAAATGCTGTTCGGCCAGGATTTCGGTGGGGGCCATCAGCGCCGCCTGGGCGCCTGCTTGCACCGCGCCTAACATGGCGACGGCGGCGATGATCGTTTTGCCGGCGCCGACATCCCCTTGCAGCAGGCGGTTCATGGGCACGTCGCGCGCCATGTCGGCCATGATCTCCGCAATGACGCGCTGCTGGGCGGATGTCAGGGCGAAGGGGAGGGCGTCATAGAAGGGTTGGATGGCTTCGTCTGGCGCTTGCAGTGGAATACCGGGTTGTGAACGCCATTCGCTGCGTTTGCGCTGCATCCCTAGTTGCAGCAGGAACAGTTCATCGAAGATGAGGCGGCGACGCGCTTCGTGCAGCGCCTGTTGGCTGTCAGGAAAATGAATTTGCTGTAAAGACTGGGAGAGGCTGTATAGGTTTTGACTTTGGCGAATGGTTTTTGGCAGGGGTTCGGGAACGCGCTTTGCCCATTGGGCAACGGCCGTGCGCATGATTTCCCGTATTTTATTGCCGTTGAGACCTTCCGTGAGCGGGTAGATGGGCACAATGCGTCGCGTGCGCAACGGTTCTAGCTCCATCGCTTCCCATTCTGGCGAAGGCATGATCAGGCGCCCCAGGTATTGGTCTACCTTGCCGCTGAGCACGACCTGCATCCCAGAGTGCAGCTTTTCCACCAGCCACGATTGGTTGAACCAGTTGGCTTGAATGCTGCCGGTACCATCGCTGATCACAGCCTGCACAATGACCTGATTGGTACGGGTGCGGCGCGCGCGCACCTCCCAGATTGTGCCGATGATCGTTACCTGATCCCCATAGCGCAGTTGGTTAATCGGCTTCATCAGGGTGTAATCGTCGTAGCGACGAGGGAAGAGATAAAGCAGATCGGCAATTGTGCCTGCCCCTAATTTCTCTAGAAGGCCGCCGATTTTGGGGCCAACCCCTTTCAAGTGGGTGACGGATTGCGCCAACCCTGCGGGATCCGGTTCGCTGGTTGGTTCTTGGGGAGGTGGCGCGGCTGGGGGTGGTTCGGCCGGCGTTGCTACAGCCGGTAAGTCGTCGTCTGGTTCTGGGGTTGGTTTGGCGTTGACGGCCGGTTTTGCAGCTGCCGGTTGTGGCTTGCGCTCTGGACGTGGGGAGCGCACTGGCGGGGGGGGCTGTTGATCAGCAAGGCGCGTTTCCCGTTTTTGCAAGTTTTGCAGCAATGATTGAATGGTTTTGGTACGCGCTTCAATGCCTGGTAAACGGCCGTATTCCAGCAAGGCATCGGCCGCTTGCTCAATAAAGACGCGGTCTAGCTCATCTACCGCTTCGTTCCGTGCCTGCTCTACCCAGTACATGACGAATTGGCGAATGCCGCCAACGACTGCTTTGTTTTTATAACCTTGTTCTGCTTCTAAAGTCAGAACACGTTCTAGTCGCTTAAATGATCTTTGCATAGTCTAAGACTCTATCACCAGTTGTCAGGCATGCAAATCCAACGGCGCCCAAACCGAGGTGAACGCCAATAGCTGGCGTGATTTCGGTGATCAACGGGTCTTGTGCATCGGGGAAAAGGGGTTTGGCAGCCTGAGCTAATTCGACGGCCGCTTCTGGAGCATTGACGTGAATAATGCCGATGTGAACGAAGGGGCCTAACGCGGATACCATGTCAATCATGTGCTGCTGCGCCCGTTTGCGCGCGCGCACGCGCGCCACAACCTCTATCTGGCTGCGGTGGATGAGCATGACCGGCTTGATTTGCAGTAAGGAACCGATGCCGAATGATGCCCAATTGACCCGCCCGCTGCGCCGCAAGGACTCTAAGGTGTCAATCATGCCGAAAACGTAGGCGCGTGGGGTGTAGGCGGCTAACATGGCGACAATGTCGGCTACGCTTTGTCCTGCGGAGACTGCTTGTGCCGCCATCATGACTTGTAGCCCACTGCCGAGGGTGATTTGTTCGGTGTCAATGAGGGTGACGGGGGCGCTGTTGGCGGCGGCCGCTCCTAGTCGGGCGGCGTTGTAGGTGTTGCTGAGGGCGGAAGAGAGGTGGATGGAGAGGATGGCGGTCGCGCCTTCGCTCGTCAGCCGTTCGTAGACTTCGGTGAAGGTTCCGGTGGCGGGAGCGGCCGTTGTCGGGTAGATGGGATAGCTGTACAGGTTGTCGTAAAATGTTTGCCGCGAAATGTCTACTTTGTCGCGGTAACTGGTCTCGCCGATGTTGATGTAGACAGGCACGACGGTAATATCCAGGCTGGCGGCTAACGCCGGAGGCAGGTCGCAGGTGCTGTCGGTGACGATTTTTATGGTCATGGTAATTGGTGATCCGTAATCGGTAATCGGGCAGTTGTCACTCGGCGCCCAAAATGTAGAAATAGTGTGGCTGACCGCCGAGCAATATTTCTACTTCAACGCCGGGAAAGCGGCTTTCGATGTCGGCCGCCATGTCGGCAGCAGCAGCAGCGGTGACGTCGGCGCCGTAGTAGAGCGTGACAATTTCCCGCTCTTGCATGTCCATGCCCTGGAGCACGGCCGTTAAGACGGTGGCTATGTCCGGGCCAGAGGCGTGGAGACGGCCGTTGACCATGCCAATGATTTCCCCTTCCTTCACCTCAACCCCATCCAGGGTAACCGAGCGCGTGGCTTTGGTCAGTTCGCCGGTGGCTACTTGCCTGGCGGCCGTGGACATCGCTTGCGCCGTCGCTGCCAGGTCCCCATCCGGGTTCAGGCTGAGCATGGCGCTGATGCCTTGTGGCGCGGTGCGCGTCGGCACGACGGCTACATGCTTGGGGCTGAGATCACGCGCCGCTTCGGCCGCCAGGATGATGTTCTTATTGTTGGGCAGAATGATCACCTTGTCGGTGGGCACGTCCTGAATTGCCTGGAAAATCTCTTCCGTGCTGGGGTTGTTGGTTTGCCCGCCATTGACAATATAAGCGGCGCCCAGACTGCGGAAAATCTTGCCCAGGCCATCCCCGGCGGCGACGGCGACGACGCCAATTTGTCCTGGCTCGACCGTTACCGCCGGCGCTTCAGCGGCAATGTTTGGCGCGGCGCTGCCGGTATGGATAATTTCTTCCATTTGCAGCTGCATATTTTCGACCACCACATCTGTGATTTTTCCCAGGTTGCTGCCATAGCTGAGAGGGACGCCTGGGTCTTTGACGTGAATGTGGACCTTGATGGTGGTTTCATCGCCGACGACGACGGTAGAATCGCCCATCGCGTCAATTGTTTGGCGCACTTCGAGCACGTTGAGGTTTTCGCCGATGAGGATGAATTGCACATCATATGGGTTTTCGATTTGCCCATCTTCCGGCGCGGCCAGGGCTTGCGCCGGTCGTTCGCTAATTGCTTGCGCGCCGAGGTGTACGGCCGTTTGCTGTAAATCTATCTGGCCGTTGACGTAATGCAACATGCCTTCGAAGATGAACACCAGACCTTGGCCACCAGAATCAACCACGCCTGCCTGTTTCAAAATAGGTAACATATCGGGTGTGCGCTCCAATGCTTGCTGGCTGCGCTCTAAGATGCGCTCGATCATAAAGCGTAAGTCCTGGCTTTTTTTGGCAGCGTCGGCCGCTTCGGCTGCGCTTTCGCGCACGACGGTGAGGATGGTTCCCTCAACGGGGCGCATCACGCCATGATAGGCCGTGTCGGCCGCTTGTTGCATGGCCTTTGCCAGGTCGGCGGCGTTAAAACTCTCTTTGTCGCGCAGTTCACGCGCCAGACCGCGCCAAATCTGGCTGAGGATGACGCCAGAATTACCCCGCGCGCCCATCAATGCGCCGTGAGCCAGTTCCTTTGCAACCTTGCCGACGTGTGTATCTTTGAGGTGTTGGATACGGCCGTAGGCCGAGCGCATGGTCAAGAGCATATTCGTGCCCGTATCCCCATCAGGAACCGGAAAAACATTCAGTTCATTTACATACTGGCTGTTCTTTTCCAGCCATAACATGCCTGCCTGCGCCAGTTTGCGGAACTGCTGCCCATTGCATTGCAGCCATTTTTGTGAAGCCGGTGGTGTCGTGTCATTGGTCACAAGATACTCTCCTCTGTAAATGTAGGGTGAACTTTTCAGTTCACCCACGCAAACTGAAAAGTTCGCGCTACAGATTTTTATTCATTGTTGGTGCGCCGCAGCGCGTGTTGTCCCCTGATAAGAAGATCGGGGCTTGGAGGATTAGGGAGCGGAAAAAATCCCTAAATCCTTTAATCCCCGCTTTTAATTTGTGGTTTAGATTTTCCCTGGCGCAGCCCTTGCACGTACACATTCACCGCCCGCACCGGTAATCCGAGCGATTTTTCGACGTGGAATTTAACCGTGCTTTGAATGCTTTCGGCGACGGCGCGAATACGCACGCCATATTCGACAATGACATAGACATCTATCGTGATGCCGCCATTGTCAATGGTGACGTCAATGCCGCGTTTGATGTCGCGGGAGAGCAGGCTGGCAATGCCGCCTACCAGGTTTTTACTGGACATGCCCACCACGCCATAACATTGGTTGATGGCGCGGTTGGCAATGGTCGAAACTGTGATTTCTGATATATCAATCGTTCCGAGTGGTTCGTCTTGGGCTATAGACATACTATCTCCTTGAAGAGACCTGATAAGTTTTGCAAAAATCTATCGGTCTGAATGGCTACTCCAAAAGTTGTAGTTGAACAGGTTTTTGTGGCTCATCATAACGATAGAGAGACAAGTCAAAATTTGTCACGATGGCCTCAATCATTGGATTACGATTATTTTCATTGGCCCCAACGTGATAAAAATGCTCACGGGTGAGAATGTTAAATTTGTTCCACAGCAAGTCAACATATTCGTTTGCTCTGTAATCATTATGATGCCAGGTGGACAATACAAATTTTGCCGGAGAATTCGATAATAAGGCAAATAATTGTCTTTCATCTGCTTCTTCCCAGCCATTGTAATAATCTGTGTGTCGGCCGATGTACGGCGGGTCGCAGTAAATAATATCAGCAGATGTTCCCAAACGGATTGTTTCCGTAAAGTTCTGACAATGAAAGGTGAAATCCTTCATTTCCAGCAGCTTGGAGGTGGCATTGATCTGATTGACGATTTTTGTGATGTATGCCTGGGTAAAGCGGTTTGGTTTGCGGCAAAATGGGACATTGTATTCTCCTCTTTGGTTAAATCGGATCATTCCATTAAAACCAGCCCGGCTGAGAAAGAGAAAATCTAACGGATCGTGATCTTGATTAAACCGTTCCCGTATCGCATAGTAGTGATCTTCGCCAACCTTGAGTAACTGCGCGCCTTCTTTCAATAGATATTTTCTTGCTAATCCCGGAGTAACCTTTTTTTGGGCGATAGCGGTATAAAAATTTATCAGGTGTGGATTTGTGTCGCCTAGCACAGCACATCGAGGCGCAATGTTAAATCCAACGATACCCGTACCCATAAATGGCTCAATCCAGACGCCATTAAAATCAGATGGTATGATACCTTTTATCCAGGGCACTAACTTTGTTTTGATTCCCTGAGATTTAATGGGTGGAATGCGAACCTTCATTTGCGGTTTTCATGCCAGCCACCGATTTCCAATCAGTGGTGTTGGTGGCAAATGCGCCAGATTGAGAGCTGCTGACTAACGCATACAGCGTTTGCATAAACGTGGTTCCTTGTTATAATTTTAGACGCTCATTATTAAACTAAAGCTGGAGCGACCGCAGATGGTCGCTTTTAATTTGTCAGGGTAAGGTGAAATTATGGCTAAATGTGAAGTTTGTGGCAAGGGGCCAAGGTCCGGTCAGAACGTTAGCTTTTCGCAAAGAAAGACAAAGCGGTTGTTTCGTCCAAATATTCAAAAAGCGACTTTTGTCGAGAATGGGACGAAAGTGCGCAAGAATATTTGCACGCGCTGTCTGAAGACTTACGCAAAAGATTAAACGTTTCGTATTTGTTAAACCTCTGCTGCTGTGCAGAGCGCTAAAGGTAGGTCAGCCAATCGGCTGGCCTTTTTGTTTGTAGATTGGCTCAATCTTCAAGATTGAGCCAATCTTACCGTATTGTGGGCGATAACGGTAGTGAGAACGGTACGCGCGCCACTGGCAAATAGGGCATGACGCACGGCCGTTTCCGTTTCTTTTGTCACCAACGCAATCATGTTGCCGCCCCGGCCGGCGCCGCTCAGCTTGGCGCCCAATGCGCCGGCTTGCCAGGCAGTCCGTACCAGGTTATCCAATTCCACGCTGGAGACGGTCATTTGCACCAATAATTCATGGTTTGCTTGCATCAGGCGGCCTATTTCCGCGACTTGCCCCATTTCAATGGCGTGGCGAGCGGCCTGGGCAATGTCGCCGCAGCCGCTAAAGATCGTTTCAAAGCGGTCTGGGTCGGCTTCCCATTGGCGGCGCACATCTAGCACCACATCGCGCGTGTGGCTGTGTACGCCTGTGTCGGCGACCAGCAGGCGCAGCGGATGGGCAACGGCAAAAGGTTCGATATGGTTGTGTGGCTGCTGGCGCGCGAAGTAGACCGGCATTTCGTAAGCGACGACGGTGTTGTCTATGCCGCTGGGCGTGCCGTGATGGATTTTTTCCACTTCGTAGGTGAGCGCCGAAACCCAGGCGGGGGTGAGCAGATCGGCCCGGCCGAGAAATTCGACGACGGCGCGAATTGTGGCGGCGGTGATGGCCGCGCCGCTGCCCAGGCCGCTGGCGACGGGAATCTGGCTGGTGACGGTGATGGTCATGGGGGGAAATTGGCGGATGCCGGTGGCGGTCTGGGCAAGGCGTAAGGCGGCGGCCAGGGCGTCGTTTTGGTCAGCTTCGTGCAGCCATTGGGCGCTGTCCAGGTCGGGGGCAACCAGGCGCACGCCGCTTTCCCCTGGAGCGACGGTGGCCGTGGCGCGCAATTGGGCCAGGGGGGCGGCAATGGCGGGACGGCCGTAAACTACCGCATGTTCGCCAAAGAGAATAATTTTACCAGGGGCAGAGGCGCTAATCATCGGTTACAGTGGGATGTAGAGGGCGACAAAGGCGACGGCCGCATACAACAGGAGCGTGACTTGAAACGGCCGGTCGCGCAGCAATATCTCCTCCGGCGCGCCGCCTTCTCCCTTAACGTGAATCAGATACAGGTAGCGGAAAATGCCATAAATGACAAAGGGAATGGTCAGCATCATCAGGTGGTTGGGCGGTAATCCTTCGGCGAGGAAGGTGTACAGACTGTAAGAGGCAATGGCGCTGGTAGTGACGATGCCTAACATACGATCAATCAGTTCCAGATTGTATTCGTCCAAAATGGCGCGATGGTTACCCGCGTTGACGCCAAGCAGAATGAGTTCCTGGCGACGTTTCCCCAGCGCCATGAACAGGGCCAGAAAGCCGCCAAAAACGTACAGCCAGGGGGAAAAGCGCTGCACTTCAATGACGGAGACGCCGGCGGCAATGCGCAGCACAAACCCGGCGGCGATGATGCACACATCAATGAGAACGACGTGTTTAAGGCGAAAGGTGTAACCGATCTGGATGATCAGATAGGCGAACAAAATCCAACCAAAAGGGGGGGCCAGCCAATAACCGGCTGCCAGGCTGCCCCCGGCAAACAGAATCGCCGCTGCCCGCGCCACGACCGGACTGAGCTGACCGGAGGGTAACGGCCGTTTTCGTTTCGTAGGGTGCTGCCGGTCGCTGTCAATGTCGGCCAGGTCGTTCATGATATACACGGCGCTGGACATCAGGCACAATAGCAGGAAGGCCGCGAGCGTTTGCAAAATACTGGTCAGGTCATCCAGTTTGCTATCAAAGAATAAGGCCGCAAAGACAAACCCATTTTTTGTCCATTGGCGTGGCCGCATTGTTTTGAATAAGCCAATCAGCACGTTACTCTCCTGAGAGTTAAACGAAAAATGCCCGACTTAATCAAGGCGGGCATTTGTTCCCTTTACGTTAACGACGTTCTCATGGCAACCCACTTACTCTTTAGGTTTCTCCATGGTCACAATTCCTTCTTTTGCGCCCATGGCAATACATTCTGTGGGCGTCACACGGATACGCTGACCACTACTGGCCCAGGCAAAGGCGGCCTGCAAGACACCGGCCGCCAGATGACAAACGGGTCTATCTGATGTCCGCCCGGCGCACATGGGGCATACTTCAATGTGCCAGTACCAGTTATCATCATCCTCTTCAACGTAAACTTTCTGGTCGCTGACCGTGTTAAAGAACCTGGCAAAAAGGCCCAAACCCACGCTCATCCGTTTTTCCAGTGAACCAATTTTCATGGAGGCTTGCGCTGCTTTGGCAACCGAACCAAAGCTTTTCAAACCATCATTGAAAGATTGTTCACCGGCGCGCGTCGCGAAGACACGAGCGCCGCGTGGCCCATACATGTCCCAAAACGCTTGTTGTAATCTACCCACATCGGTGAAGGTAAATTCTTTTTTCATATTATCTGGCGGGTAGTTGCCGATGTACTTGGACAAACCAGCCATGTTGAGCAACGCCGCCATGCCTTTTTCCCCGACAATCTCTTCCGCCGAGGTCAAAATAATGCGTCCCCACCTGTTGGGATAGAAAATCTCATCAAAATTTTGCTCTGAACCCATGTTTGCCTCCAACCAGGTTGTACATTCTACTTTATCTGTTCAACTGGCTCTTGACTATTATAGTGCATGTATGAATCTGAGACAGCATCAATTACCCTGTACATTTGCCAGACATAATTTGAATTGTTGTCCTAACGTCAATGTTGGTCGTTCCTTCTGTATGCTTGGGCAACAACCTGACCAGGAATGCTAATCATCAGCAATAAGTATAGCACCGATTATCTTGCCTATCACCTTACCGGGCAAATTTGTTGCCATATTTCTTTGTTTTTGCCTGTGCTGCTCAGGACGTTTTGTCTATCAGCTTAATTGTCCCATGACGAACCGGCGCGCCGTCTCTGCTAAGATGGCGGCCCCGATGGGCAGGACGTTTTCGTCAATGTCGAAAATGTCTGTGTGGTGGTTGCGGACGACGTTGTCTGGTAAGGCTGCGCCGAGCATGAACATGGCCCCTTTGGCTTGCTGCGCCATGTAGGCAAAGTCTTCGGCGCCCATGCCAAATTGGGTGTCGTGAACGGCCGTTTCTCCCACCATCTCTTGGGCTATTTGCCGCATCCACCTATTGACCTGGGCATCATTATAGAGGGATGGATACCCTTTTTCCAATTGAAATTCATACTTGCCGCCTAATATTTCGGCCAGTTTGAAGGTTTGCTCCACTTCTGCCCACAACTGTTCGCGCACGGCATGTTCTTGTGACCGAATCGTTCCCTGCAAGAATACCTCGTTGGGGATGACGTTGGTTGCGCTACCGCCACTAATTTGCCCCAGGCTGACCACGCAAGGGGAGAGCGGATTAATTTTGCGTGAGGGAATGGCGTAGAGGGCGTTCAAAATGGGGCCAAGCATGAACAGGGGATCGCTGCCGGTATGTGGGTAAGCGCCATGCCCGCCGTCACCGCGAATCCATGCCTTAAAGGAGTCTACGGCCGCCAGGCTGTGCCCATCCTGCATATAGATTTCGCCGGCCGCACTGCTCGACCAGACGTGCAGAGCGATGACGGCGTCAATGCCCTCCAGCGCGCCATCCTGGATCATGGCCGTTGCGCCGCTGATGCCGTTGGCGTCGAAGGCCTCTTCGGACGGCTGGAAAAGGAAGCGCACATTGCCGCGCCATTTATCGGTAGCCAGGCTTTGCTTGAGCAGGTGTGCTGCGCCGAGAAGGATGGCGGTGTGCGCGTCGTGGCCGCAAGCGTGCATGACGCCGTTATTTTGCGAGCGGTACGGGGTATCGGTGGCTTCGAGGATGGGCAGGGCGTCCATGTCGGCGCGAATGGCGATGGTGGGGCCGTCGCCACTGCCGATTTCACCGATGACGCCGGTGCGCCCGATACCTGTTTTCACCTGTATGCCGATTTCGGTGAGGGTGTCGGCGACGAGGGCGGCGGTGCGGAATTCTTGAAAGCCAAGTTCTGGGTGCTGGTGAATGTCGCGCCGCAAGCGGATCATTTCCTCTTTGAGAGTTTTTGCTTTCTGTAACATGTTGTGTACTCCTTTGTGAATGGTGGGCGATTTGCCGAAATCGCCCGCCCGATTTGGGAAAATCGGGCTACGGCATGGGGACGACGGCCGCTGCCGTTACCAGGTCGTTGCGCAGGCTCATGCAGTTGACGCCCTGCACAACGCCGGTTTTGGGCGGAATTTCGTTGGCCTGAAAGCGGATGATTTTGCTGGTTTGGGAGATGAGGAAGAGGTCGTCGGGGTCGTTGACGGCAACGGCCGTTACCAATGCCTCCGTTTTCATAATGACTTTACCGCTGGCGCCGGGCGCTTTGTTGGCGCGGAACCCTTCCATGAGGCGGATGGTCCCTTTGCCATCGTCGCCGACTACGAACACGCCACCGTTGTCGCTAACGGCCGTAATCGCCGCGACCTCATCACCAGGGTCCAGGCGAATGCCCAGGTTGCCTTGCTGGTGTACCTGGCGGTCGGCGAAACGAATGCCCAACCCCAGGCGGGTGGCGATCAACAAATCCTCTTGCCCACTGCTCCAACAGGCGGCGACGATGCCCCCCTGTTTGCCGGTGTCAAAGAAGCTCATGCCGGGGATGAGGCTGCTGCCCAGGCGCGCTTTGTGTACCTGGCGCACCCACCCTTTCTGGCTGACGAGCGCCACTTGCTGTCCCCGATCGGCCGGTAAAATGGCGGCAATGCGTTCTCCAGGACGAAAGGGGAGTTTGTCCATGAGGGAGTGGCCGCGGCTGCGCACGGCCGTTTCGGGGATAGCCGTCACCGCCAGCCGGAAGGCGCGTCCCTGGTTGGTAAACAACAGCAGGTGTTCACTTTCGTCGGCCAGGGTGAGCAGCGCCGGGGCATCGTCGTCTGCTAATTCGATGTCAAACACCCCCATGCCGCCGCGCCGCTGCCGCCCATACAAATGGCGTGGCGTGCGTTTGGCATACCCTGCCTGACTGATGGTGATGACGTTGATCGTGGTCGGGGGTTCGCTGAACTCTGGTTCGGGGGCTGCGGCGGTTGGTGTGGGGCTGTTTTGCAGGCGCAGCAGTTCTTGTTCTAGCGCTTCGATATAAGCGCGAACGTCATCCGGCAGTTGGCTTAAATCAGGGCGTTCCATGCGGCTGTTATAACACATCTGCAATAGAAATGGGTAATCCAGCAAAGTTGGCGAAAGTCACATCATCGAAAGGCAGGTTGTGCCGCTGTTTGAGGGCAGCCATGAGCGCCAGATAGTTGCTGACGATGCGCTGCTCCCAGAGCAGGCCAAGCTGCGCGGCTGTTTCTTTAATGGCGGTCTCTGGCCCTTCTAGCTCAATGAAACGGCCGTAAGGCAGTTCATCCAGCGTCACCTCTACACCGCCAAGCCGCCAGGTTTCCCGGTATTTTTCGTAAACTTGCTGCGGGGTAAGGCCAAGACGGTGGAAGATGGCGACGGCCGTGTCATAATCGCTAACCTGTACCTCCAACTCTTCGCGCACCTTCGCCTCGCTCTCTTGTTCTGCTTCTAAGGATCGCCCTTTGAAGGTGAGGGTAACGGCCGTGTCCTGACGCAGACGCAGCAGTTCGTCCCGCTGGCGCAGCGTTGCATCGGCCGTGTCCAAACGCGCATTTCGTTCATACACCCGCCCCTTTGTCATCACGGCTCCGGCCGTCACCAGCCGCTCCCGTACTGCCCCCAGGTCGGTCGCTAAAAATTTCACTTCAACTTCCAGATTGTCCTGCACGTTCATCACCCTATACCGAAACTCTGTGAATCTCTGTGTTCTTGTTTTGCATATTTCCGATAATGTCTAATAATGTTACAACCGTTCACCGATTACCGTTCACCGATTACCGATCACCTATTCTTCTGCTTCCTGTTCGCCAATGATCACCAACACCTGATCCTTTTCCACACTGGCGCCCGTGTTTACCTTAACCTGCAAGATCACGCCATCGCGGGGCGCGCGTAATTCATTTTCCATCTTCATGGATTCCAGAATCACGAGCTTGTCCCCTTGTTTAACCTCGTCACCGACGGCCACCGGTACAGCAATAATGATGCCAGGCATGGGCGCTTTCACGTCCCCTTCGCCGCTGTCTGCACTTAGTCCACGGGCCAGGGACAACCGGTAGGTACGTTCGTCTTGCACCTTGACCGTGTACAACTTGCCCAGCATCAGCACTTCCCAGTTTTCATCACGCGCCTCAACGACCGCTTCCAGGGATAGGTTATTAATCAACAGCGAAGCCAGCCCCCCCTCCGCCAATTGTTGAAAATCAATTCGATACGTCTCACCATTGACCATGATCTCATTTTCATGGTCAATTTCGATTTCGTATTCCTCATTGTTGACTTTTGTGTAATATTTCATAGGGATTACGCCTTAAGAACTTATAAAACAATGACGCCGCATTTCTCGCTTACTTCCGCAGCCTCTCCCAACGGCTGTACCATTTCCAGTTGCTCGTATCACGCGCGCCCCGCGCCACGATCTGGCTGGCTTGCTGCCCTTGCCGATGCGCCGCCAGCGCTGCAAAAATAGCCGCTTCCATATTACGATGTTCCCCTTCACCCTCTTCCATGCTAAACCGGGTTTCCACAAAACTGGTGTCAAACTGACCGGTCAAAAAGCGATGGCTTTCCACCATCACCTGATGGAAGGGGATATTCGTCTTCACCCCCATAATGCGGTACTCTTGCAACGCTCGCCGCATCCGCAGCACTGCCTCACCGCGCGTTTCCCCGTAGCAAATCAACTTGCTAATCATCGAATCATAGTATGGCGTGATCTCATAGCCTGGGAAAACACCCGTATCTACGCGCACGCCCGGCCCGGTGGGCAGGCGCATGGTGCTAATGACGCCGGTGGAGGGCAGATAATTGTTGTATGGGTCTTCGGCATTAATGCGACATTCAATGGCCCACCCTTTGATTTTGATGTCTTCCTGCGTGAAGCGCAGTTTACGGCCGCGCGCAATGCGCAGCATTTCTTGGGCAATGTCTACCCCTGTTACCAACTCGGTGACGGGATGCTCCACCTGCAAGCGGGTGTTCATTTCCAGGAAATAGAAGTTTTTGTCTTTGTCTACCAGAAATTCGATGGTTCCGGCGTTGACGTAATTGACGGCCCTCGCGGCCGCGACCGCCACAGCCCCCATACGCTGGCGCAAATCCTCGTCCACGACAAAAGAAGGCGCTTCTTCGATCAATTTTTGGTGGCGACGCTGCAAGGAACATTCGCGTTCGCCCAGGTAAACGGTGTTGCCGTGCGCGTCGGCCAGCAGTTGAATCTCAATGTGGCGGGCTTCGGTGATCATCTTTTCCAGGTAGACCACGTCGTCGCCAAAGGCGGAGAGGGCTTCACGCCGCGCCCCGGCGATGGCGTCGGGCAAATCTTCCAGGCGATGGACGGGGCGCATTCCTTTGCCGCCGCCGCCGGCGACCGCTTTGACCAGTACCGGAAAGCCGATTTCCGGCGCGGCGGCGATCATCTCTTCGTCGTTGAGGCCCGGCTCCGTGCCGGGGACGATAGGCACGCCGGCCGCTTTCACCGTTTGGCGCGCTTCTTGTTTGTCGCCCATGATGTCTATGGCGCGCGCCGGCGGCCCGACGAAAACGATGTCGTTGTCCACGCAAGCTTGCGCAAAAACGGCGCGTTCGGCGAGGAAGCCATAACCGGGATGGATGGCCTCAGCGCCAGAACGTTTGGCGATTTCGATGATTTTTTCCATCACCAGGTAGCTTTCGCGCGCCGGTGGTGGCCCGATGTGGTACGCCTCGTGGGCATAGCGCACATGTGGCGCGCTGCGATCCGCATCGGAGTATACGGCGACTGTTTTGATGCCCAGTTCGTGGCAAGCGCGCAAAATACGCATGGCAATTTCGCCCCGATTGGCAATGAGTAGTTTGTCAAATCGTTTGGTAAGTAATCCGTCTTCTCGTTTCATCTTTCGATTTCCGATTTGCGATTTGCGATTTGCGATTGTGTTGCGCGAGTCCTACTCGCCGGTCAATCGTCAATCGCGCATCGTCAATTTACAGGGGGATATTCCCATGCTTTTTCGGCGGGTTTTGGTCGCGTTTGTTTTGCAGCATGTGCAGGGCGTTGATCAGGCGCGGCCGGGTTTCGCTGGGCATAATCACATCGTCTACGTAGCCATATTCGGCGGCGACGTAGGGGTTGGCGAACAGCTCGCGGTATTCGGCGACGAG
The DNA here is from genome assembly GCA_014879875.1 of Anaerolinea sp. Lineage (GTDB taxonomy): Bacteria > Chloroflexota > Anaerolineae > Promineifilales > Promineifilaceae > JACSRF01. The sequence continues at coordinate 28,653 of JACSRF010000181.1, forward strand.
TTCGGTTTTGCGCGCTTCGGAATCGGCCGCTTCTTTGAGTTCGTTGCGGTGGATGATCTTCACGGCCCCATCTGGCCCCATGACGGCGATTTCGGCGGTGGGCCACGCCAGGTTGAGGTCGGCGCGGATGTGTTTGCTGTTCATGACGCAGTAGGCGCCGCCGTAGGCTTTACGGGTGACGACGGTGACTTTGGGCACGGTGGCTTCGCAAAAGGCGTAGAGCAGCTTGGCGCCATGGCGGATGATGCCGCCATGTTCTTGATCGAGGCCGGGCAGGAAGCCGGGCACGTCTTCAAAGACGATGAGCGGGATGTTGAAGGCGTCGCAGAAGCGGACGAAGCGGCCCGCTTTTTCGCTGCTTTTGATGTCGAGCACGCCGGCGAGGACCATGGGTTGGTTGGCGACGATGCCCACGCTGAAACCGCCGAGGCGGGCGAAGCCGACGACGATGTTTTGCGCGTAGGCTTCTTGAATTTCAAAGAATTCGCCGCCATCCATGACGAGCTTGATCACGTCTTTGATGTCGTAGGGTTTGTTGGGGCTGTCGGGGACGATGGCGTTGAGCGCTTCTTCGGTGCGCAGGTCGTCATCTTTGCCTTTTTTGAAGGGGGGGTCTTCCATGTTGTTGGAAGGAAGGTAGCTCATTAATTCGCGGATGAGGTAGAGGGAATCTTCTTCGGTTTCAGTGGCGATGTGGGCGACGCCGCTTTTGGCGGTGTGCGTGGCCGCGCCGCCGAGTTCTTCGAAGGTGACGTCTTCACCGGTGACGGTTTTCACGATGTCGGGGCCGGTGATGAACATGTGGCTGGTCTCTTTGACCATGAAGATGAAGTCGGTGAGGGCGGGGGAGTAGACGGCGCCGCCGGCGCATGGCCCCATGATGGCGCTAATTTGGGGGACGACGCCGGAGGCGAGCGTGTTGCGCAGGAAGATGTCGGCGTAGCCGCCGAGGCTGACGACGCCTTCCTGGATGCGTGCGCCGCCGGAGTCGTTGATGCCGATGACGGGCGCGCCGTTGCGCATCGCCATGTCCATGATTTTGACGATTTTTTCGGCGTGGACGCCGCTGAGGCTGCCGCCAAAGACGGTGAAATCCTGGCTGAAGACGTAGACGAGACGGCCGTCTATGGTTCCCCATCCCGTGACGACGCTGTCGCCGGGAATTTTCTGCTTGTCCATGCCAAAGTTGCGTTCGCGGTGCATGATGAAGGCGTCCAGCTCATGGAAGGAGCCGCGATCCAGGAGCAGTTCGATTCGCTCGTGGGCGGTCATCTTGCCTTTGGCTTTTTGCTGGGCGATGCGTTTCTCGCCGCCGCCGGCGTGGGACTGAGCGCGTAGTCGGTTGAGTTTTTCGATCTTGTCCATACGTTTCTTGTGCTGGAGCGGGTCGTAATCCGTTGTCCGTAATCCGTTCACGGCTTACGGCTTACGGCTCACGGCCGTTCCAGGCTCTCCTTGTGCGAAAAATAGGATAAGGTGGCCGGTCTGTTCATGGTCCAATAGCTGAACAGCACCAGGCCGGCATATAAAATTGTTTCCATCAGCCAGCTTTGCCGGTTCAGTGGGGCGCGGATGCCGAGGGCGAACAGGCTAAGATTAAACAGGGCGTAACAGAGGAGTAAATTGGGAATGAGGGGGCGGGTAAACGGCGGAGTTCCTCTCCGCCGCTGCCACAAAGCCACCGCTGCGCTGATGAACAAAACGGCCCAGATCAGGGCGATAACCAGTCGCCAACCGGGGTCTAGTCTGGCTGGTAAGGGCAGCGCCAGCGATTGTTGTAACGCAAAAGCACGTCCACCATTCCATACTCCAATGAGAAAAACCCCCCAGAGTAGAATCGTTACGGAATGTGGACGCATGGATGGTTCCTTGTTCATACCCACGTGCATTGTAACCGAAAGTTAAAGCGAGCAGGATATGAGCAATGACATGTTTGCAAGGTGATTAAGTTCCTGTCAGACAATGGATTCAAAAACCCCTTTTTCCCGGTTTTTGCGCACGTTGTCCCAGGGGAAGGTACGGCCGTTCATGGCAATATACACCCCCGCCGGCAGCAACTGCGCCGCGCTGACGCTGTACCCCAGGTTGAACAGCGAATCGGAGCCATTGACGGCGTAGGGGATCATTGCCCCGGTGAGGACGATGGTTTTGCCCAGATTGGCCTGGCCGAGCAGCCGCGCCGTTTCCACCATGGTATCGGTGCCATGAACGATGACGATGGTTGTTTCTGGCGCTGCCTGGCAGGAGACGAGGATGCGCTGCCGGTGTTCGTCGGTCATGTAAAGGCTGTCGGTGAGTTGGTTGATTTCTAAGGCGATCTGGGCGGTGACGCGGGCCTGCTCCAGGATTTTGGGCAGGTGGCTGTCTTTGAAAGTTAATTCCCCTTTGATTTCATCGTACTGTTTATCAAAGGTGCCGCCGGTAATGATGATGCGCACGCACATAGGCTTATCCTTCGTTCGGTGAGATTGCAACACAGAGATGCGGAGGTTAGTAAATTTTGTCGTATGATTGACTCTGGTTGTTTCAGCAGGTTGTAGTTATGATAACGCAAGAAAGATGAGAATGGGTAGGAAAATATTGTTTTCCTACCCATTCTGTCTTCTTTACGGATTGGTTGGTTGGGTTTAATCGTTGTGCGCAGCTATCCAGATGAGCCACATCTCGCTGGCGCGAACCAGTGTGCCGTACACGTCCTGGTACGCGATGGTGACGGTATGGCCTTGTAAGGCGCGCAGGGTTGTCTGCGGGATTTCGACGGTTGCGAATTGGGGTGGCGTGCCGTCTGAAAACAGGTAGGTAAAGTAAACGGTATCGTCGCTGGTGAGCAGGAATTTGTCATCAACAATGACTGGGGTTAATGCGGATGGCGATGTCGAGAGATAGAAGTGCCCTGTGGCCGGTAAAGTGTTGGGAATGGTGATGGTCGTCTCAAAGAATTGTTCCCCTCTCACCAACACCGGGCGCGCTTGAATGGCCGCCCCGATAAAGATGGGGGTGAAGGGTGGCGCGGTTGTGATCAGGGGTAAGTAAAGCAACCGTGACGATGGGACTGCTTGTGGTGTAATCACAATGGTAGTGGTGGCGGTCATGCTGCCAGCGGAATTAACGGCCGTTACGAGAGCTGTATATGTACCAGTCGCCGGGTACGTGTGCGTGACGGTCGCTCCGGTCGCCAGTGTGCCATCCCCCAGGTCCCAGGCGTAAGTGACATTTGTACCATCGGTGATGGTGGCGGTCAGGTGCGTGGT
>JACSRF010000610.1 GCA_014879875.1 Anaerolinea sp.
GCTACAATGACGCTGGTCGTGGGGGTGAGCGGTAGCGGTTATCGGGTATCCCCAGGCTTAAATTCCAAATAGAAGGGTTCCGGCCGAGTGCGGCGCCGCATGAATCCTTACTTCGTTAGACCTTAAATAGAACTTCTTACATGAGATCGAAATTCATGAATCTTGAATCCCAAATCCGACCTGAACTTTGGGTAGCCATCTCCCATTCATATGAATCGGAAAACTACACACATGCCATTAAGGATGCAATGTCGTTTGTCACTGATATTCTCCGTGATAAAACTGGCCTTGATGGAGATGGGAAAGAATTGGTTGGAAAAGCTTTGGGGTTTAGCGCTGGAAAACCGCCAAAGCTTCAAATTAACAAGCTACAAACCGAAACGGAACGAAATATTCAGATTGGTCTTCAAGAAGTATTGCGAGGAATGTATAGCCTTATACGCAATCCGCGAAATCATGAGCGGCTTAATGATACTAGGAATTCAGCCGATGCTATCATTTTATTTGTAGATTACCTGCTAACTTTCTTAGGGGAACTCCAGCAGTCTTTCACTATTCAAGGTTTTTTGGCTTTTGTAACAGACCGTTATTTCGTGCAGGATAGAGAGTATGTTGATGAATTGGTTCAAAAGATTCCTGTAAGAAAGCGAGTAGACACTTTGGTTGCTATATACCGAGAGAAAACATGGGAGTTTTCAGATAACCTCCGGTTAACAATTGGTGCTATTTTAGACAAACTCGCTGAGCCAGAAATAAGCGAATTTTTGGCCGTTATTTCGGATGAATTATTGTATGTCGACAAAGATACGGATGTCAGTTTGATCTTGAAACTTTTGCCTTCGCACCTATGGCCCAGGTTGGAGAAAATGCCACGATTAAGAGTCGAAGGTATGTTGACAGAATTCATTAGTAGCGCATGGTATCTTCCCGACAAGCGAAAAACTACTAACCCGGCTGCCACTTGGGCGCCAAATGTTACGAAGTATTTTTTACGAAAAAAGAATCTGGGCACTGTATTGATAAAAAAACTCAGAAGCGAAGATTTTGACCATCATAACTTCGTTGGTCAATACATGATGTATACATTGGAAGACATATTCACTGAAGAAAAAGAAATAAAAACATGTGTTGACGCCATATCAACTTGCCTTGAAAGAGGTAACGAGTTTTTAAAGGATAAACTTTGTTCTTTCATGACTCGCCAATCTTCCTCAATATGGAGGGATACATTTGTGGAAAGACTACTGTCTCTCACTGATCTTGATAATCCAGAAATCTTTCTTGAAGATGGTAGGCCTTTTTTAGGAAAGTTTCTAGCTCGAGATAATCCGGCAGGTGAAGTGATTGAAGAAGAGGATATTCCCTTTTAAATGTGGCAGTGGTCTAACAAACCTTCCATCCACCTGACGCTGGCGCGATGCCTCGGACGGCTGGCGTTTTGGTGATTGGCAAAGGTGTTGGACGGCCGTGCCAGCGTACCTTACGGTGGCGTTAGGACGGGTACTTTTGTCACTACTGGACTATGAAACAAGGCTAAACAATGTACCTAGAGACGATCTCCCTATTAGCAACGATTATCTTGGCCCTTGCAGGCTATTTGAGTACCTATTGGAATGACCTCAGACTAACCAAACGGCAAGAAAAACTTGATCTAGTAAACAAAAGGATAAGTGAATTTTATGGACCGTTATTCGTTGCTACTCACACAAGTGGTAAAGCATACCATGCTTTGCTTCAGAAACTTGGCAAACGAGCTGTATTCACAGACGAAACTGCGCCTGCAACGGAAAGAGACATTGTAGAATGGAGAATTTGGGTAAAAACCGTTTTTATGCCGAACAACTTGTTGATGGAAAAGTTGATAGTTGATAAAGCATACCTAATTCGAGAGGAACAAATGCCAGATTGCTTACTTGAGTTTATAACTCATGTATCTGGTTATAAAGCCGTTATAGAGAAATGGAATACTGGGGACTTTTCTGAAAATGTTTCAACTGATTTCCCAGAAGAGCTAATAACATATGCCACACAATCCTACAGAGACCTGAAAGCCCAACAACTGCAACTCATAGGTAATAATGTGGACAAAAGTCTCCAAACAAGATTGGATTGAGCGATTTTGCAAAAAGGAAATGGCCGTTTCCCATTACAATTCCAGACAGCAGTCAGCGCCACTCTCGGGAAAGTCATTCACCTTTGGCGCAGGTTTAACAAGTTTTACTCTGGCAGAAAGGTCAGCGTCAAGGCGACGCTGGCGCGACACCTCGGACGGCTGGCGTTTTGGTGATTGGCAAAGGTGTTGGACGGCCGTGCCAGCGCAGCTTACGGTGGCATTAGGGGCCAACAATGCAACCGCAGATAGAAAGGGGAAATGTATTTATGTTTTGGTGTCTTCCATCTGGCAACAAGTGCGAATGGTCAACCCTTGAAGAGTTTGTCAAACATTTTAACACCCAGTTTGGCACTCACTATAGTCTTGTAGACTGCCCAGATGTCTTCAACAAAACAACCAGCCAGCCGGAAGTTCTTTTGGAAGACGGGAAAAACAAGTGTATGGTGATTGAGCGGAAAGGATTTCCTTGGCCATCGAACTATATTCGGTTTCATCAGTTGGAACACGAGTTTGGGAATTGCTTCACATCAAAGATAAACTTGGCCTTTCAAGATGATGTCTATTTACTCGGAATAAGTGCCAGGCATCTGCGTAAGAACAAGAAGCAAGTTGAGAACATCGCGCAGCAAATAGCAGAAGCCGTTATGGAAAAGCGCGGACAAATTTCTAGCACAGGACAGGTTTTCTCTGCTCAACCTGTACCGTGGCGTTTTTGGCGTTTGTCTGAATTTGAACGTGATGAGAATACACCAGAATGTGGTGTTGGGGTAATGATGAACGATCCGTGGATTATGTTCCAAGACCTACAATCTCATATTTTGGAACTCGCCGATGAAAACACTCTAGCTGAAATCTCTCAAACGATACGCCAAAAGCTAGAGAAATTACTGGTTAAAGTGGAACTCAAATTCAAGGACTATTCAAACTGCTTACGAGTTCTGCTTGTGGATATTTACGGAGATGACCTTTCGCTTGATTTCATCTTCATAGACGAGATTATCCAGACAATGGATTTGTCACTCAACATTGACCAAATATGGATAGCCGAACCCGAATGGATTAGTGAGGTAGATTTTAAGGTTACGTATCGCCAAATCAAGGCTACCGGCTAAAAGCAAGAAAGTCCAACGGCCAGTTTGGATGGCACGGAGAACGACCGTCTTCTGCTGAAATATTCCGCAACGGTCAGTGTCGCAGTTAGTTCAGTTGGTTTACTTCGGCGCAAGGCGTTAACAATTTCCTGAGAAACTTCCCATGAGTTGGCCCGGAGCCAGGGCCTTGGCGCAGCGAGTTTGCGCTGCCAAACGCAGCGCCCAAGGCAACACGGCCACCGAAATCGCCGTCGTCGAAGGGCAGGTTTCATAATGTCTATGCAAATGTCGTTTCTTCCTACACCGGAAATTAAATTCAATTGTTACCATGATGAGTCGGGAACTTATGCGCCAAATGCCCAAAATGGTGGAGAGCAATGGCTTTTTCATGGCATATTACTCGTCCCACAATCAAAACAACCAGAACTAATAACTCAATTACGGGCAGTCCGGCAACACTCCAATCATTTTGGAGAATTGCATTACCGAAACCTTCGTAAACCATCCGGCCCCATTGTGACTTGTGCCAAAGGTTGGCTGCAAACCTACCTGAATTATTCCCAACATTGCTGCTATCACTGCCTGGCAATCAATACCCACTCCCCTCAATTTGACCATAACCGCTTTTCAGAACCATACCATTGCTACAACTACTATGCACGAACCGCAATTGTTAGTGCAATTGCATGGTCATTAGCCGGCTATCACGTCCATGTAGTTAACTTACGGATTTTTTCTGACCCTAAACGACGCTCATCTGGCGATAACTTTACCCGTTATGTACCATCTGAAGTTCAACGAACTATTCAACAAAAGAAGCATAGTAAACCGGCAAAATATCCAACACTTTCTATAGCAGAAGAAGTTTGTTTGGTTACTTCCGATCCCCAAAAAGTTGAGGAAAGCCTAAAGGATGAATGTGAGTTAATACAACTGGCTGATTTATTGACATCAAATATTGCCCAGGCAATCAAATCATCATCCGATCAAAAAGGAAAAATTGCCCTTGCCTTGCTAATTAGTGAGTGGATTGCTGATACACGCAAACCACCATGGTTACAAACCAATGAACTCCATCGTCGGTTTTCTATATCATGTTTTCCTGATGAAAACGGCAGTTTCTATGATGCCGCTTTATCTATCAAAGAAAAAACGCAACCGACATTGTTTAATAACCTAACATAAAGAAGGTAGAGGTAGTAGTGATTGGCTTCATTCTCCGCTTGGTGGCCAAGCAGGCCAACCCGCAGGCGGACACCCGTGCCTGGGAAGCAGAGATTGACCGCCTCGTCTACGCCCTCTACGCCCTCACGGCCGTCGAAATCGCCATCGTCGCCGGGCAGGGCAATTGACGTTGGCTGCTTAAAATGGTAAATTGTGCCCATGGAAACGATAACCTTACGCGCCCATTTTGACGGCAAACAAATTCTACTGCAAGATCCGTATGAGCTTCAGCCCAATACCAACCTACTGGTGTTGGTCATCCGTCCGCCAGACGCAGAACAGAGGGCCTGGCTAACGCTTTCCGCACAGGGGCTTAACGCCGCCTATGGCGCTGACGAACCAGATTACCCCACGACCCTGGTTAAAGAGCCGAACCCCGCCTATGAAACAGGGTGACATTGTCCTGACCCCACTCCCGCAAGCCAACGGACAGGTCAAAAACCGTCCGGCGCTTTTCCTGCGGGTAATGCCCCCCTTCAATGATGCCCTCGTTTGTGGCATCAGTACCCAACTGCGCCAGCAACTCCCCAACTTTGATGAGTACCAACTCTCGCGCCTGGGAAGCGGAAATTGACCGCCTACGCCCTCTACGGCCTCACGGCCGTTCCCACCCTCTCACCACACAATCCAACAGCAAGCAGCCAATCACCCTTTACGCTAAAATACCTGTTCAAAAATCAAGGAGACCCATATGCCCCCAAAAAGCAAAGTGGCGCTGTTTGGCGCATCCGGCACAATGGGGTTCCAGGCATTCAAAGAACTCTGGAAACGCCGCCGCAACTACGACATCAGCATCCTGGTTTTGCCCGCAGAGCAAGACCGGGGCCTATTCCGCGCATATGAACGCGAAGCTGACTTGCCGCCCGTGCGCGGCGCGGGCGTCGCCGCCAACAACGGGTTCAAGATCGTTTGGGGCGACGCTACCCACTACGCCGATGTCGTCGAAACCGTCAAGGGGGCCGACTGGGTGCTGAATGCCATGGCCTACATCTCCCCAATGGCCGATTACCACCCGGAACTGGCGCGGGCCGTCAACGTGGACGGCATTGCCAACATCCTCAAAGCCATTCAGTCCGAGCCAGATGGGGCGGCGCGCATCCATTACGTGCATACCGGCACGGTGGCCGAGACCGGCAACCGGCCAGTAGGCATCCACATGGGGCGCGTGGGCGATCCGCTCAAACCCTCCGTCTTTGATTACTACGCCCTCACCAAAATCATCGGGGAACGGATGGTGTTAGAGTCGGCGCTCCGCTATTGGGTGTCGCTGCGCATGACCTTCATCATGCCCACGACGTACAAGGAGATGCAGGCGCTCAACGACGCCATCTCTTTCCACGTGCCGCACGACGCCCGCGAGGAAAACATCACCGACCGCGACGCCGGCTTGGGCATGGTCAACTGCCTGGACATTCCCGACAACTCCGATTTTTGGCGGCGGGTGTACAACATGGGCGGTGGGCCGCAGATGCGCGTCATCGCTTATGATTTTTTGGCGGATAGTTACAAGCGCAATGGGCTGGATGTGCGGGCGTGCATGGCACGCAACTGGAATAGTACGCGCAATTTCCACATGCAATATTACGAAGACAGCGCCATTTTGAATGAGTACCTGCATTACTGGCGCGATACGCTGGAGACGTACAAGCAGGCGATAGCGGCGGATACGCCCTGGACGATGAAATGGGTGGCGGCGCTGGCGCGTAAAATCCCCGCTTTTCGCGCCCAGGTGGAGAAAAGCGCCTATGCCCTGAACAAGAAATTGGCCGAGAACCACCGCAACAGCCCGCGCTATTGGTATTTGCAGCGCAATGAGATGCGTATGACGGCCTTTTTCAAGAGTTATGCGGCTTACGAAGCCATTCCCGGTTGGGATGTGGCGATGCCTGATCTTGACCCCAACGCCCCCTGGCAGCGGCTTGAACATGGGTATGATGAGGGCAAAACGGAACTGGATTTAGGCGATTTGCAAGGCGCGGCGCAGTTTCGCGGCGGCAGCTGCCTGTCTGAAGCATGGGATGGGGATTTGTATGCGCCGCTGGATTGGGTTTGTGCTTTTGGGCATAGGTTCAGCGCACGGCCGTTTACCATCCTCAAAGCCGGTCATTGGTGTCCAACATGCGACACCACCTGGAACGGGGATGAACAGGCGCGCAAAAACCCCTTCTTTGCCCAGGTCTGGCACGCCGACCACGCGCCAGACGAATACAATGTGTACCCCGAAGCGTGCATCAACGATATTAAAGACGCCGACCGGGAGTACGCGGCGAACTATTGAGGCGGCTGCCGCGAGATGCGCTTCCTCACATTGTAGGCCAACGGCGCGCCGACCAAGCCCAGGATGACCATGCCGGCCGGGCAGGGGCCGCCCCCATTAGCTGCTGGCGCGGCCGGTTCGTTAGTGGGGGCGGCGGCATCGTTCACGGCCGTTTCCCCTCCCTCCCCTACTACTTCTTCCACCTCTGGCTCTGTTTCCGTCTCCGCAGCCGCTTCCGCAACCGGTTCCACCGGCGGCGGCGACGCTGCGTCGCTCTGCCAACGATGGTAAAAGATGTTCAGCATGGGCACAAATTCGGTCGTCGCCTTGCGGCTGCCCTCCACCGATGGATGATCGTCGCCAGACGGGTAAGCCAGCGTATCCTGGCTGCCCACCACATACTCCACCACGCCACTCGCCACCCGATGATGCGCCTCCGCGCCGGTGAGGACGTTGTAAAAATCAAACACGGCCACGTTGTTGTACGGGTAATTGTTTTCACGCAGCCAGTCATTAAGCAGCCATTGGTTAAACGCCCGCGCATTTTCAGGGATGCCCGGCGCGGACAGCGGCGGCGCGGTGATGACGATGAACAGCTTGTCCGGCCGTGTAGCGAAATATTGCAAAATCTCGTTGTACACCCATTTGGCGTTGGCGACGGTCAGATCAGAACCGGGGGCGGGGGCGTCGTCGGCACGGCCGTACAGGTCAGAGTTAGGGAAGCAGGATTTGAAGAGGATGATCTCGTTTTCCCCGCCAGGATCGGCGAAGGTGCGCGTGTAGTCGGCGTGCTGCTTACTTTCTTTGAACAACGCCGTCATGTAACGCGACGTTTTGGCGCTGCGGAACCATTCCGGCCAGTTGGGGATGTCGGTGCGGTCGCCGATGTTGCCCGGTCCCCAGCCATAATTGGTGTCGCTGACGAAGTAATTGTTTTGCGCCAGCGTCACGCCCAAGTCGCCATACCCATCCGCCAGCCAGTTTTCGCCGGTGGAATGGTGGATGAAGATGAGTTTGACCGGGGTAGACGGCGGGTCGGCATTAACGGCCGTGCGCCAACCGCGCGCCGTGTTACCAGATAAAACCAACAACAATCCCCACCAAATAGCTGCAAATATCCATAACCGCTTCATATTATTCTCCAGTTAGTCGGGGGAATGGCCCACCCCGCCGCTAAATTTCTTCGGCTCTTTGGGAACTCAGGGGGTTGACAGGCCCCTTCGACAAGCTCAGGGCAGGCTGTGATGCGTGACG
>JACSRF010000485.1 GCA_014879875.1 Anaerolinea sp.
CTGGGAACAAATCTCCAGCTACGTCGCCGGTTCCATTGACCTGGACACAGCGACGGCCGAAATTGACGCATCCTGGCCACGCTAGCTTTTTGAGCATGTAATGAGATGAGGCGCCGGCCGACCCGGCCGGCGCCTTCTGGCAAGTGGCGCTTGTGCCAATACTGCACAATAGAACAGGCACGACGTCGTTAAGTTGAGGAGAATGCTTATGAACCTCCCAAGCGTAACAAAAGACGCAGTTCAGTCGCCAGGAGCAAGAATTCTATCCTTCATTGGTCGTGTGCTGCTGGCTGTCAGTATCCCATTAATCGCTTTTTACGTGCTTTACCTGGGTTTCTTGTTTCTACGGGACAGCGGCGCACCACGAGGTCTTGTCGTCCTGGTGGCCATTGTCTGGGGCGTGGGCGGCGTTGCGCTTCTGTATTGGGTCTTCAACAACCTCGTTGAAAAACTATCCGATGAGTGGACAGCCCGACTCCAACCCTTTGTGTTTGTCGGCCCGGCCATGGCAATCTTAGCCTGGTACCTGGCAATTCCCACCGTCCGCACATTTTGGATCAGTCTTTTTAGCCGCAATGGCCCACCAGAAGGGCTAAACCCTATAGAACAACTGACCAGTGGCGCTTTTGTGGGCCTTAGCAACTATTTGGCCGTATTCACCGAGCGGTTGATGATTGAAGCGTTCCGCAACAACCTGATGTGGATCATCTTCGGCAGCACCTTCTCCATTGTCTTTGGTCTGGTCATTGCCGTGTTGGCGGATCGCAGCCGTTTTGAGAAACTAGCCAAATCACTCATCTTCCTGCCCATGGCTATCTCGTTTGTCGGCGCCAGCATCATCTGGAATTTCATCTACGAATATCGCCCCATCAACCAGCCTCAAATTGGTTTGTTAAATTCAATCGTCGTTTCCCTGGATGGTCTTCCCCGCGCCTGGGCGCAGTGGGTAGACATCAGCCCCTGGAACAACCTGTTCCTCATCGTCATCGTCATCTGGCTGCAAGCGGGTTATGCGATGGTGCTGTTCTCGGCCGCGCTGAAAGGCATTCCTGAAGAACTCATGGAAGCCAGCCGCGTGGATGGGGCGAATGAGTTTCAAATCTTTTTCCGGATCATGATCCCGTACATTCAGGGAACCATTATCACGGTCTGGACCACAGTGGTTATCTTTACCCTGAAGATATTCGACGTGGTTTGGGTCATGACCGGTGGACAATTTGGCACTCACGTAATTGCCACCCAGTTTTTCAGGCAGTCGTTTACGAACCGCAATTCGGGTTATGGTTCGGCCATTGCCATTGTACTGCTGATCGCCGTTATCCCGGTGATGATTTATAACCTGAAACAGTTCAGGGAACAGGAGGCGTTTTAAGATGCGTAGCGCAAAAAGACAACGACAATTAGGCAGCCTCTTTGTTAATGGGACACTCTTTCTCCTTGTTATTATCTGGACCGTGCCAACATTGGGGATATTTGTCTCTTCCTTTCGCAATCGGGATGCTATTTCCAACACACCCTGGTGGAATGTGCTGCCGCATAGAACCTGGGAAACGACAGCCACATACAGCCCCAGCGATTTGAATTTAGACCCTAATGGCGTGATGGAAGTTGCGGGCGTGACAGGCACGTTTGAAGAGTTGCGGAACGGCGTGCAAGAAGGTGGTACACGCGTGATCTGGATCGGTAACCGCCGTCTCGGGCGAATTGAAGTTCAGGAGCAGGGTTGGTCTGTTGACTGGAATTTCTCTTTAGATAACTATCGGCAAGTCTTGGGCGGGCAGAGCTTTGAGTTCACTAAGTCGGATGGCACAGTCACCGTTGTGCCTGGCGATAATATGACGCGGGCTTTCTTAAATAGTCTGGCTGTTGCCATTCCTGCCACCGTCATCCCGATTCTCATTGCTGCTTTTGCCGCTTATGGCTTCGCCTGGATGAATTTCCCCGGACGCCGCGTGATGTTCATTACGGTGGTCGCCTTGCTGGTAGTTCCTCTCCAGATTGCTCTGTTACCCATTTTGCGTGATTACACCAAATTGCAGCTCAATGGTACGTTTCTAGCGATCTGGTTGGCGCATACCGGTTTTGGTCTGGCATTGGCTATTTATTTACTCTATAACTACATCAGCCAACTGCCGCGCGAGATGCTAGAATCCGCTTTTATTGATGGCGCGTCGCACTTTACCGTATTTATTCGGTTGGTGCTGCCGCTTTCGGTGCCGGCTTTGGCGTCTTTTGCCATTTTCCAATTCCTGTGGGTTTGGAACGATTACCTGGTGGCCTTGATTTTCCTGGGCGGCAACCCAGAATTTGAACTGGTGACACAACGTATGGCCGCTATCGTTGGTTCGCGGGGCAGCGAGTGGCATTTGTTAACGGCCGGGGCATTTGTCTCTATGGTCTTGCCGTTGCTGGTATTCTTCTCGCTGCAGCGTTACTTTGTGCGTGGGTTGATGGCCGGTTCGGTGAAGGGGTAATAATAGAAGGAACGAGGATTAAATAACCTACGGAACTTCAGGATGTCATGCCCCCGTGTAGATGGGGGCATGACAAGTCCCGCATTTAATTGAATTTTCGTTCCTAAATGTTATAGAAACTCGATGTGGTTGAGAAAGTCCTCACGATCAAAAAGCAGGGCGATCTCTTCTAGTCGCCTGACGCACTCACCCAAACCGATTTTTTCCTGATGAACGTAAATAACGCCGCTGTGTGGACGACCTTGTTTTGCCCATAGGTGCGCCAGACGCAAGAAGTCGTCATCGTGGGAAAAAATGACGGCATTTTGATCATGCGCGTAGGTAAGCTGCTCCTGATCAGATAGCCCTAAATTGCCTGAATCACGCGCAGAGAAAGCATCAATGCCCCGTCGTTTTAACCCGGCGACAATCGCAACTGACACGCTTTCATTGGTGTAAATTTTAAGGGGCATGAGCGGACGTTGTTTTGGCAGGGTAATGGCGGCTTATGCTGTCGAGAAACAGTTTGTTTTCAATCAGTTCCTCGTGAAAGAGTGGAAGATTATCATAATAATAGGAAAGCGCTGCATGTACTTGGGCTAACGTTAAATGGGGGTGGGCGTCAATAATCTGGTCAGGCGTCCAACCCAACCGTTCATATTCCAAAGCAATCTGACTTACTTTGATCCGCGTTCCGGTGATAACTGGCTTGCCGCCGCTGATTGTTTCGTTCCGTGAAACATACCCGGTAAGGATAGGCTCTTTGGTTGATATGACAGTCATAGCAAATGCTCCTTTATCGTATTTTAATGGTTACTGTGTGTAACTTCAAGAAGGTGAAAAATACAGTATGGCTCAAAACTACTGGTACAACGAATCTGTTTTTTATGAACTATACATTCGCGCCTACTGCGACCGCGATGGCGACGGGCACGGCGACTTTCGCGGGGCCATCGAAAAGCTGGACCACATCAAATCCCTTGGTGTGGATTGCATTTGGGTGATGCCCCATTACCCATCCCCTTTGCTGGACGATGGCTATGACGTGGCCGATTATGTCAATATTCACCCCGATTATGGCACGCTAGATGACTTCAAAGCTTTTCTCGCTGCCGCTCACGCGCGCGGATTGAAAGTGATCACCGACATGGTGATGAACCATACCAGCGACCGGCACCCCTGGTTCCAGGCGGCGCGGCAAGATAAAAACTCCCCTTACCGCGACTACTATGTCTGGAGCGATACGGGAACGGAGTACGCCGACGCCCGCATCATTTTCCTGGACACGGAGCTATCCAACTGGACCTATGACGAAGTGGCCGGGCAATATTTCTGGCATCGCTTTTACAGCAGTCAACCCGACCTGAACTATGACAACCCAAAAGTGCATGAGGAGATGTTCGACGCCATGCGCTTCTGGCTGGATATGGGTATAGACGGCTTTCGTGTAGACGCTATCCCTTACCTGTATGAGCGCGAGGGGACGAACTGCGAAAATTTGCCGGAGACGCACCAATTCTTACAAAAGATGCGACGCATGATTGACAGTGAATACCCCGGCGCGCTGCTCATCGCTGAGGCCAACCAATGGCCGCGCGATTTGCTGCCCTATTTTGGCACGCCGGAAGCGCCGGAGTTTCAGGTCTGCTTCCATTTCCCCATCATGCCCCGCCTGTACCAGGCGGTGAAGGCGGGGGAGAAGACGCCCATTGTGGACATCCTCAACGACACGCCACAAAAACCGGCCGGGACGCAGTGGATGACCTTCCTGCGCAACCATGATGAGCTGACGTTGGAAATGGTGACGCCAGAGGTGCGGCAGTGGATGTGGGAGCAATACGCGCCAGAACCGCGGATGCGGCTGAATATGGGCATCCGGCGGCGGCTGCTGCCCTTGTTGGATAGTGACAAGCGCAAATGGTTTTTGCTGCACGCCCTGTTCCTCTCGCTGCCCGGCGCACCCATCATCTATTACGGTGACGAAATTGGCATGGGGGACAACATCTGGCTGCCAGACCGGCACGGCTGTCGCACACCCATGCAATGGGATGATAGCAAGAACGCAGGCTTTTCGGACGCTGACAAGACCTATTTTCCCGTCCACGCGGAGTACGCGCAGGTAAACGTGGCGGCGCAAGAAGCGGATCCGCAATCCTATCTGAACCTGACGCGCGCCCTGGTGCGGGCGCGGCAGAGCCAGCCGGCCCTGCGGCGCGGGGAGATGGCGTGGGTGGAGGTCGGACAGGAGTCCGGGGGGAACACGGCCGTTCTCGCCTACCGCCGTTTTCTCCCTGATGAGAGCGAGGGCGTCCTTTGCCTGTTTAACCTCAGCGACCGGCCGCAGACGTTTGCCCTGCATCGAGAGCGGGTGGATTTGTTGTCGGGTGAAAAGATGGCGGGGGAGGTGGGGTTACGGCCGTTTGCGGCGCATTGGTTGGTGTGATTGGCTAGTTGCTGATGATGAAACAACGAATCCAGCAAGAGCTTCAGGTAGTCGAAGCGACCTATGGCGTAAAGATACTCTACGCCTGCGAATCGGGCAGCCGCGCCTGGGGGTTTCCTTCGGCAGATAGCGATTACGACGGCCGTTTCCTCTACATTCACCCTCCTGATTGGTACCTTTCCATTGACCTGGAACACAAACGAGACGTCATTGAACGGCCGTTGCACGACAGCTTAGACCTGAGCGGGTGGGATTTGCGCAAGGCGCTGAAACTATTCTACAAATCAAACCCGCCCTTGCTCGAATGGCTTGGTTCGCCGCTTGTCTATTGGGATCGCTATACAGTGGCGCAACGATTGCGCGAATTTGCGCCCCGTTACTACAATCCGCTAGCTTGCAGCTACCATTATCTGCACATGGCCCAGGGCAACTACCGCGAGTATCTGCAAGGAGAGCGCGTCTGGGTCAAGAAGTATTTTTACGTCTTACGCCCCATTCTCGCCATCAACTGGCTGGAACGTGGACTGGGCGTGGTTCCTACAGAATTTTCTGTAATGGTTGAGGGTTTGATCACCTCGCCGGCGTTGAAACGACAAATTGAAGACCTCATTGCGGCCAAGAAAGCGGGACAAGAACTGGACGATGGTCCGCGCATCCCCGAAATCGCCGAATTTGTTGAGGTGGAAATGACGCGCCTGACAAGCAATCGCTTCGAGGTTGCTATAGAAAAGCAGCCCGTTGAACCGCTCAACACCCTTTTCCGCTCTGTTTTGGCGGAAGTCTGGCAATCATGAAAGGTGCTGCCCATGATTAAATCTGATCTCTTCACCACCCTGCAACAAGGCCCCCTGCGCCACCTGGAACCGTTAGAGCAGGAGATTTTCTGCACCCGATTGGAATTGTTCCTGCCGGATGTGGAACGGCCGTTACGCCGCCTCTACGCCCATCTCCCCAACTTCGACCATTGGCTGGAAAAGTTTATCGCCATCGCCGCCCGTGCCTATGCCACCCGGCCCGCTGCACTGCGCCAGCTAGACCTGCGCCGCGTCCACCAACCCGACTGGTTCCAGCAGCCAGACATGCTCGGCTACGTCGCCTACCCTGACCGTTTCGCCGGAACTTTGCGCGGCGTCGGCGAGAAAATCCCCTATCTTAAAGATCTGGGCGTCACCTACCTGCACCTCATGCCCCTGCTCAAACCCCGCCCTGGGGCCAACGATGGCGGCTACGCCGTGATGGATTACCGCGCCGTGCGCGATGACCTGGGCAGCATGGCCGACCTGTCCGACCTGGCCGCGCAACTCCGCGCCGCAAACATCAGCCTGTGCATAGACCTGGTGTGCAACCACACCGCCAAAGAGCATGAATGGGCGCAAAAAGCGGCCGCCGGCGACCCCACTTACCAGGCCTATTACCACATGTTCCCCGACCGCGCCCTGCCCGACCAGTACGAGATGACCGTGCGCGAAATCTTCCCCGAATTCAAGTCGGGCAGCTTCACCTACTACGAAGCGTTTGATAAGTGGGTCTGGACCACCTTCAACGAATTCCAATGGGATTTGAACTATGCCAATCCGGCCGTTTTTGGCGAAATGCTCGACATCTTGCTCTTCCTGGCCAATCAGGGCGTGGAGGTGCTGCGCCTGGATGCCGTCGCCTTCATGTGGAAGCGCATGGGCACAGACTGCGAAAACCAGCCCGAAGCGCACGCCATCTTGCAAGCGTTGCGCGCCCTCAGCCGCATCGCCGCCCCCGGTCTGCTGCTGAAAGCGGAGGCCATCGTGCCGCCACCGCAGCTTGTCCCCTACCTGGGGCAGGGGGAGGCGACTAACAAGGAGTGCGAAATCGCCTACCACAACGTCTTCATGGTCATGCTCTGGAGCAGTCTGGCCGAAGGCAAGGTGGCGCTGATGACCCACGCCTTGCAGCAAATGCCGCCCATCCCGTCCGGCGCTTCCTGGCTGACCTACGTGCGCTGCCACGACGACATCGGTTGGGCCGTGACGGAAGAGGACGCGGCGGCCGTCGGCCTGAATGGCTACCTGCACCGCTCGTTTCTGAGCGATTTTTACAGCGGCCGTTTCCCGGACACCCACGCGCGCGGCGCCACCTTCCAATTTAATCCGCGCACCAACGACCGGCGCATCAGCGGCTCCTGCGCCTCGCTGGCCGGGCTGGAAGTATCCCTGGAACGGCAAGATTGGCGGGAATTAGACCTGGCTGTGCGGCGCATTTTGCTCATCCACAGCCTGATTTTAGCCTTTGGCGGCATCCCGCTGCTCTATATGGGGGATGAAATTGGCCTGCTCAACGACCCCAGCTACCTGGAAGACCCCGACCTGGCGGCTGACAACCGCTGGCTGCATCGCCCACGCATGGATTGGGCATTGGCGGAGAAGCGGCATGATTGGCAGAACGTGAACGGCCGTCTCTTCCAATCCCTGCGCCAATTCATCCACGCCCGCAAACGCACCCCCGCCCTGCACGCCCAGGCCGGCAGCCGCCCCGTCTGGACGCATAATGAGCAAGTCTTTGGCCTGCTGCGCGTCAGTCCACGCGGGCGCGTGCTCGTCTTAGCCAATTTCAGCCCGCAGCCGCAAACCGTGCCCGCCCACCGCCTGCACGAACTCGGCTTCGGCGGCCCGCGTCATGACCAATTGCGCGATCAACCCCTGCCCGGCTGGCAAGACATCACGCTAGAGCCTTATGGGACGGTGTGGCTGATTTAGGTCGCGCTCGCCTTTGTTCCTTAAGTACCTTTGTTTCTTTGTATAAAACTCTTCTCTGAGGAGGCAACCATGACTCAACTCTTTGGCGGTATCGAAGCAGGCGGCACGAAATTTGTCTGCGCCGTCGGAACCGGCCCGGACGACATCCGCGCCGAGCATCGTTTCCCCACCACCACCCCGGCCGAGACCATCGGCCAGGCGGTGGCCTTTTTTCGGGAGCAAGAGGGGGTATACGGCCGTTTAGCCGCCATCGGCATCGCCGCCTTTGGCC
>JACSRF010000255.1 GCA_014879875.1 Anaerolinea sp.
AGCAGATCAAAAGAAATGTTGCCGACAGAATATCCGGCAAGTATCAGATTAAAAATTATGTAGATTGCAACATTGGTTACGAGAAGTAATTTGATAACCGGAGGGAACATTGTAAATCCCCCAAACAAACCGGGTCTCCTGTAAGAGTTATTCATTTAAAAATTATATATTTAGATTTTAAGGTTTTTAGCTTTTTCGTAATCATCAACTGTATCAATTTCCATGCAGGTGTATTCCGAAACATCCTCTGCGAATATACTGTTCCCTGAACCGCCTTTATCTATTAATTCCTGAAATGACGCTTCGTAAAATTCATTCACATTATTTTCCGCGGATATCTTTCTGTCCAATATAGTAAACAGAGCTTTCATAAAATATGCCGAAAACTTCTCGATCCCTATTGATTCACCTTCTGATTTTTCAATTGATATCTCTTTTCCAATCTCAAGTACTTCCTTCTCTCCGTTTAATATTACTTTGATCTGCTCTTCATCAAGTTTATCTGTAAAATTAACTGCAAGACAATTTTCATTTTCCGATTTGAGTAATGAAGAAATGATCCTTTTATCAAACAATATATCACTGTCGAGAAGCAATATATCGCCTTTTACATATTCCCGTGTCATCCAAAGAGAATATGAATTATTATTATTCTCGTAATCAGTATTTGTAATAAAATTAACATTCAATTCGGGAAAAGTTTTTTTCATGAAATCTTTTATCATGTTTTCTTTGTAACCGGTTACAAATATCATGACGAAACAATCTTCCTCCATCACCATCCGCGATGTTGCCCGTCAGTCAGGCGTTTCGGTAGCCACCGTCAGCCGCTACCTGAACCAAAATGCGCCGGTGTCGGCGAAATTGTCAGCGCGCATTCAGCAAGTGATGGATGAATTGGATTACGTCCCCCAAGACACCGCGCGGCATCTGGCCCTGCGGCAAAAACGGGCGATTGGGCTGCTGCTGAGTAATATGCACAATCATTTTTTCGCTCCCCTGCTGGCGGGTATTGAGGAAGTGGTGCAAGAGCATGGGTACAACTTGTTGATCGCCACGTGCCGCTCACATCTGCAAAGCGACTATCAATTTCCACTGGGTTCACACAATACGGATGGGCTGTTAGCGTTTGCCGACAGTTTGGATGATGAGCAAATTGCTCTGTTCCATGATCGCCAATTCCCGTTGGTGTTGATTCACAAGACGCCGGCAAATGGGCTGCCCATCCCCTTTGTGACGGTGGAGAACAAGGCGGCGACGCGCAAGTTGATGGAGCACCTGATTTTGGTACACGGCCGTCGGCGCATCGTCTTCATGCGTGGCCCGGCGCAGCAAGAGGATTCTTACTGGCGTGAAATTGGGTACAAAACGGCGCTGGCGGCGCATGACATCCCCTTTGACGAAGCGCTCGTGCTGCAAGGCTCCTTTGAACGAGCCACTGCCTATGAAGCCATGAAAACGTTTCTGCAAAACCCGGCGCACCCCGACTTTGACGCCGTGTTTTCAGGGGATGATGATGCGGCCGTTGGTGTTTACGATGCGCTGAAAGAGGCCGGGCTGTGCATCCCTGAAGATGTGAGCATGGTGGGATTCGATGATTCGTACATGGCGCCCTTCCTATCGCCACCGCTGACCACAGTACGCGCCCCCACCGAAGAGGTAGGGCGTTCCGCAGCCAGGCAGTTGTTTTGCATCTTGCAAGGCGAGACGCCCGACATTGAGACACTGCATCCCACAGAAATTGTGATTCGCCATTCCTGTGGCTGTCGCCATCTTTGAAAAAGGGGGTGATATTTGCGTAGAGAATGATTGAGAGAATAACGAAAAAAGGATCTGTTTCATGCAGGTAATTGCTCAGGCCGGCCGCCGTGGCCGAAGCTCAGTAGTTATCCCCACAGTAGCTAAAAAACCACGAGAAAAGCGAACATCCATTCACCTCATAAAAAGGAGAGAAGAGTCATGCGTAAGTCATACCTGTTTTTTGCTTTCCTGCTCGTCATGGGTCTGTTGTTGGCGGCCTGCGGCGGCAACACAAACACGGCTGAACCGGCTGCCAATACGAGCACGACGACAGATACGGCCGTTGAAGAAACGGCCGTTGAAGAAGCGCCAGTCGCCGCGTCCACCGGTGGCAAAGTAAGAATCCGCTGGTTTGTCGGCCTGGGCACGGGCACGGACCCGCAGCAAGTCGCCACACAAGAAGAGGTCGTTGCCGATTTCAACGCCTCCCAGGACAAAATCGAATTGGTTCTGGAAATTGTGCCCTACGAGAGCGGCCGCGACACCCTGGCGACCCAAATTGCCTCCGGCAACGGCCCAGACATCGTTGGTCCGGTCGGTTGGGGTGGCTCCAACGCTTTCTACGGCCAATGGCTCGACATCGGCCCCTACATTGAATCATCCGGCTTCGACACATCCATCTTTGACCAGGCGCTGGTAGACTCTTACCAGACCGAGGAAGGCCAGGTGGGGCTGCCGTTTGCTGTATTCCCGGCGGCCATCTACTACGTCCCCGCCTTCTTCGATGAACTCGACCTTGCCTATCCGCCGGCCAACTATGGCGAGCAGTACGAACTAGATGGCGCCATGGTGGAATGGAACTGGGACACCTTCACCGAAGTCGCCCGCCGTCTGACCATTGATTCTAATGGGTTTAATGCCACCGAAGATGGCTTCGACGCCACCAAGATCGTCCAGGTTGGCTACAGCCCACAGTGGCAGACCCACGTCAACTATATGGGTTCCTACCGCGCCGGGGCGGCCACCGTGTTTAGTGGGGATGCCTCAGGTTCCTACGCTTCCACCCTGCCCGACAGTTGGAAAGAAGCCGCCCGTTGGCTCTATGATGGCATGTGGGGCGAGCAACCCTTCACTGCCACCGGGCCACTCTCTGGCGCGGCCGAATTTGGCAACGGCAACCTCTTCAACAGCGGCAAATCCGCTATGGCCATTACGCCATTATGGTACACCTGTTGCCTGGGTGAGTTCAGAGACGCTGGCAACGAATTCCAGGCCGGGGCAATGCCGGTTGGGGATGATGGTATGGTACACGGCCGTGTAGACGCCGACACCTTCCGCGTGTGGAAAGGCACCAAGAACCCCGCCGAAGCCTTCACCGTCCTCGCTTACCTGATCACCACCGGCGCCGACAAACTGCTGCCCCAATACGGCGCGCTGCCGGCCATCGCCGAAAAACAAGAAGCCTTCTTCGCCGCCAAATCAAACGACTATCCCTTCGTGCTCCCAGAGACCTGGGCCGTCTTTAGCGCCGGCCTGTCCTACCCGGATGCGCCCAGCGCCGAACAGTACCAGCCAAACTGGAACGAAGCGTGGGCGCGGCAGCAAACCTTCTTCGACCTCATTTTGAACACCCCCCCCGATCAACTTGACTTCGACGCCGAATGGGACAAAATGGTAAACGACCTCACCGCCATCTACAACAAACAATAACCTATAGACGTTTCCTTAAAAAGGCGGGATGGATCACAAAACTATCCCGTCTTTTTCCTAAAAAGCGCAGTTTCAGTGGTCAGTGGTCGGTATGGACATCGCGGGGATACCTTTACGGAAAACTGATAACCGCTTACCGACTCGCTTATACTCGAGGAGGAGAACTCATGTTTGAGCAGTTAGGCCGAGGTTTGCCACAGCTACCATCGCTTAAGACTTTACGGGAAATGTCACCGCTGGCGCGTCGTGAAATGCGATCGGGATTAACTTTTCTTTCCCCCTGGATTATCGGATTTCTCGCTTTTACCTTGCTCCCC
This sequence comes from Anaerolinea sp., assembly GCA_014879875.1. Classification (GTDB taxonomy): domain Bacteria; phylum Chloroflexota; class Anaerolineae; order Promineifilales; family Promineifilaceae; genus JACSRF01. Next base: position 3,768 of record JACSRF010000255.1, read on the forward strand.
ATCATCGCCAGCCTCATCTTCAGCTTTCTTGATCTGAAGATCACAGATGGTATTTTAACAACGCCCAAATTTACCGGGCTGCGCAACTATCAACAATTGTTCAACGATCCCCAAATATGGACCGTTTCCAGTGGAACCCCCGGCTCCCTATGGATCACGCTGCGCTTTGGGCTGATCGCTTTACCCATTGGTATTTTCTTGCCTCTGGGTATTGCTATGCTCATGAACAATCCCCATCTCAAAGGCGCCATGTTCTTCCGCAGCTTGTTTTACATGCCCTATATCATTCCCTTCGTCGCCGCCATTTTCCTGTGGGGCGGTATGCTCAACCCGGAAACGGGCTGGATCAACCGGGCGCTGATGTGGATGGGCGTGCCCAGGGCCAACGTGCCCAATTGGGCCAACGATGTCAACTGGGTCTACCCAACCTACGTCATCATGGGCATTTGGGGCATTGGCAACGCCATGCTCATCTTCCTCGCCGGTTTGCAAAATGTGCCCACTGAACTGTACGACGCCGCCAAAGTAGACGGCGCCAACACCTGGCAGCAGTTTCGCAGCGTCACCTTCCCCATGATTTCGCCGATTATCTTTTACAATCTGACCCTGAGTATCATCGGTTTGTTCCAATATTTCCTGGTTCCCCTGGTGGTGAACAATGGTACCGGCCGGCCGGGTGGCGCAACCATGTTTTACAATCTCTACCTCTACAAGACGTTCTTCACCTTCCAAAATATGTCGTATGGGTCGGCGATGGCCTGGCTCTTATTTGCCTTTATTCTCATCGTCACCTTCGTCTTGTTTGGCACAGCCAGATATTGGGTTTATTATGCCGGGGAAAGTCGGTCGTAAGGAGACGTTGCCATGAAAACATTATCTTTGCGTGATTTACAAACCAAGGCAAAAGTTGTTGCGGTAACGAGCGTGACAATCGCTATCTTGTTTCTCTTCCTTTCCCCGTTTGCCTTCATGATCTTTACCTCGCTGAAAACACAAGAGCAGATCACCACCATCGGCTCACCTATCTGGCCCTCTAAAGTGGCTGACCACGAATACAATGGCGCGCAGTTGGAAGTGTTTACCGTGCCCATGAACAGTTGCCAGGGCAGCGAAACAGACTCGGCCAACAAAAACCTGGCGATTGTGAAGAAAGGGCTGCGTGAGAGCACATTTGTTGATCCGGACGATCCGGATCGCGGCGAGTTTGTGTGCGCCATCGCCTGGCGGTCATTAGAGCGCCCCTGGGAATTTTCCGCATCCTTTGCGAACTTCAAAGAAGTGTGGGTGACGATTCCCGGCACATTTCCGCGTGTGCTGTGGAATACTATCTTCTACGCGCTGACAACGGTTATCGGGACTTTGATTTCCTGTACCATCGTCGCCTATGGCTTTTCCCGCTTTCGCTTTCCCGGCCGTGACTTCCTATTTATCGTGCTGATCTCCACCATCTTTTTACCTGCGTTTGTCACCGTTATCCCCACCTACACTTTTTTCCAAAAAATAGGATGGGTGGGAACCTGGCTGCCGCTCATTGTCCCCGCTTTCTTCGCTAATGCGTACAATGTGTTCTTGCTGCGGCAATATTTCATGACCATGCCGCGCGAGTTGGATGAAGCGGCGATGATTGATGGCGCCGGTCCGTGGAAGATTTTATGGACGGTCATTATTCCCCAATCTTACCCGGTCTTGCTGGTGGTGACGGTCTTCCACATTGTCTATGCCTGGAATGATTTCTTTGGCCCGCTCATCTACCTTTCTACCAACCGCGATGCCTGGCCTATCTCGGTGGCCTTACAAACGTATAACGGCATTTATGGGCAAAAACCGCAGCTCATTCAGTCTGGGGCGTTGATGGCGATGATTGCGCCGTTGATTTTGTTCATTTTCGCGCAGCGGTTCTTTGTGCAGGGCATTGTCATTACCGGCGTGGAAAAATAAGTATGCGTTATTTTTTAGGGGCGGACCTGGGAAGTACAAAGACGCACATCGCCATTGCTGATGAAACCGGGGTGGTGGTGGGTTTTGGCAAAGCTGGTTCCGGTAATCACCAGGGGGTAGGGCACAATGGAATGCTCATGGCGCTGCAAGATGGGCTGGCGCAGACGTTAACGTCCAGTGGGCTGGTGGTCGCGCAGTTAGATGGCGCCGGGTTTGGCATTGCCGGCTATGATTGGCCTGCGGACAAACCGGCGCTGTTGGGCGTGATCAATCAGCTTGGCTTGCCCTGCGCCATTGGCATGGTCAATGATGCCGTTCCCGGCCTGATTGCCGCCGCGCAAGATGGTTGGGGGGTGAGCCTGATTTCCGGGACGGGGTGCAACTGCCGCGGCCGTGACCAGACACATGAACGGGAAGGGCGCGTCACCGGCTATGGGTACCATATGGGGGAGTTTGCCGGTGCGTCGGAATTGGTCTGGCGCGCCATGCAGGCGGTATCCCATGCGTGGACATTGCGCGGTCCGCAAACGGCGTTAACGGCCGCTTTCATCACCTATGCCGGCGCGAAAAATCTCGCCGACCTGATTGAAGGGTATACTACAGAGCGGTATCACGTTGGCTCAGAAGCGGCGCGGCTCGTGTTCGAGGTTGCCCGGCAAGGGGATGAGGTGGCGCGCGCGTTGGTGCAGTGGGCCGGCGTGGAACTGGCCGAAATGGCCAAGGCGGTCATTCGGCAGTTACAGTTTGAAACGTTGACCTTTGACGTGGTGCTTTCGGGCAGCATGTTTGCCGGTGGCCCCTTGCTCATTGAGCCGATGTGGGCGACGATCTCCCGCTTTGCGCCGGGTGCGCGCCTGGTGCATCTGACGCTGCCGCCGGTGATGGGGGCCATTATCCTGGGCATGGAGCAGGGTGGGCTGCCCGTCTCGCCGGAAATCCGCTGCAAGCTGGCGGCGTCATTGGAAGTTGTTGTATGAGAATCTTTTGGACTGTGACATTGTTTTGCTGCTGCGCCGCGTTGTTGACGGCATGTAGCCAAAGTATAACGGCCGTCACCCCTCCAGCAACGGCCGTTTCCCCCACGGAAACGGCCGTTACCCCTGAACCCACTATGACCATCACGGAACCTCCTTTTCGCGTCATCGCTTACGTCACCGCCAGCGTCGTCCCGGAACTGATCCCTTATGAGCGCCTGACGCACATCAACTACGCCTTCCTCATCCCCAACGCCGATGGCAGCTTTGCCCCCTTCGTCAACGGCTGGAAATTGGAGACCATCGTCGCCCAGGCGCATGAGGCCGGCGTGCAGGTACTCATCTCCGTTGGCGGCTGGGGGTGGGATGAGCAGTTTGAAACGTTAGGCGCAGACCCGGCTTTGCGCGCCAACTTTGTGCAAAACCTGAGCGCCTTTGTCGCCCAATACAACCTGGATGGGGCCGACATTGATTGGGAATACCCGGACCCCGGCCCATCGGCGCAAAATTTCCTGGCGCTCATCCGGGAATTACGCGCCGCCATGCCGAATAAGCTGCTGACAACGGCCGTCGTCAGCTATGGCGCAACGGGCGAGGGCGTCCTCAGCGAGACGTTTGACCTGTTCGATTTTGTCAACGTCATGACCTACGATGGTCCTGATCATGGCACGATGACCCAATTTGAGCGTGGCCTGGCCTACTGGCAGGAACGCGGCCTGCCACCGGCGAAAACGGTGATGGGCATTCCCTTTTATGCCCGCCCCAGTGAAACCCTTTACCGCAAAATAGTAGAGGCAGACCCGCAAGCCGCCTACACCGACACCATTGAACTCAACGGCGCGACCATTCATTACAATGGCATCCCCACCGTGCAGGCCAAAACCCGTCTCGCCATGCAGTATGCCGCCGGCGTCATGTTTTGGACGCTTGAACACGACACGACCAACGACGATCTCTCCCTGCTCAAGGCGATTGCTGACGTTGTAGATGAGAAATAATGAAAAAATGCTCTTTGGGAATTCGCGGGATCGAGCCTGACGTGATGCGTGAAACGTGCCTCTGACCATTACAGAGAACCGGAGGTTTTTCTCTTTTCCTCCATGTTTCTCCGTGCAATCTCTGTGTACTCTGGGGTTACACGGAGTTGCACGGAGGATACACAGAGTGACACGGAGATCAGGAGAAATCAAGCGTAA
>JACSRF010000612.1 GCA_014879875.1 Anaerolinea sp.
TTTTGGAGGTTCTAGTTGAGGCGAAGTCTGACGTCCCAAATGTGTTACCTTTCATCTGGCCAGGTATCGCAATACCATCCCCCCACCCTTCATCCCAGGGATAGGTACGGCCGTCGGTATGTCGCGCCGCCCGTTCCCATTCCGCCTCCGTGGGCAGCCGGTACGGTTTGCCCATTTGGGCCGCCAGCCAGCGGCTGTAGGCCACCGCCTCGTACCAGGTGGCGCCGACCGCCGGCTGGTTGGCCCCGGCAAACTGCGTGCCCCACTCATACGGCCCCGTCCGGTTCCCGCCTGCACGCCAGCGCCAGCCGTCAGCCGTCCAGCATTTCCGCCATTTCTCGGTATAACCGCCATCATCAATGAACATCTGGTATTGGGCGTTGGTCACCGGATAACGGCCAATCCCAAACGGTTCTGGGATAGTGACGATATGCTTCTTCTCGCCCATCGGGAACGGCCCGGCCGGGATGGGGATCAGGTCAGGTTCCAGCGTGCAGACACCCGGGCGCGGGTCGCCCAACCGCCCCAGGGCGTCACCGCCCAGCAAGCGCAGCATCGGTGGCGCCGCCAGGGCGGGGTCGGTCAGGAGGGCGACCAGGCGATGGGACAGCGCCGTTTTCATCTCCCTATCTTGACTCTCTAGCTCCAAAAAGCCGCTCGCCGCCAGTTCCGCCGCTGCCAGCGTCTCCGATTCGGGCGCGGTCAAGGCAGCCATGCAGTTCACCAGGTCCAGCGCCGTCTCCATGCTTTTCAGCCCCAGGTAGCCCACAGTCAGGAGAATCGTTTCCCGCCACCAGGAATCGGCGAACCGGTTGCGTTCCGCCAGAAAAGCCACAATCTTGCCGGGGTCACGCACCGTCTCGGCCAGGTAATGGGCGCAAAGGAATTCCTGAAAGGTGAGGTGAGTGAACTGGTAGTCGCCGCCTCGTTCACTGAGCAGGCTGCCCCGCTCGCGCATGGCGCAGATGAACTCCTCCAGGCGGGCCACCGCCTTGTCCGCCCCATACTGCCGTTCCAGACGCGGCCGCAGCCACGCCTGTAACTGCCACTCCGTCACACTGCGCCCCACTTCCTGCCCGGCGCTCATCATCTCATAGGCCAGGTAGCCCAACAGCCCGCGCTTCTCCGCCAGCGAGCCGCCCCAATCGGCCAGGTCAAAGGTCGCTTCCGTCGCCGGTTTGTTGCTTTCGGTCAGCAGCACTTCGACGCAGCGCTCGTACAGTTCGGCCCGTTGGTCGGGCAGGCGGCGCTGGTTGTAATGGACGATGGCGATGATGGTGACCATCAGGGGGGTATCGGCCAGGCGGGGTTCATTGCGCCGCTCGCGCATCTGCTCCAGGCCGGCGATGGCCGCTCGTAAGCGGTCAGTCTCATCGTCGGTTTCGGTGGGGTTGTAAACGGCGCGACACCAGCGGGCGACCAACGCCGCCACCCGGTCTGTGTTCATGGACTGCACGGCCGCCAGCCGGAACGTCTCCGGCAGCACCGCCTGCCCCTGGTAGGCGCGGGTGCGGCTGGTGACGAGAATCTGGCGCACGCCGGCGTTGAAGCTCAAATCCTCTACTGCCTGACGTACCAACGCTCGCTCACGCTCGTTGGCCACTTCATCCAGGCCATCCAGCAGCAGCAGACACGCTTTGCCCTGCATCAACAGCCGCTCGAAGAAGTCCGGAGGCAGGTTGATGCCCGCCTGCTGGCGGATGAGGCTGTGGCTGATAAAGGCGATGAGCGTGCCCTGGCGTGGGTCGTCGGGCTGGTCATAGCGCCGCCGGTAGCGGTTATAGTCGCTGAGGGAGACGACGATGGGCAAGGGCAGCGGCTCCGTCAGGCCCAAATGCTGCGCTACCGCCTCGGTCTCATTGGTGCGGATAGCGTGGGCCAGCGTGCTGGCGATGAGGTGGAGATAGGTGGTTTTGCCGGAACCGGGGCCGCCGGTGATCACCAGCCGCGGGCTGAGGGGGAGCAGCCGCCCCATGTCTATCGGTTCGATCCGCTCAGCCTCCGGCTGCGTCTTTGGCCGCTGGCGTTCCTCTCGTTTCGGGGCGAGGACGGCCGCCAGGGAGACATAGAGGTCATCGAGCGTCAGGCTGAGGACTTGCTGCTCTCGTTTTTCCACGCCGCGCAGGCTGAGACGGCCGTAACGCTGCTCCACCCAACCTAAATAGCGCCCTAACGCCTGGTCGAATTCCTCATCGCTCAATGCCGGATGGCCGGACGCGCTCAGGTAGACATTGCGAATCTGGGTGACGCTGTTGTTGTCGCCGGTGACGATGCTGCCGTCCAGGTCGCCGCCGACATTGGCGCTGCGCTCTTTGGCCGCCTGATTTCCTTCCCCCTGTTGCAGGATGCCGCTGCCATCCAGTTTGGCGCGCATGGCGTCCCTCTGCTTGCTCAGGCTTTGCAAGCGCAGCAGGTTATCGAGGCTCAGGTCAGCCAGCTTTTCTTGCAACTCGGTAATTTGGGCTTCCAGTTCGCGCAGCTTTTCAGCTGAGGCTTCGTCTGCTTCCATGATGCACTCCTCACGACAATGTCCAGATTATACCGGTTTTGGCCTCGTTTTCTCAACTAATGGCTTGCCGGATTGTTGGATTTGCTGTGGCTGGTTGGACGTACTTGCTGTGGCCGGTTGGACTTGCTGTGGCCGGTCTCCAGACCGTGCCACGAACGGACGCCAGCGGGCGCGGTCTGGAGACCGGCCCGAGCCAGGAGACCGTGCCACCATGCGCCACAATTACCACTCAATGCCGGTCAAAATAACGTCAGATTTCCCAGGCGGGTCCAGTAACCAGTATGCTGCCGAGGAAAAGCGCCAGTGGGTAACGTCGGTGACCAATCCTTTGCGGCGGGGATTGTCGTGCAAGTAGCTTGTTTTCGTTTGCCAGAAGGTTAGATTGTCAATGGCAACGGGGTGACGGCTTTGCTGCCAGAACTGCCTTTGGCGATCTGTGCGCTTCGTGTTCGTAATTGTCTGATGGAAAGCGGCTGGTAAGCGCCGGGTGCAGTAGTCAGCTAATTGCCGCCCGGTGTACTTGCGCCAGTCCATTAATGTTTGCCGGAGGCGATTGGTGTCGAACTCCACGTCGAAGAGGGTGAGGTGAACGTGGGTGGGCATGATAACGAAGGCATTGACGCGCAGGTGTTTTTCGCGATGGCAGAAGTTGAGACTGTCGGTGATAATGAGACAAGTGTCGGCGTTGATGAAAACGGGCAGCCATTCGATGACGCTAAAGGTGAGGAAGTAGATGGGTTTGTCGGGGTATAGTTGGTAGCGTTCCATAAAGGTAAATACACCAGCGGGCACGGTCTGGAGACCGGCCCGAGCAGGGAGAGAACCAGAGTTCCAGAGACGCCAGCGTCCATGCGACCTACGGTCGCCGTTACCAGAGACCAGAGTCGAAAAATGGGGACAGCGCCACCCGAAAACCGTTGATGGCGTAGTCGTGGTTCGGGTAGTTATCGTAGCGGGCCGAGCAGCGCTGCCACTGGTCGTCTAAACCCCATGAACCACCGCGCAGGACCGTCCTATCAAATTTGTCTCTGGCTAGCTTTTCCCGGCCATCGCCGGCAACATAAGGATACTCTTTTTTCCGGCTGCGTGTCCACTCGAAAACATTGCCAATAAGTTCTTCACAGCCATAGACGGAGGCGGACTCGCGGAAGCCGCCGACGCTGCTGGTCTGGTTAATCTCCCCGCCGCCATAGTTAGCCCGTTCCGGTGTCAGGTCGCCTGCCGACCAGGGAAACGGCCGTTTTGCCTGGGGGTTGTCCATGAGCTTCAGGTGTGTGGTAGTGGTGGCGGCAACGGCCGTTATCGGTTGCACCAGAGATTGGGACGGGATTTTCAGGCCGCCGCGGGCCGCCTTTTCCCATTCTGCTTCGCTGGGCAGCAGGATGCGCCACTCCGGGGGCAGAACGCCCTGCTTGTGCCAGCGCGCCGTCAGCCATTTACAAAAGGCCAGGGCCTCATACCAGCTGACGCCGACGACTGGCAGGTTGGGGAGTTGGAACTGTTTGCCCCAATCATAGGGCCTGGTACGCCGATCAACCCGCCAATCTATATATGAGCCATTCTTCCACTGTCCGGCCGCTTTCGCCTCCGTCCACCACTCGGCCTGCCCATAACCCCCTTCGCGGACAAAGACGTCATACTGCGCCTGGGTCACCGGGAAGCGACCCAACCAGTAGCCGTGGGTCAGCCCTTTTTGTTGGTGTTCTTCTTGCCCCTCCCCCATGATGAAGTCGCCCGGAGGCACGTAGCAGAACTGCATGGCGTCCAGCTGCGTCACTTCCGGGCGCGGGTCGCCTAATTGGGCCAGGTGGCGGCCGGCCAGCGCCCGCTCCGTGGCCGGTAAGACCGGATCGGTGAGGACGTGGACCAGCCAGCGGCGCACTCGCTCCACATGACCGGCCTGCGGCGCGGTCAGGTCGCGCAGGTTGGCGCTTTCTACCAGGAATTGCCCGGCCAGATGCGCTCCCCAGTAATCTTCCGGCGTCCCCTCGCCCGGCGCGGCGTAGCAGAGCGCCCCCACCAGCCCCCAGAGGGCGTAGTCGGTGCCGCTGGTCGCTTTGGCCCCGGCCAGCAGGGCCACCTCGCGCCAGCGGTTGGGGTCGCTGCGGGCCAGCCCGGCCACTGTGTCGGGATAGCCGGCGCCGGTGAGGTGGCAGGCGGCCAGGTATTCCTGGAAGGTGCGGTGGGGAAAGGTATAGACGCCCACGCCGCGCGGCAGCAGCAGTCCGGCGCGATGGCTCAGATATTCCACCAACTCGCCCGGCGGCAGAGATTTGTCCTCGCTCAGGCGCAGCAGCCCTATCACCAGCTTCTCTTCGGCGATGTCGGCCGTGCCCACCAGGTCTGGCTGGCTGCTGTGGGCTTGATAGGCCAGTTGGTTGAGCAGCCCACGCACCTTCGTCCGATCCTGAACCCTCAGCCATTCCTTCAGGCTGGGTTGAATCACCTGCACCGTGCCGTCGTCGTGGCGGACAATGCGCTGCTGTTCCCACACCTCCAGCAGCAAATCTACGGCGTCGGCGTACAACTCCTCCCGATTCTCCGGCAGGCTGCCGCCGCGCCAGGCGTGGAGGCTGGCCATGAGGGTGAGCAGCAGCGGGCGTTCGGCCAGGTCATAGAGACGTTGGCTGTGGAAGATGGCCTGCTTAAGCACGGCCGCCCGCCCCTTGGCATCGCTGGCATTCATATTGCGCACCTGGGCGATATGGTCGTACCAACGGGCGACAAACTCGCTGATTTGCCCCCGGCTAAAGGGGGCCAGGACCGTCTCGGCGAAGGCCGGCAGCCGCCAATCCTGATTCTGGTAGGCATAGGTGCGGCTGGTGACCAGAATGCGGCACTTGCCATAGGTGCGGGCGACATCCTCGACGACTTGCTTAATGTGCTGCCGGTGCGGGTCGGCGGTGGGCACTTCATCCAGGCCATCTAAGAGGAAGAGACCACCTTTTTCCAGCAGTTCTTTTTTCAGCAACGGCGCATATTCGCGCAAGGAAGCGGCCTCTAATTCCGTTTCGATAAAACGCCACAGGTCTTGGGCGGTGGCCGTTTTTCCCGCCTGGGGCAAGCCGCGGGCGGCAAAATCACGCAGGACGATGCAGACCGGCAGCAGCGCCTGGTGCTCCCAGGGCTGCGGTTTTGGCTCATCCTTCTCCTTCTCTGAGCGGCGTTGTTCCTCTTCATCTGGCGGCAGCGGCCGGGTCAGCAGCGCCAGGTTGCGCTGCGGGTCTTGAAGCGCTTCGCCTGCCAGGCAAACGGCGACGAAGTTGACGAAGGTACTCTTGCCGCTGCCGGGGTCTCCGAGCAGCACCAAATGGCGGTGGCGGTTCAGTTGGGCCAGGGCCGACAGGCGTTCCGGTTTGTCTGCACGCGCCAGACGACGCGGGTCCAGCATCTCCATCTCACGGGGGTCGGCGCTTTCGGTGAGCAAAGCGGTGTAAACGGCACTGAGGGCCAGGGGGTTGTTGTCGGCGGCGGCTACTTTAGGGTCTATGCCACCGAGCAGTAACCGATTGTGGCCGTCCAGCAGGCGACGCAGGTAGGCGGCGCGTAGTTCGTCCGGGTTCATCTGCGCCGGGTCAAGCTGCTGCACCATCTTGTCCCCCAGGACAAGTTCCCCATGAAAGTCGCCGCCGATGTTGGCGCTGTGGTTTTGGGCGAACTGAATGTCTTTCCCCTGGACGATATTGCCGCTGCCTTCGAGCTGCGCCTGGAAGCGGGGGAGATTGCCGAGGCGCTGCATCTCGCTCCGGAGTTGGGCGGCCAACGTCTGCCAGTCCGGGGCGGGCAGCGCCTGCTGGGCGCGGGGCAGGGCTTGCAATTCTTCCAGCACCCGGTCTATTTCGGCGCGGAGGTCTGCCTGGCGCGGCGCGTTTTGCGCCAGCCAGCTTGTCACCTCCTTTTCCGATGGAGCGTTTCCCTGTTTGGCATTCTCGTACCAGGTCTGTAGCTGTCCGGCGAGCAGGTTGCTACCCAGGTTGCTCAAGATGAGCGTGAGTGGGGTGATAACCTGTAAAGGAAACAGTTGCCCGGCAACGGCTGCGGCCGTGATAGCCTCCACCAATGGCCAGATGGTGAAAGCGGTAATGGAACCATAGGTGACGAATCCAACCGGCTTCGTCTGGCGGCGCAGCCAGGCGGCCAGGCGGTTGAGTTTTGTGTATTTCTTTTGCGCTTGTTCTTCCCACGTCTGTCTGTTGAACTGCATGGTGATTCCTCCAGGGTGTCAGGGCACAGGGTTAGTCTGAGAGGAATGATACCAGAAATAGGTAGGGTGTGGGGATGAAACCTTGGGGATATGGATATGGATGTGGGAAGAGAGCGGTGGGGAACGGCCGTTTTCAATGACGGTGACGGCGTTTACGCGGCGAGCGCTTGGGGGGCGGCGGCTGCTCTTCCGGCGGGGCCAGCAGTTCGTAAGCGGGGCCATACTGCTCGATGACCGCCTGCCGCAGCGCCTCGTAATCCTTGGGGTGGCAGGCAAAGGCGGTGGCGGAGTAAGCCCAGGCGCGTTGGCGAATCAGGTCGCGGTCGAACTTGGCGGCGCACGTCTCGCACAGCCCCACGTCATCCAGGGTTGCCCACTGGTCACAGCCGGCGCAGGGGCCGGTGAATTCAAGCATGGTCTGCCCCCGGACAGGTCCGCTCAAGCGTGATGACGAGCGTCATCACGCCGGCCTGCACCGTCTGACCGCAGCGGGTGCAGACCGCTTCCCAGGCGAAGAGGCCCGGCCTGGCGCGCTCCCAGGCAGACAACTGGTGGCCGCCGGTGGTCGCGCGTTCTTCGGCTTCCCGCATGTGGCGCTGGAGATTAACCCGGTCTCGTTCAGAATTTTGCATGGTACACCTGTTTGAGGGGGGCCGGACGGCCGTTTGCCTGCCTGACCCCTTCCAGTGCAACTGTAGCGATAAAGCGGGGCGGCGGCAAGGGCGGACGGCCATTTCTCTCCCCCCTTTTTACCACTAATCTGTCGTAAACGGCCGTTTTCCGTTGTCGCCCTGTCACCGATGTATGTTGGGCAACGGCCGCTCCCTTTCCCCTACCCCTTTTCTTCTGTCTCTCCTTCCTTCTTCAGAATCACCCCTATACGAAACGCTCATTGGGTAACTTACAGCATCCTGGCTCATCTCCCACAAAACAGCCTCCGGCTGTCGGTTGGCGAGAATGGACTGGCGACTTGCCGGTTCAGCAAAACCAATCTAACGGAGGTATCAGTGATGAAGACAGTTTCCTTGTTTGTAGATGGCAGCTGCCGTGGCAATCCGGGGCCGGGTGGGTACTGCGCGATATTACAAGCAGACGGCCGTGAGAAGAGCCTGGTAGGGGGCGACGACCAGACGACCAACAACCGTATGGAGTTGATGGGCG
>JACSRF010000187.1 GCA_014879875.1 Anaerolinea sp.
TCAGGTGAACGGGATGCTTCACTCCGAAGACAGCCTGCCCTGAGCGCCGCCGAAGGGTTCAGCATGACATATTTTCTTGCTAGATTTGTAAAGCACAGATTACTTGGAATGAACCATGCCTCAATTCTGTAATAGAGGAAATAGATAAATAGATATGACCAACAAAATTGTTTTACGCCTGATCAAAACGAGTCCCTTTTTGCTGCTGACGCTGGTGATAATGGCGTGCAGCAGCCCTGTCACCGAAATACCTGTGGAGGACGCCGTGGCGCAAACGATTGCCGCGCGTGACGCTGTAGCTTTGCAAGTAGAGCAAACTGTGGCTGCCCTGGCGCCACCCCCGACCGAAGTATCTGTTGAAGCGCCTACCGAAGCGCCGGTTGAAATGCCTGCCGAGGGAGATGTGGCCGACCCAAACGCCAACGTGCCCGTTAGCCAACCCGTCGTTGACCCGAATTTAGCGGGGGGCACGCCCCAGCTGCGGGTGACGGCCAGCTCGGTGAACGTGCGCAGTGGCCCTGGCATAAACTACCCTCCTATTACCACGCTTCGGCAAGATGCGGTGGTGGTTGTGGCGGCGAAAAACCAGAACGGGACGTGGTTTTTGATTGAGCTGCCTGGCGGGGCGAGAGGCTGGATTTCTAACACCGTGACAACGGCCGTGGTTGAAGCAGACATGATTAAGGTTGTGATTGCGGCCACCATTCCGGCTCCGCCTACGGCCGTGCCCACCAATGTCCCGGCGGCCACTGCGACGGCGACAGTTCGCCCCACAACAGCGCCTGTCGCCACAACCGCCGCGACGACGGCCGCCGCGACGCATACGCCCACGGTGACGACGGCCGCGCCGACCCATACCCCCATGGCCACGGCGACAGCAACAGCGACCACGCCGCCTACGCCAACAGAGACGGCTACACACACACCCGAACCACCTCCCATCATCTCGGTCGTTATCACGGTGCAGAACAACAGCAGCAGCGAGATTTGTTTCCTGTTTATAGATTTGAGCAGTGATCCGACCTGGTCTGTTGATCGTTTGGGCACAACAACCATTCTGCCCGGTGGACAGGTGTCCTTGGGTTTTCCATCTGGAGAATATGATTTCATGGCGCTGGACTGCAATAGCAACCTCATTGCCGATGAGTATAACGTACAGGTAGGTGGTGGCTATACGTGGGATGTGCGCTAGATAGTTGGTTGGTTAGTGTGTTTGTAAGACAAGTTCAGAATCAGCGTTATTGCTGATACAAGGAGTAATAGATCATGATAGAACAACAATTTAAGTATATCTCAGTAGGGAAAGACGGCAGCGTTTGGGCGGCCGGTAAAGCAGATGGAACCATCTTCCGCCTGTATGGTGACGCCGGGATTGTGGGCTGGGCGCCGGATAAGGCGGGCAAAGCGGAGGTTATCGCCGCTGTTGATTGGGGTAACGCCTGGTGCGTCAACAAAAACCACGAAATCTGGCATTTGACCAATGCCGAAAGCCTTGACAAAGGCGGCGCATGGACAAAGGTTTCCACGCACAGCGGCCGGGCAGATGCCAAGACGATTTCCGCCGGCAATGATGGCAGCGTCTGGTATGCCCAGACAGATGGGACACTCTTCCGCACTGCCCGACCCGGCGACGGCGCGGGAGTGGGATTCTGGGTGCAAGATAAAGTTGGCAAGGCAGAGGTCATTGCCGCCATTGACGCAACGAGCGCCTACTGTGTTAACAAAAAAGGTGAAATCTGGTTTGAGCAAAACGGCGCGTGGAGCCAGATCCCCACGCACAGCGGCCGGGCAGACGCCAAATCCATTGCCGTCAACCCCGATGGCTACGCCTGGTATGGCAGCACAGACGGCGCCGTTTTTCGCCACGTCCGGCCTGGCGATGGCGTGGGTCTACCCCGTTGGGGGACGAGTTGGCATCGGAAGCAAATGGGTAAGGCGGATGTGCTGGCCGTTGGCCCTCAGGACCTCGTCTGGTGCATCAACACGAAGGGGGAAGTGTGGCGCGCTTTTGATGACAAATGGCAGCAGCTCGTAGAAACCGTGCCAGAGGGGAAGATGTGGACATACACGGTTAAGCAGGGTGACGGCCTGATGGCGATTGTGCGCAAGGAGTTCAAGCTCAAGGACCCGCAGGATACCCAAGAGATCAACCGTCTGGTCAACCTCATCGTGGCGCAGAACGGGATCAAGAATCAGGACCGAATAGAGCCTGGCGCTGTGCTCACCTTGCGTTATTAACTTATGGCTGGCAGATAGTTGCAGCCGTAAATCATCAATACCGCTGGGCGCGACGGCGCAGCGCAAACAGCAGTACCCAGGAGATGGGGGCTGTGATCAGGGTGAGAATCACAAAGGCGGGGATGATCACAAACCCCATCATCGCCCCATCAACTTCACTGAACAGAAAGAAAAACGTGGACAGGATAAAAGGGGAGTAGGGGATATGGGCATAGGCGTCTATGCCCCAAAACCTGGCGAAGGGCAAGGGGTTTTGGCGACCACGCACCAGGAGGAACCAGAGGCCGCTGACGATGGCGGCCGTGATCAGGCCATTGAGCAGCCAGATGGGAATGAAAGCGGCCGGCAGTTTGTTGCTGTTAATGCCAACCAGTTTGGGTAGATTAATCCAGACCACGATCAGGTTGATAACCACGACAAATGGGTTCACGAGGGAAATCCAGAGCAAATAGAGTAAGTATTTCAACCAGTGGGAAGTGTTAGACATATGTTTTTTAACGTGCATCTCGCTCCCAACGCTCGATGGCGTCTTGTAACCATTGGTGACGGCCGTCCTGCGGGTTGCGCTGTTGTTCGTAAGCGATGAGCCGTTCCACCAGGGCCGTGTCTCCTCTGGCTTTGCGCCATAATGCCTGGTAGAGAGCCTGCTCGCGCTGATTGGCGCCGAGTGGGCGCACCTGGGTGAGGTAATAGACGGCGCCGCCCCCGGCCGCCAGCGCCAACGCCAGATAAACGCCCCATTGCCCTAACGTGGCCGAGAGAACGGCCGTTACTAGCGCAAACAGCAGCAGCGGCGTCAGCAATTTACTCCAGGAGCGGCCAGGGTGGGATGTGCCCGGTAACTCATCATCCTCATCATCAAGATAGAGACCATCATAAGCGGTATCCTCTGACCAGCCAGTTTCCTCGTCGGAGCCGCATTCAGGGCAGGCAGCCGCATTGCCCGGGACTTCTGCGCCGCAGTTAGGACAAATGAAATAATCGTGCATTGTTTCTCCTGTGCAAGCGTAGGGCAAGTTTCCTAACTTGCCCGCGCAAGAAAGAATCTTGCGCTACAAATTTACATTCGTGGTGGTGCGCCGGTCGCGCAGCCAGAGAATGGCCGCCAGGTATAGGCCGATGAGGGAGACGCCCGTGCCCACCGCTACATCCCACGGGCGATAGCGAAACTGATAATGATGTTCGCCGGCCGGGGCCAGCGCATTGAGCCAGCGGTCCGTTTCATTCATGCGAATCGGTTGCCCGTCGCGCCAGGCCAGCCAGCCAGACCATAAATTCTCCTGTACCATCAGCATGCCCGCTTCGTCCACGTTACACGTCACGTCAATGTTGCCGCCCCGCGCCTGTGCCTGGCACGGTCGTTTCTCGCCTTCAGCGCCGACCAACACGTAGGCGTAAAAATTGTGTGGATGGCGAATCAATGTTAGCCCGGCAAACGATTGCTGCAAATTGAGATTTGTCTTTTGGACATGACTGCGCGTCGTTTCCCAAAAAGCTTTAGGGGCAGGGCGCTGTACCCAGAAAGACGGGCGGGCAACGGGTGTGAGTTTCATGCCGGCGGTGGCAGCAGTTGGCAGCCAGAAATGTTCGCCAAAAGGCAGGTTAATCCATTCGCTGTCGTCGTTGGGAATGGCCTGGATCACGGCCGTCACCATCTCATCCATTTCTTTCAGGCGCAGCCAGCGTTGCCCATAGGCATACACCTGCAGCAGCGCCCCGGCCAACACTATCAATAACATCACGCGCCCGCCCAGGCGAATGAACCGCGCATATCGGCTGGCATCGGTGGGCGCAAACAGCAGCACCGGCCAGTTCAACTGCCACAACCTGTCCACGCTCCACGCCGCCAGACCCAACAGCAGTGGCACGGCCAATCCGCTAATCAGGGCCGGATTGCGCACGCCGGCGGCAAACTCCGGCCACCAGCCATACAAGGCGTGAAACGGCGCGCCGCTCGCCGTCCACAAAATCAGGGCAATAGCTGTGTAAAAGAAAACCAGCAGCCGCCGTTTGTCTGCCGGGACCAGGCGCAGCGCCAGCAGCGCCAGCAAAATCGGTGTCCAGCCAATGTAATTGCTGTTCAGGTAAGGGAAGGGCGCTTTGTCCAGGACGGCCGTTTCGTAAAATTTGACGTCGGCAATGACAAAATTGAGCGGGATGTAGGCCAGCGGTTGGTACGTGGAAAAGGCAGCGTCGGCGACCTTACCCCATTGTGACCAGAAGTGCAGCAGCGGCGCGAGGAAAATCCCGGCCAGCAGCAGCGCCAGCAGCCCGGCCAGAGCGAATTTTTGCCACACCGGTTGCAGGCGCAGGTCATCGTCCACACATAAAATGAGCAGGGCGGGCAGCAGCGCCACTATTAACCCCAATTGTAAGTAACCCTGGCCGGAAACCAGCGCCAATGCCAGCACCAGCGCCAGCACGACAACATGGCGCAGGCGCGCGCTTTGCGCCAACTGGATGGCAGCGGGCAGCGCCAGACTGCAAGCGGCCGTCGAAAGTACGACGCCAACGACACCTATCTCCATGCGACTGGCAAGGTGGCCGCCGGCCGCCGCCAGCAGCGTGCTCCACACACGGGCCACCACGCCCAGCCCCAACACGCGCGCCAGCCACCACTGCGCCACGCCGGCCAGCAGCAGGCTGGCGATGACCAACAGTTTGCCGCCGTTCAGCCCGCCCCAAATGAGTGTGGTGAGGATGACCAGCGGGTGCAAAACGCCTGCGTGCAGTTCAGTAAAGGCGGGGTAGCCACCGTTAAAGGAGCCATTCCAAAAAACACACGCGCCGCATTCTGTGAGCTGTGTCCAGATGAAATGGGGGTGGATGGACATGCCAAACTCACGGCCGTATGGAATGCGGTTGGCCGACATGTCCAGGTAGTCCCGCCCAATCCACAACACCCACAGCAGCAGCAGGCTGAACTCCAACAGGGCGAGCCACGGGAAACGGGGGCGTTGTCGGCGCGGAAGAGGCATTTGGGAAATAAGTAGTGGTCAGCAAGCAGTTATTTACTGGCTACCGATCACCGATTACCGTTCACCGGATTGCGCAGCACGCCGATCCCCTCGATCTCGCTTTCCAGCACGTCGCCGGGGCGCAGGAATTCTGGCGGGGTGCGCGCAAAGCCGACGCCCTGCGGCGTGCCGGTGGCGATGATGTCGCCGGGCAGCAGGGTCATGCCACGTGACAGGTAAGCGATGATGGCCGGGATGTCGAAGATCATCTGACTGGTCGTGCCATCTTGTTTGGTGACGCCGTTGACGCGGCAGGTGACGCGCAAATTGCCGGGATCGGGCAGTTCGTCACGGGTGACAATCCAGGGGCCGGTGGGGCAGTGGCCGTCCAGGCTTTTGCCCTTGAAATATTGTTTGCCGCGCATTTGCAGATCGCGGGCGCTGACGTCGTTGATGACCATGTAGCCGAAAACGTGCTGCATGGCGGCGGCCGTCGGGATATTCTTGCCCGCCAACCCAATGACGACGCCCAATTCGGCTTCCCAATCAATCTCGGTGGAGATGGCAGGGTCGTAGGGTATAGGATCGGTGGGGCCGGAAACGGCCGTCGTCGCTTTCGTAAAGACAATGGGCGCGGTGGGGATGACGGTGGCCTGGCCGCGCGCGCTGTAAGATTCGGCGGCGTGCGCGGCGTAGTTCAGCCCCAGGCACATGACGTTGCGCCGGGGGATGGGGATGGGGGCGCGCAGGTGGACGGTGTGCAGGGGAACGGCCGTCCCTTCCGCCTGCAATACGGCCGTCGCCTGCGCCAATCCATCCGCGCCCATCTCAATGAGCGTGAGCATGTTGGGGGCAACGGCCGTTAAGTCTACCACGCCATCGCCCTGAACGGCGCCGATATGAACATGTCCTTGTTGGGTGTAGGTGATGAGTTTCATAGCTGTTGTGCGTTGGGCAATTTGTTAAATTGCCCAACATGATGATTTTTTTAGCGCCGTCCGACAATCGCCCCCAGGCCGCGCCCAACCCAAATCTCTTCTTTGAATTCGGGATTGCTGGCCGAGGCGACGAAGTACGTCACGCCCTGCACGGTGGACCGTTTTTGCAACTCTTTCCAAAACTCAAGGTACTGCATCCCTTTGCGGTGAACGGCCGTGCCCGCCTTATTGTTGCTCGCTTCTGTAATCCAAATGGGCACGCCGCGGAAGCGGTTGATGTAATCATCCAACACGCCGAGCGCCGTGGCCATGGGGTAGACGTCAGACCAATAAATGTGTACGCCCAGGCCGTCCGCTGCTTTGATGGCGTCGCGGCTCGCTTCCACAAACTCCACGTGATCCATTTTAATGCCGCGCACCGAAGCTCCCGGCGACAGTCCCGGATAGATGAAGCGATAGGCTGGCAGCCGTTTGCGGTACAGATCAAGCAGTTGCAGCCACCAATCCTTAAAGGCAAGTCCGTCTTTCCAGGTACTACCCATGCCTTCGGCGGTGAGATTGGGTTCGTTGTGCAGTTCAATCACCACATCCTTGCCTGGCAGAATGCCCAGCGTGCGCTCCGTGTCGCTGATGGTATCGTTGAAGAACTGCTGTGGGCTGATGTTACGGCCGCCAAAATCGAGGAAGGTACGCACCACCCAGCGCGCGTTGGGGTGCTGCTGCGCCAGTTTGCGAATGCCATCGGGGTTGTGGAATGACAACACTTTGATCATGCCGGGGCGCATGGCGGTAAACTCGGCCACTTCGGCATCGGAGATGTCGGGGTCGGCCGAGGCGTGCAGCCCGATTTGCGCATTGCCGAATGGGGTTGGCTCCGGGTCGTTGACGGCGGGAACTTCGGTGGTGTTGATCACAAGTGAAGGGCTGAATGGTTTTTGCAGCACGTCATCATTCACCCGCACCGGCGTATATTCCCCTTGCGCCGCACCGGTGACGATCATGGACGCGCCTGCCGGGACGAAGCCGATGTTGGCAGCGTTGCGCCGTGGCCCATCGCGTAAATTGATGCCAAAGGGGCCGGACACAGCCATGCCCCCGCCCACCGTGATCTGGGTTGTGAATGCCCATCCAGGGGTCGTGTCGTGAATGGGCGCGGGAGCGGGGGCGGGAGACCCGCCGGGCAAGGGGTCTGGTTGGGTAATGACGGGTAAGGGCTGCGCCAGGTTGGCAACGTCGGCGCGGCGCGCCAGCACCGGCGTATATTCGCCGCGCGCCAGCCCGGCCACCGTCGCTATCGCCCCTTCCTGAAATAGACCAATGGTAACGGCCGTGCGTGCAGGCGCGCTGCGTAAATTGGTGCCAAACTGGCCGGATTTAGCCTGGACACCGGTGATCGTTAGATTTTGTGTCCAGGCCCACCCTAAGATGGCATCGGCCGGTGGCGGTGGGGGTGTTGGCGTCGCGCCAGCGTCAGGGTCAGGGAGCGTGATGGGGCCAGAGAAATCGGCGCGGCGGGCGCTGACCGGCAGGTATTCGCCGCTGGCGCTGCCGGTGACGGTGACGATGCTGCCGGCGCGGATCAGGCCGATATTTTGCGCATCGCGCGCCGGCGTCGCGCGCAGGTTAATGCCAAATTGGTTCACGGTAGCTTCGCTGCCGCGCACGATCAGGTTGCTGGCCCAGGCCCAGCCG
>JACSRF010000472.1 GCA_014879875.1 Anaerolinea sp.
ATTACTTAAATTCGCTGTCGTCACCGCGAAGATGAGATTTGTCAGTCAATCAGTGTAACTTATTTAATCCGCGTTTCTAACCGTTCACCCCCCGTAGGTTGAGCTTGTCAAAACCTGCTCCCTTCGACAAGCTCAGGGGGCGGGGAGTGAATGATTACATCCTTCGACAGGCTCAAGACAAGTTCGTAAATCTAAAATCGTCAATCGTAAATGCTACACGGGTTGATTCTGCCATTTTACCCTGTCATAATAGGCAAGGTCAGCAGCAGATGGGGGAGCATATGCGGAGGTAGAAGAGAATGCTCGTTTTAAGCGCCCAAGATGTGCGCCAGGCATTACCGATGGTCGAGGCGATCACGGCCATGAAACAGGCGTATGCCGCGTTATCCGCCGGGCGGGCGGAAATGCCGCTGCGCGCGCGGCTGCCCATCCACCCTCACGATGCGGTGAGCCTGTTTATGCCCGCGTTTGTGCAGGGGGAAACGGCCGCTGCCCTGGCCGTCAAAGTTGTCTCCGTGTTTCCGCACAATGTGGAACGAGGGCTGCCGTTGATTCATGCGGCCGTGCTGGTGTTGGAGGCGGATACGGGACGGCCGTTGGCTTTGCTCGAAGGGAGTGCGCTGACCGCCATTCGCACCGGGGCCGGGGCTGGCGCAGCCACCGATCTGCTTGCCCGCCCCGACAGCCACGTGGCCGCTATTTTTGGCGCCGGCGCGCAGGCGCGTACCCAACTCGAAGCCATTTGCGCCACGCGCCCCATTGAACGGGTCTGGGTGTATGACCCCAACCCGCAGCGCGCCGCCCTGTTCGTGGCCGAGATGGCCGGGCAGGGGAGCATTCCGCAAGATGTGCGCACGGCCGTTTCCCCGCAACAAGCAGTCGCGCCGGCGGACATCATTTGCGCCGCCACCACCTCCCTGACGCCCGTCTTTGCCGACGCCGACCTGAAACCCGGCGTCCACATCAACGCCGTCGGCTCCTACACGCCAGAGATGCAGGAAATTCCGGCGGCGACGGTGGCGCGCGCACTGGTCATCGTAGATTCCCGCGCGGCCTGTCTGGCCGAAACGGGCGACCTGCGGCAACCGATAGCCGATGGTTTGTTTACGGCCGATCACATCCATGCGGAAGTAGGAGAATTGGTGTTAGGGCAGCGGTCGGGGCGCGCGTCGGGCGCGCAAATCACGTATTTCAAATCGGTCGGTGTGGCCGTGCAAGATGCGCTGGCGGCGCAATTGGCGCTGGCAAATGCGCAAAAGATGGGATTAGGACAGCAAGTAGCGTGGTGACATGATAATTCCAAAAACGACAGACATCATTATTATTGGCGGTGGCGTGATGGGCGCCAGCATCCTCTATCACCTGGCGGCGCGTGGTATGACCAACGCGCTGCTGCTCGAAAAAGAAGAATTTTACGGCACGGGGGCCACGGGGCGCTGCGCCGGCGGTGTGCGCTATCAGTTCGCCACCGAGGTCAATGTACGCCTGTCATTGGCAAGTTTGCCTATGCTGGAACGCTTTGCCGCGGAAATTGGGCAGGAAATAGATTACCGGCAAACGGGCTACCTGTTTTTGTTGACCAATGAGCAGGACATCGCCACGTTTCGGCGCAATGTGGCCTTGCAGCATCGCCTGGGGGTGCATACGGAATGGCTGGATGGGGCCGAGATTCGCCGCCGGCTGCCGCAAATGGCGCTGGACGACGTACTGGCGGGCACATTTTGCGCCAAAGATGGGCTGGTAGACCCAAATGGGGTGGTGATGGGGTATATTGGCGCGGCGCAGCGGTTAGGGGCGCGGGCGGTGACGAATACGGCCGTAACCGGCATCCTCACGCAGGGCGGACGGGTCAACGGCGTGACCACCGACCAGGGCACAATCCATGCGCCCATTGTCATCAATGCCGCCGGGCCGTGGGCCGGGCTGGTAGGGCAAATGGCCGGGGTAGACATCCCCATCACGCCGCTGCGCCGCCAGATGTTCACGACCACGCCGCTGCCACAAATCCCCACTGATTTTCCCTTTGTCATTGATTTCGCGCAGTCGCTCTACTTTCACCGGGAAGGGGAAGGTTTGTTGATTGGCATGTCCAACCCGAACGAACAGCCAGGCTTTGACCAGCGGGTGGATGCGGAATGGGAGATGGTGAATGTGGAAACGGCCGTTGCCCGCCTCCCCCTCCTCGAACAGGCCGGGCTGCTCTCCCACTGGGCCGGGCTGTATGAAGTGACGCCGGACGCCCACCCGATTTACGGCGCGACGCCGCTGCCTGGCTTTTACATCTGTGGTGGCTTCTCTGGGCACGGATTCATGCACGGCCCTGTTTCTGGTTTATTGATGAGCGAGATTGTGGTAGACGGCCGGGCGACGGCCGTAGATGTTTCTATGTTGGATCTGGCACGCTTTACGCAAAACCGCCTGATTCACGAATACAATGTTGTCTAAGTGAGTATCAAAAACAAGCCTGACTTCTTTGCCTCTGCCAGAAGCCAGGCTTGTTTCGATTGTTATGAACTAGGCAGTTCCACAAAAACTTGCCCAAGATCAATCGCTTTACCGGCTTCAACCTCGATCAGTAACGGCAGCCCATCTTCCCCGGCAATCGGAAATTGAGACACGCCAATATCAATCACCAGGCCATAAGTTCCCGGCTGGACATTGTTAAAGATAAAGACCCCCGTAGGCAGCAATTGCGCCTGGGGTGAATCATCACCTTGAGCAATCAAAGCTTGCCGTCCCTGACTATCTGTGAGCACTTCTCCCAGGTAAAGGGCCAATGGCGTTACCGGCAGAAAACCTGCACCGCTCACTTCGCGAACCAAAACACCCCCTACCGCTCCGACATCGGCGCCGGGCGCCGGAATGTCGCGTTCCGGATTGGGTGGTTCAGGAAGAGCATCTTCGGGGATAGACACGCCAGGATAACCAGTATCGGCCGATCCCGCTATGCCCACACCGGGATAACCAGATTCACCCATAGCTCCAGGATAACCGTCCACAGAAGATGCACCCGCGTCTGTTGTATCGGTTGTGGAATCTTGCCCGGGGCTGTCAATTTCTGTGGCTCCATCCACTTCTGTTGGCGCTGAATTTGTGGCGCTGTTGCCCCCCTTGTCTGTACAGGCAACAACAAATAGCGCAACAAACAAAGTCAGCAGCACAAGTTTCATTACCGCAATACTATCTCTCTTCTGTTTCATATCAATTCGTTTCGTTCAATATGGACGAAATATTATACTTGCTGTGGTCGGTCTCAGGCCGTACCACATCTGGTAAAAGAATGAGAGCCACCCAAGGTGGCTCTCACACACTCAACTCGTTTGATGGAAGACCAGGCTTACTGGTTGAAACCACCGTAAGCGAACAGGTTATCACCAGCAGCGGTGCTAACTTCGTTCGCAACACCCACCAGCGAACCACCAGCGGCGGTGCAGGTGGCGCTGCCAACGTAGGTGCCACTACCAGTCTGTACAGCATTCAAAACGGCGCCTGCGGCTACCGTTGCGGTAACTGTAGCTGGGCCACCCGTACCGCTGAAGGTGCAGGTGACAGACGCCGCAGCCGCGCCAGCATTGTAAACGTTGAACCCGGTGAAGAACCCGAAGTTGTCACGCATGATCAGCGGGAAGTTCACGCTGGCAGATGCAGAGGCGGGGTCAAACGCATTGTAGGCCGCGCCCTTGCCAGCGCTGTTATTCAACTGGTTGACAATCGCCACCAATGGCTGGTTGGCGCTGTTTGTCGTCACCGAAGCGCCACCCACAAATTGGGAAACGCTCATGTTGGAGCAGTCCAGGAAAGTGGCAGATGCGCCAGCAGCAATGGTTGCAGTCTGGGTGCAAGCGCTGCCAACCGTGCCGGGAACGTAAGAAACCGTTACATTAGTTGATGCACTGCCTGCATTCTGCACCTGGATGCCGGTGAAGTAACCAAAGTTGTTGGCCTGAACCAGCGGCATGACTGGATTCTCAGATCCAGCGGTGAAACCATTGTAAGCAAACAAGGTGGTTGGACCTACTTCCATGACGGTCGCCACAATGTTGCCACCCGTGGCTGTTACAGTGGCTGCGCCAACATAGGGGTTCGGGAGACAAGCATTGGTACCTTGATTGAAGGTAGCCGCAGCGCCCGCGGCGATCGTTGCTGTCTCGGTGCAGGTGGTGCCAGCATAAGAAATATTGACGGTGACAGCAGCGCCACCAGGGGCCGCCGCGTTTTGCACGTTGAACCAGGTGTTGAAATTGAAGTTGCCCTTCATGATCAGGGGCAGGTTGACGCTGGCTGCGCCTTCGCTGAAGCTTTCATAGCTGGCGCCAAAGGCAAACCCATCACCCAAGACGTTGGCAATGGCGGCAACTGGCTGGTTTGAGGAAATGACCACAGAACCGTTAAAGCCTGCGCTGGCGCCAATGGGGAAATAGGTCGTAGAACCATTCGCCGGGATGGTGCCATTCACGGTTGCATCTACAGTACCGTCTTGTTTGACATAGCTGATAACGATGTCTGCATTCGTAGCAGACAGGTTGGCGACCTGGAAACCAGAGTTGTAGGTGCTTGGTTGGGCAGAAACGGCCGCTACCAAGACCATCGCCAAAGCGAGTACAAGAACCACAATAACTTTTTTCATTCGCATCCTCCAAAAAGATTGAATAGTTTGTTGGGCCAATGCCCTTCTTTCGATTGATTCATTACTGAGTATAGGGTGAAATAACTGAAATGCAATAACCCATTCGTGTTAATTCTAGGAGTATTGCAGGGGAAAACATGCTGTTTGCGCTCATTTCTCATAGTTTGAACGAAATTAATGCGCTTAGCATTTCCCCCAACAACCATACTACGCGGATTAGAACAGCTACGATTAACGCAATCGGCGCCGGCACGAGCAGCGTCAATAACAGGGTCAAGGAAATCTCGCGTACGCCAATAACCGATACGGTCAACGCGCCTGCTAACGAGATGCTGCCGGCTAATGACCACACACCGACAACGACGATGATGTCACGCCATGGTACCGGATACAGCAAATTCATGACGCTAAATAAAACAAAAGCCCCTAAAACCCAGGTGAGAATGTAATACCCCAGCCAGGTAATGGTGTCGCGCCAGCGTAATGATTGCAGGGGAATGTCGGGGCGTAAGCGCCGCCAAATTGCTTCTAACAGGCGCGGGTGAACAAATAGTGCGCTGAATGGCAGCAAGATCAGCAGCAACCAGGCCTGATTGATGCCACCGGTTAGCTGCGCGGGAATTGCCCAAAAAGGTAGGGTTAGTAATGTAGCGACCAGGCCAGATAAAAAGAAGAAGACCAGTTCCAGGGTGCTCAACAATGAGGTCGTAATTTTGCTGACGCCCTCTTTTTCATACATGACGGCGCGCCCGGCAATATACCAGATTGGGGTGGGGATGCGCCGCGCCAGGTTCGACCACCAGCAAATTTTGGCGCTGCGGCGAAAATTGTTGTAATTTGCCAGCCGCGTCACTAGCAAATGCCAGACCCAGGTTGCCACCAAGAGGTCAATGATGAAGAAAATGGTGATGTATAACAGCCAGATAGGGCGAATTTGCCAGTGGAAGGTCTGGATGGTATCCCAATTGTTGCTCAGGATACGGGCAATAACGATTAATGTGAGCAGCAGAAAGAAACCGCTGAGCAGTCTCCCCTGCCAGCCAGACAGCATTTGGCGGCTGACACGGCCGAATAAACCCGCGAGATGCTGCCGCGAGAAAAAGGGACGGTGTGGGTTGGTCTCAGGGGGGATCATAGGGTTTCCGGCCGTTGCGCAAACACGGTCATAATGCTTGTCTGGTTAAAATGTTCGCCCAACTTGTACAAGGGCCAGGTCGCCAGGCGCAGGGGCATGGTATAGGCCAGTTCTAACCAGCGCCGCCATTTATGTTCTGGAATACCGCGTGTTTTTAACATGAATTCTATGCTGTATAGGGTGAGGCGGAGACGGCCGTTAAAACTCTCTATACCTACCAACCCCAACCCTGCCTGCTGCAAATAGGCGGGAACCAGGTCTGGTGGAATGAGCGTCAGGTGGCGCGGTCGTTCCCAACCCACCCAACTGCCGCCAAATAGACGCGCCTCCATGCTCGCCGGATTGGGCACACTGAACACCAGTAAGCCGCCCGGCTTGAGAATACGCGCTGCCTCTTGCAGCGTGGCTCGCGCGTCCTCGACATGTTCCAGCACATCCCACAGCGTCACCACGTCAAAGGCGGCGTTCGGGTAAGCCGCCTCTTCCAACAACCCCACAAACACTTCCAGGCCAAAATCTTGCTGCGCCTGCGCGGCGGCATGGGGAATGGGTTCCACGCCCTGCACCTGCCAGCCGCGCTGCTGCATCGCCCACAAAAACGCACCTGTCGCACAACCCACGTCCAGCAAGCGCCCCGGCTGCGGCCGGTGACGGATCACCCGGTCACAAAAGCGGGCAATGGCCTGATCGCGGGATACATGGGCAATGCGTGTTTGCCGATCGGCCGTGTCCTGCTGATAGGGCAGGTAATTATCCGGGTAATGCGCCGCTAATTCCTCCTGCGAAAGCTGCGGGTTCTGGTAAATCAGCCCACAACGACGGCAGCGCACCAAATAAAAGTCCCCTGGCTTTTGCAGCAGTAAATCCGGGCCATGATTCATGACCTCTGTATCATCCGCATTACAAAAATTACAGCGCACGTATCGCGTCATCTTGGTTTCCGCGCCACAAATACGAAGCAGAAAGCCAGGTTCAGCGGCACAAAGGGTTGAAACAACACCCGCGCCAGGTCTTTGGGGTGGGTGAGGTAATAAACCAGGTCGGCGCGTGTACGCGGCCGTTCTCGCTCATATTTATATGTTTTCTCCACCACCAGCCCATATTCCTCAAGCAGCGCCTTCCACTCCAGCCGCGCCGCATATCGTTGAATTGGCTGTTCGTCAATGCTGGTACGTCCCTGACGCATAGCATTCCAGATATTGGTTGTCAGGCTGAAGGTATTAGGCACAAGCACGTAGGCGCGGCCACCCGGTTTTAGTACGCGCGTCATCTCGCGCACGGCCGCATACATGTCTACGTAATGCTCCATACTGCCAATATTGCTGATCACGTCAAAACTATCGCTGGCATATGGCAAATCTTGGCTGTTTGCCGTAACCACATTAGTTACGCCAGTCCGTTCACGACCAATTCTCAACGCTGCGTGTGATAAATCCAGCCCATGCGCCACCGCCCCACGCGCCCGCGCCAGCTTAGGCAAATGCACGCGCCCACAAGAGATGTCCAGGTATACCTCGCCTGGCCGCAGGGCAAACATCTCCACCAGCCACAAGTAAAAGGAAGCGCGCTGCGAAATATCTCCCTCGGTATAAATCTCGTCATACGCCTGGCGGCTGTCGCTGTCTGTGGCGATTTCTGGCAGGCGGATTTCCAGCATAATTTCCGGTCTTGGGGGTCTATCCATGATCTTCTTCCCGGCGGCGGGCAAACACAGCCATGCCGGCTCCTTTTTTTAACCGTTCGATAACCATAAAGTAAGGCAGGCTCAAGATACGCACCGGCAGCGACTGCATGACGGCCATGGTCAGGCGGCGCAGACGCTCATTGGCTAATTTATTTTGCAACAAGTGTGACAGGCTCAAATTGAAAAACCAGATACGCCCGGTAACACAAGTCAGCTCCACCATTTGCCACCCTGTTTCGTGCAGCAGACGGCGAATGACCGGTTCCGTGTAAATATATAAATGGCGTGGCGTGTCCCAACCGGCCCAGTATTGACCGAATAAGCGCGCATCAATGCTGTGAGGGTTGGGCAGCACCAGCAGCAAGGTCCCAGATGATTTGGCGACGCGCGCCGCTTCCAGCAATGTTGCGCGCGGTTGATGCACGTGTTCCAGCACATCCCAGAGGATAACCAGGTCAAACTGCGCATCGGGAAGATGCGCATCGGCCAGTTCTCCGGTAAATACGTCCAACCCATGCCGCTGACGGGCATACTCGGCGGCGTAGTGGCTTAATTCGACGCCCTGAGCCTTCCAGCCATGCGCGCGCAAGGTTGTCAGGAATGTGCCGGTGGCGCAGCCTACGTCGAGAACCTGCCCTGGCTGTGGCAGCCGTTTTTGCACCAGGCGCAACCGTTTGCGCATGGCCAGACGGCGGTTAAAACGCTGCCACCAGGAGGGTTCATCCTCAATGGCGCGGAAGTAGGGTGCATATTCGTCCGGATAATATTGCCCGATTTCAGTGCGATCTGGGCGCGGGTTGAGGTAAATCAGCCCACAATGACGGCAGCGCACGGTGGGGAATTCCCCGGTACGGCCGTACCACTCATCCCGCCCCACGAACAATAATTCCGTATCATCTGCACCACACAGAACGCAAGTCACTTGCTCCACAAAACGCCTCTTTTTGCTAATTAGTGGGAACCCATCGTACCCCATGCCACAAACCGCGCCAGTATGCGCGCAACGCCATCCATTTACCCACGCGCAGCAGACGCCACGTTGTTTGCACGGCGCTGCCCACGCGCCAAAACCCAATCAGCGGCCACTGCCAGAAACGGGTATGCTTGCGAAAATACAGCACACTGGAGCGAGCCATCGCGTAGCGCTCGCTGGGTGAACCGTACCCGCCGCTGCTCAACGAAACTTTATGCCACATCTTGGCTTGCGGGACAACGATCGCCCGCAAGCCAACCCGATGCAGGCGCAGGCAAAAATCCAGGTCTTCGTAGTACATAAAAAAGCGTTCGTCAAACAATCCTACCCGTTCCCAGACCGGGCGCGAAACCAATAAGCCGCACGCCGGCACGAAGTCCCGTTCCAGGTATGACTGCCATTGCCCGGCGTCTATCATGCCGCGCGGATTCTCTTTTGGTTCCAACAGCCAGGGATTAAACAGAGCGCCGATGGACCAGACACGCTGCGGTTCGCCGGCATAGTAAATGATAGGGGCAATGAGGCCGATGTCGGGCTGCGCGGCGCTGACCAGCCGGGCGATGGCGTCTGGGGCCAGGTAGGTATCATTGTTTACCAGAAACGTGAAATCGGCCCCGGCAGCAAGCGCCTGCCGGATACCTGTATTCATCCCCCGCGCAAAGCCGCCGTTATCTGGGCGCGCTAATAGCGCCACTGTTGGGCAGGCCGCCTGGATTTTGGTGATAGAATCGTCTTGCGAACCATTGTCTACCACCAGCAGCCGCAAGTTGGGATACGTTTGCGCGACCAGCGATTCCAGGCAGGCAATGGTATCATCTGGATGATTCCAGTTTAACGTGATGGCATAAACAAGCGGTGGCGTCATAATGAGTACATCTTTACTTATTTGGATATGGTTCAAAGTTGAAGTTTAGCACCTTTACAATTTAATAAGGAACGAGGAATTTAACGCAAAGGTACAAAGATGGAAAGAGACAAAGAAAAAGAAAACCCTTTGTGTCTTTGTTTCTTTGTGTTAGAAGTTCTTGCGCAACGGGGAAGCATCTGACTTGAAAAGCACTAAAATTTGTTATCCTCGCCCGCTGTAAATGAGATTTGCCAGTCAATCAGCGTTTCAAATTCTGTAAAAAGCGCCGTACCTGCACGGCCGTTGCCTCCCAGGTGGGGTGCGCCTGATAACGCTGCTGCGCGGCCAGGCTCATTTGCGCCAGGCGGTCGCGGTCGTGGCGCAGGGTGCGAATCTGCTGTGCCAGGTCGGCAGCATTGGCGACAAGAAAACCGTTGACGCCAGAGGTGATAAGTTCGTGGGCCGCGCCGTCAACCCCGGCAATGGCGGGCAGGCCAAACCCCATCCCTTCCAGGTAAACAATGCCAAACCCTTCGTAGCTGGAGGGGACGGCGAGCAGATGACTTTGCTGCATTTGCGCCGCAAGCTGCTCATTGGTCAGTGCGCCGTGCAGGGTGACGTTGCCGGCCAGGTTGTGTTGGGCGATTTGGCGGTGGATGGCGCGGGTGTATGGGTGGGAAACGGCCGTATTCCCCACCACCGCCAGCCGCCAATCTGGTAAAGGCAGCCGGGCTAAGGCCGCAATGAGCAAGCGTAAATTTTTGCGCGGGATCAAGTTGCCCACGAACAAAATACGCAAAGGGCCGGGTTCCTGGGCGCGCGCGCTGATCTGCGTTGGGGAGAGTGTGGGCTGGAACTGGTCTCCGGCCGGGTAGGCGATGAGGGAAGGAAGAAGGGAGAGGGAAGAAGGATGAAGGGCAGCGGCAACGGTTTGCTGGGTGGTGGCGCTGTTATAGATAAAGCCATCTACGGAAGCCAGGTAATGCCGCTCGATGTAATGATAGAACCGATTTTGCCAGGCCGGACGCTGTTCGCTGCTGCGCAAATGGTGAACGATGCTGACAATGGGGTAAGGGACATGACCCCGCAGCCGCCGGTTTAGCCAGAAAAGGGACGGGTGGTTGAGTTCATCTTGCAGCAGGATGTCGTAAGGGGCGGCGCGCAGGTGACGGTAGAGGGAGGGGGAGAGGTTGTGGGTGAGGTGACGGCCGTACCAGGTCCAGGGCAGCGAGACAACATCCACCTGATCGCCAGCCCGCTGCAAGTATTCAACCAACTTCCGGTCATACAGGTAGCCGCCGGAGATGGTGGTGAGACGGCCGTAAATGATTAGACCGAGGCGCATTGGTTATCAGTAATCGGTTATCGGTGACACAAATTGACCGGTCACTGATTACCGATCACCGGCCACCGACTCCTGGTAGCTGGCCCAGGCGATCTCATTTTCCCACAGTTTAATCGTCACCAGGGAAATATTGGGGGCCGTGATACGCGCGGTCATAGCCTGGCAAAAGATACGCGCAAAATGCTCAATGCTGGGATTCAACCCGGCAAATTCTGGCAAATCGTTCAACGTGTTATCCCGGTAATAGGCCACCAATGCGTTCAAATGGCGCTCAATGTCTACAATGTCAACCAGATAGCCATGTTGGTCCAACGCTGCGCCCTGCAGCTGGACTTCAACCTGATAATGATGGGAATGCCATTCGTTTTCCGCGCCCCAGTCCCCGCCGATCAGAAAATGTTGGGCAACAAAGTCACGTTTTACGGCAACAGTATACATAACTTCCCCTATTACGGATCCCCGAGCCGGTCATGCCAGATGTTTGTGAACTGTGTTGATTAAATGCAGCGCGTTGTAAGGCTTTTGCAAGAAACCGGCGACGCCCAGGTTGGCAAAACGCCCCGATACTTCTGTTTCACTATAGCCAGAAGAGAGCAGTACCTTAACGTGGGGATTAATGGCCTGAAGATGCACCAATGTTTCTTGCCCGCTCAGGCCAGGCATGGACAAATCAAGAATGACCAGGGCAATGCTTGACCGGTGGCTGTGATAGGTTTGCACGCCAATCTCACCATTTTCGGCCGTCAAAACAGGCCATCCTTCCAGATCCAATATATCTGTCACTGCTTCACGCACAGCTTCTTCGTCGTCAATGACTAAAATCAATTTATTGCTCTGCATTGAAAATTTCCCAATCATGCACTACTCGCAAAACCATATTTTGATACTTTGTGGATGCCCATATTTTGCAATCTGCAAGACGTGTAAACCCTGGTTGTGAGTAAATGAAGCCAATAAACAGGTCAATACTGAATTTATAGCACAAAACAGTGTAAAATCGTAGCGAGTAATGCTACCCCAAAAAAACAATGGAGAAACCGTCAATGAATCAATACTATGCACAATCAATGCCCGGTATGGAAAAAATAACCTGGTTAGAAATTCGCGCGCGCTTGCCAGGCGCCGTATTTGGTCAATATGTCTTTGCGAAAGAACAAAATGGCATGGTTGTGTTTACGTATGACGGGTCTATGGCTGACGTACAGGAGTTGCGCACGGCCGAAGATGTGTTTTTGTTGGCGCTGTCTGATCAGAAAGTGTCACGGACGCGCCACGATTTACAGACGATCAATGAGATGGTGCGCAAGTCAGAGGCGTTGGGACAGGCGACCAATGCCCTGATGCGTTTTCGCAAGTTCAGCCAGCCGCCGACGTACCGCATTATCAGCCGCAAGTATGGCAAGCATGATTACCGGCGGGTTGATTTTGAGCAGGCGGTGAGTGACGCCTGGCAAAAGCGTTATCCACGCTGGACGCCGGTGGTTGATGGGGGAGAGGTGGAGATTTGGGCGAATTTGTTGGGGTCGCAGCTGCTGCTTGGCTTTCGTTTATCGGATCGCACGATGCGCCACCGGTATCAGAAACGGGTAGAGCTGCCAGCTTCGCTACGGCCGTCTGTCGCCGCCGCCATGGTGTATTTGACTGAACCCGCGCCGGGGGATGTTTTCCTGGACCCGATGTGTGGCAGTGGCACGCTGCTGCTAGAGCGGCGGGCAGCGGGAACCAGCGCCCTTGTGTTGGGGGGCGATATTGTACCGAAACGGGTGGATGCCGCTTACCAAAACCTGGTCGGTAGGAAAAAGTTGAAGCGACACGGCCGTTTTGCCTACCCCGCCATTACCCAATGGGATGCGCAAACGCTGCCTTTTGCCGCCAGCAGTATTGACAAAATTGCCACGAACCTGCCTTTTGGGCAGCAAATCACGGCCAACCTGCACACTTTGTACCCCGTTTTTTTTGCCGAGGTCGCGCGGGTGCTACGGCCGAACGGCCGTGCCGTCATCCTTAGCAGCGAATATGATCTGGTCAAAGAGAGCGTGCGCCAGCAGCCTACCCTACACATCCTCACCGGCTATTCCATGGCGATTTTGGGACGATGGGGGCGCATCTACCTGATTGAGAAAAAAGGAGGCAACAGCGATGAGTGACCTGATACTGACCCGGCAGCGAGAATCGGTTTTAGAAATTGTGTTGAATCGGCCAGACAAGCGTAACGCCCTGAATCTGGAGATGCTGCGCGCTTTGGACACGGCCGTTGCCCAGGCAAACCGCACCCCTGGCCTGCGCGCCGTCCTCATTCGCGGCGAGGGCAAAGCATTCTCCGCCGGCATTGACGTATCGGCGCTGCTGCTGCTGGCGCAAACCTATGGGCCGCATTGGCAGCAGCGGATGCGCGCCATCACCGATGAATTCCAGAGCATTTTCACCCGCCTGGAACGACTGGAACTGCCGACCATTGCGCTGCTGCACGGCTACTGCCTGGGATTGGCGCTGGAACTGGCATTAGCCTGTGACCTGCGCCTGGCGGCGGTGGGGACACAAGTAGGCTTGCCGGAAACGCGCCTGGGCATGATTCCCGACGTAGGGGGCACAACACGGCTGACCCGTCTGGTGGGGGTGGCGCGCGCGAAAGAGTTGATTTTTAGTGGCCGTCAGCTTGACGCCGCGTTAGCCGAACAGTGGGGCATGGTGAATTACGTTGTGCCGGCAGCGGAACTGGACAGTAAAGCGGCAGAACTGGTCGCCGAACTGGTTCAGGCCGCGCCATTGGCTGTGGGCATGGCGAAACGGGTCATTGATGGTCTGGCCGATCTGGATCGCGGGCTGCAATTAGAGGCTTGGGCGCAGAGCCAGCTTTTTAGCAGCGCCGATTTCATGGAGGGGGCGCAGGCTTTTCTCATGAAACGGCCGCCGCAGTGGCAGGGGAAGTGAGACGGTAATCGGTGAACGGTTATCGGTAAATAGACCACTGCACCGACGCCGGATTGTTGCTGCTGATGCTGTCTACGCCCCAACTGAGCAGCCGGGGATAATCCCACCAGAAGCCGCCAGGGGAACAGGCATAACCCGCGCTGTGAATCAGGTTTACCTCAGCCTCCGTCAGAAAATCAACGGCCGGACTGAGGGCGTCCACCGGTAAATTTTGCACCAGAGAGAGCGGGTTGAGGAAACGGCCGACGTAGATAAAACTGGTGGCAATACGTGGATTCATCGTTTTGACCCGTTGCAAAGCAAACTGATCAAAGCTGATGATAACGACCTCATCTTCCATACCATGTTTTTCAATCAGCCTGACCGCTGCTGCGTCTAGTTCCGGATCAAAGATCGGGCCATGTTTTAGTTCAATCATCAAAGCGATGCGCCCTTTGGCCCAGGCCAGCACATCGTTGAGCAGAGGCATCTGTGTTCCGGCAAAAGCGTCGCCGAAATAACTGCCAACGTCGAGCGTTTGCAAAAATTCGGCCGTGTAATCGCTGATCAGGCCATTGACGCCAGTTTTGGCGGAGAGGTCGGTATCGTGGAACAGGATCACCTGTTTGTCGGCGGTAAGCTGTACGTCGAGCTCCAGGATGTCGGCGCCGCCGGCCAGCCCGGCCGCCAGCGAGGGCATGGTGTTTTCGGGGGCGACGGCCATCGCGCCACGATGCCCTACCAGGAGGGGACGGCCGTCTTTGCGTTGTCGTAAATCAAACATATCATTTCCGTTTCATGGCCTGTTCAGCCTGTCGCACCGCTTGCAGCAGCCGCTTCGCATTGCCATCATAATCGCGCCAATCCACCTCATTGCGCGTTAATTGCAGCAGCGTCGTCGTCAAAACCATGTTCACGGGCGTCGCTACCCCCACCTTCTCACCCATCTGAGCGACCGCCCCATTGTGGTAGATGACTTCCGTTTTCCCCTTACCGGCCATCAGGTCAATGTGAAAGGAGGGCATTTTATCCCCGCGCCCTTTGGCGACAATTTGGGTTAAAAATGGCTTGAGGATCAACTTGGGGGCGCGGCGCACAGACAGCGCCAGTTTGGTAGCCGGTGAGCCGGGCAGGTCTATCGCCTTAAGTTTTAGCTTATCCATCACCTTCAACGCTTCACGCAGCATCTGGATTTCCAGGTTAAACAAGGCGTCTATTTTGTAAATTGCGCCTGGTGACCGGTTAAGAATGGCCGAACTGGCATTGCCGACCATGTTCAACAACGCTTTCGACCATTTCATGGCCTGGTAATCGGCAATGCCTTCAGTGGGGATACCGGCCGTCTGGAACAGGCGCACCCATTTTTGAATGTTTTGCCCCGCTTGCATGGGCGCCAATCCCAGGCCGCGGTCGGCGCGTTCAACAACGAGTTGGTTGGCGCTCTCTTTGCTAATGGGGGTAGTCAGGGAGCCGGTGATAATGCGCTCGGCGCCATACTGTTGGCTGAGCGGTTGTTCGACGCCAATGCCATTTTGCACGGTGATGATGGGGGGAGGGGCTGGGCAAAAGGCGACCAGGTGGTCGAGCGCCGGGCGCAAATCGTAGGATTTCATGCTCATGATGATCAGGTCGTAGTCGGTGCTGCTGCCGGTTGTAAATGCCTGGGCAATCGAGGTCAGCGCGATGGGGGTGGTACGAATGGTTTCGTCGCCTTCCGTGAGAATGAGGCCATTGCTATTGATGACATCCGCGGTGACGTCACGTGTCACCAGGGTCAGGTCGTGTCCATGTTGCTGGAGGCGCGCGCCGAGGTAGCCTCCAACCGCGCCTGCGCCGTAAATTAATATTTTCATGGTTTTTACTCGCCTAATGTACTGTCGATAAAGTTGGGCTGCCCGCGCACAAAATCCTGGATGCTGACGGCGCGTTTACCGGCCAATTGAACAGTATGCAAGGCCAGCCCGCCGGTCGCCGCCAGGATGAGGATGTCGGTTTGCCCATTGACGGCCGTGCGCTGCGCCACTGTGCCGGGGTGTCCTGTGGGTACATCGCGCAGGATGGGATCCGCGGCCAGAATTTTGAGGGGCGTACCCTGCCAGGTCGTATAAGCGCCGGGCCAGGGGGTGAAGGCGCGAATGTGACGGTCGAGTTCAACGGCCGTCTGCGCCCAGTTTAATTTTCCTTCCTCTTTTTGGATCATGGGAGCGTAGGTGAAGGCGTTGTTGTCTTGGGGGGTGGAAGGAAGACGGCCGTTGCTGATGTCTGGCAAATAGCTGCGCAGCATGTTCCCGCCCAATTCGGCCAGACGATCATGCAGGGAAGCGGCCGTTTCGCGCGGGCGGATGGGGATTGCTTGCTGGACGTAGGTTGGGCCGGTGTCCAGGCCAACATCCATCTTCATCAGCGTCACGCCTGTTTCGGTGTCCCCGGTCATGATGGCGTATTGGATGGGGGCTGCGCCGCGCCAGCGTGGCAGCAGCGAGGCATGAACATTGAGGCAGCCCAACGGGGGCAGGTCGAGCACGTGCGGCCGTAAAATCTGGCCGAAGGCGGCGACGACGATCAGGTCTGGCTGCCAGTTGCGGAGGGGAACGGCCGTTTCCTCCTTGCGCAGCGATTGCGGCTGGTATACCGGGATACCGGCGGCGACAGCCACTTCTTTGACAGGTGAAGGACGTAGCTGGCGGCCACGGCCGGCTGGACGATCTGGCTGGGTAACGACGCCAACAACCGTTTGCGTTTCAATCAGCGCCTGCAGCGCAGGAACAGCAAACTCCGGCGTCCCCATAAACACGATTCTTGTCATAACAACATTCTAACACGCTGTTTCCAGGCGTGGCAAATAGTTGTCTGTTGACGCCAGCCTGCTTGCCTCATACAATCGCTTTTGTTATACCCTGCATTTCAGTTTATGGGACGTTTTGTTCTGTATAGTTTAAACAAGGAGAAACAGATGGACATCGCCAAAGGGTTTACATTTATTACAGAAGATGAACGCTGGATGACGAAAATTGGGATTGGCGCAGCGATTGTGCTGGCCTCCATGCTTTTATTTGGTATTCCCATGCTGCTGCTGGTGGGCTACCAGTTAGCCATCACGCGCAATGTGATGAATGGCGAGAAACAGACGCTGCCAGAGTGGGATGACTTTGGCAAGTATTTTATGGATGGGCTGTATCTGACGCTGGCGCGGCTGGTGTATACGCTGCCATTTTGGGTGTTGGCGTGTATTGGCGCGGCGGTAGCGATCTTACCGGCAATGGGCAGCGGGAATGATGAGATGGTGGGGATATTGGCAGGAACGGCCGTTATCGTCTGGCTCGTTTTGGGGTGTCTTGGCTTGCTGCTGGGCCTGGCGCTCTTTTTCATCGCCCCGGCCATCAGCATTCAATACGTGCGCACCGGCGAACTGGCAGCTTGCTTCCGCTTTAGCGAGGTCATTGGCATTGCGCGGGATAACGTCAGCGACATTGTCATTGTCGCCGTGGCCCTGATTGCTGTTAATTTTGTTGTGCAGGCTGTGATTGGGACGTTGGCCGCTACTGGCTGTGGTCTGATTATTGCCATTCCCCTGGGGTGGGTTGCCTATCCCTGGATTTCGATGACCGCCGGGCACCTGTATGGTCAAATCGCGGCGAAGATCGAAGGGAAAGGGATAGCGTTTTAGTTGGTGATCGGTAGTCGGTAATCGGTAATCCGTGTGCGGCTCACGGATTACCGATTACGTTTTACAAATGTCAGTTGTTCTTGAACTCTGCCGGGTCGTCAAGCGGCAAAGTTTCGAGAATGGATGAAATCTTGTCGGGGTCTTCGTAGATAACGATATCCGGGTCGTCGCTCGGATGGAGCGGGTAAGCGCGTGTACCGAATTGGGTGAGGGCAACAGCCCCTAGCCCGACGGCAAAGATTAGCCCGTTCACCAATCCCACCGGGGGGAGGAGGGCGCTGAGCAGACCCAATCCCAATGTCATGACCATCGTCCCCACAGCGGCCGTCATCGGCAGCGACCGGTTTTGCAGTTTAAGCGGATCCGCCAGCCGCCGCCCAACCAGCCCCCCAATGCTCACCCAACCAAAAATGAGGGCGGCTGCTAACCCCACAGCCAGGACAATGACGACGCCAAAGCCGAGGATGCCAATGCAGATGATGAGCAGAATGGCGGAAATGATGCTAAGCAGGGCGATCAGAGATGGAATGGCAACGGCCGTTAACAACCCGACCCCCCCACTGGCCAATGGTTTGCGCTTCACCGTCATTTGCACCTGCCGCATGTGATTGGGCAGCAGCGAGGCGACCAGAAAGGCGAGCGCGCCCAGCACCAGGCTATTGACGGCCGCTTCGACGACATCACCCACGAAGCTGCCGCCGCGTGACGGCCGTTCCCGCTGCATCTCCGGAGGGGTGGGTGGGGTAAAGCGATTGTCCTTGCTCAACGCCCCCACCGTAGCCGCCAAATTATCCAGTTTGCGAATACTCGAACAGCTTATCCCAGATTCCGTATCATCTGTCAGGCTGCCATTCATCAGCACGCATTCGCCGTTGATAACGGCCGTGCTGGTCGCCTCCAAATCTCCATTAAACAGGACGAGATCGCCATTGATCTGTCCGGCCACATAGGCGTCGCCATTAAAGATAACAACGCTGCCATTGATGGTCGCGCCTTCTTGCACTTCCAGGTCTTCCCCAAACAGGGTGACGTCATTGTTGATGACGTCGCCCGCTTCGACAACCGTATCGAATGCAGGCGCGGCCAGAGCAACACCGGTCGGTACGGCTATGACCAATAAGATGATTGTGAGTATTACGAAACGTTTCATGACGTTTTCTCCTTATTGTTGAATTTGCTACGTACCTTCCGCAGTCCATCCATACAAAGCATATAACTAGAACAACTCATTACCCATTCAGAGAGCGGACTCGTGTCAGGGTCATGCCCGGCCAGCCGAGCAACTGCCGGTAAACGCCGCTCCACACTGACACAATCCCCACCATTACCAGCAGCCAACCGAAAACGGCCGGCTGCTGCACAACAAACTCGCCAATACCCGTTAACAAGGCGCTGATAACCGCGCCAACCACTTGCGCCAGTTGTGCGGCCGACTGCGCCACGCTGCGCACCATGCCGGGATCGGTGATCACGGCCCCATATTGGAAAACTACCCATCCTATGGCAAGCACAGGCAGCCCGCCACTCAACAGCAGCAGTGCATACATGACGCCAATCAACCCAATTCGGTGACGATGGTTGGGCAGCCGCGCCAGGGTGCGTTGGGCAAAGCCTGCGGCCGGGCTGAGCGCCGGCGTCTGGCGCAGCAGTTGGTCAATAGTTGCCAACGCGCGCCATTCGCGCATACAGGGAGGGCAGTTGCGTAGATGTGACGCCAGCAAGAATTGTTGCTCATCTGCCAGCGTATCATCGAGCGCCTCCATCATCATGACGTAAATCTCTTCGTGTTCCATCAGCGACCTCTCTTCATCTACTCTGTTCATAGGGCTACCGCTACTTCTTCCAGCGCTGGATTGAGTCCATATTGCGTACCAGCTTCGGCGAGCTGACGCCGGGCGCGGAAGAGGCGGGACTTGATCGCGCTAACGGTGGTATTCATCACGTCGGCAATTTCTTCATAGGAAAGGTCATGCCAGTAGCGCAGCACAACTGTTTGCCGATACTCTTCCGGTAACGTCTGCAACAAGGATTGCACCATGTTTTGCTGCTCATGCATGATCATCTGTGCTTCTGGCCCTTTGGAATTTTGCGTTTTGAGAGCCGGGTGGGGTGGCAATGGTTCATCAATGGACAGCAGGAGCGCGCGTCGTTTGCGGATAATGTCAATACAGTAATTTGACGTGATAGATAACATCCACGTGCTAAATTTATGTTCCGGGTTGTAGGTTTCCAGGCGCGTGTAGGCGCGTATAAACGCCTCTTGCGCGGCCTCTTCCGCCTCGCCTGAATTGTTGAGCATCCGGTAGGCCAGGTTGTATACAGGCGTCTGGTACGCTTCAATCAAGTGACCAAATGCCGTTTTATCGCCTTTTTTGGCTTGTTCTAGCCAAACCTGTTCCTCATTCACTGCGAATCTCCTGAATTGTTACCCCTCATTACGCAGTTACTTATTGAAGGTTGCAATGGGATGGCGCAATTAATGGCGAAAAGGCGCTGCATTTCCTGTAAGGATGCAACGCCTGGTTGGTTGGTTTGTTGGTTGGTTTGCCAGCCCACCAACCAACTATCAAACCAACAACTATCAAACTCTCTGTTGCAGGTAAGCTTCGAGGGCGTCTATGTTGGCGGGGATGGTTTGGGGGGGCTGTGCCTGGTCAACGGCCGTTCCCGGGTCTTTCAACCCATGTCCGGTGAGAACGCACACGGCCGTTTTGCCCACCGGGTCAATGGCTCCCTGCTCAATTTGCTGTTTGAGCGCGGCCAGGCCGGTGGCCGAGGCTGGTTCGACAAAGACCCCTTCCAGCTTTGCCAGCAGGCTCCAACTTGCCAGGATGTCGGCGTCAGTAACGGCCGTAATAATCCCCCCTGACTCATCCAACGCTTGCAACGCCTGCCGCCAGCGCGCCGGGTTGCCAATGCGGATGGCGGTGGCGATGGTCTCTGGCTTGGGCACAATCTGCCCGGTGACAATGGGCGCCGCCCCGGCCGCCTGTCCCCCTAAAATGCGCGGCAGCCCTTTGCCATACTGTTGATACCCCAGCCAGTAAGCGGTGATATTGCCGGCATTCCCTACCGGTAGACAATGCCAATCTGGCGCACGGCCGTCAAGCTGGTCACAAATTTCAAACGACCCTGTTTTTTGTCCTTCCAGCCGCCAGGGGTTGATGGAATTGACCAGGACAATAGGCTGCCGCGTCACAATGTCGCGCACCATGTCCAGCCCCTCGTCAAACGAGCCGTTGATGCTGATCACTTCCGCGCCATAGGCCAGGCTGGCGGCCAGTTTGCCCAGGGCAATTTTGCCTTCGGGGACCAGCACCAGGCAGCGCAGTCCGGCGCGGGCGGCGTAAGCGGCAGCGCTGGCGGCCGTGTTGCCGGTGCTGGCGCAAATGACCGTCTTAGCGCCTTCATGCACGGCTTGGGTAATGGCGGCCGTCATTCCCCGATCCTTAAACGAGCCAGTAGGATTCAGCCCTTCATATTTCAAATACAACTTCAATCCCGCTTTGGGAGCAATCGTTTCCGCCAGGCGGTCGGCCCGAATCAGCGGCGTATTGCCCTCGTTCAACGTGATGACCCTTACCGTTTCATCGAACGGCAGGTATTGGCGATAGGTGTGAATAATGCCTTGCCAGCTCATAATACTCCTGTGATTGACGATTTGCGATTGGCGATTGACGATTTTAATTCCCGGCCCTTTCGACATTTAGCGCCAGCAGCCGTTCTAGCAATTCTTCATCGCTCAGGTCATGCGGCCAGCCGTAGGCGTCGAGCGTGGCATAGTCAAGCGCGGCGTGAATGTCGTCTAGCTCCTGGATTGCGGCGCGGGTGATGGCTCCACGGCTGATTTTTTGCCATTCGGCGTGGTTGAAGAGGATGGGCGGCGCAGCGGCCGTCAAGCGATCAGGTCTGGTTTGGCGGTAATAGGCCAGCGCATTATACAGATTGGTGAGGGTGCGGTTTTGCAGTTGTTTGTGGTAGGCCACGTCAATGACCCCGGCAGAGGGCGGCGGTGGGTTGAGCCAGGCGTCGCGCCATTGTGCCAAAGCCTGCGCCCAACGAGCGATGGCAGCTACTTGTGGGTCTGTCTGCGGCGGTTCCTGCCCCGGCGGCCAGGGGAAGGGGAAGGTCTCGAAGGTGGTGGTGGGGGTATAACGCGGACGATCCTCCAGCGATGTACCCAGGCGCAGCGCCCAGAGTTCGTGCAACCGCGAGTGCAGCACGCCGAGGAAGTAATCATCTTCGCGGGCAATGACAATGACCAGGTTCGCTGGCAAAATATCAGGGGATAGCCACTGGAAGAAGCGATGTTTGGAGACCATTGACGTGCCAATGTACCGCTTCAATGGCTGTAAGGCGCTTCTCATGCCAGAGCGAGATTCGGCTAGAATCCACCATTTGTCGCGGTAACCAGCGCGGTTATTTTGCTGGCGCACCGGGTAGACGTTTTCCTGGACGTATTTGAAGGGTAGTTCGTACAAAGCGGCTTCTTCCTGGGGCATCCCAACGCCAAAGTCAATGATCCAGGTGTCGCGCGGCCGTTGGTTTAGATCACGGCCGTTCACATACGGCCGTAACACCTCCCCATTTGTCCGGCCGCTGCGGTTACTCGCTGGCAGCCATTGACGCGCCACAACGCCGGGAATATCGAAGGAACCGGCCGGCGTAACCCCCATAAATGACAAGCCAACGTTTTCTGGCAATGGCTGCGCCTGGCTTAAATCAACCGTATTGGCTAAATTAGCGAAAATGGCCTTGACGAGACGGCCGTCTAGTCGGCGTCTTTTTTCAACGCCATTGTCAAACCCTACCAGCGAAACACGCACGGCTGCGCCCTCCAAAATCCAGGGCCTATCACTCCAGGCCATGAAAATGTCGCCCGACTCTTTGATCCGCTGCAAGACACGACGATTCGCCCCGCCGCGAATGGAATTTGTCGCCAACAATCCGGCGCGTGACGCGACACCCGTCTCAATCATCACGCGCGCTCGTTCAAACCAATAACAAACCAGGTCTGCTTCGTGAGGTACACGGTGCGCATAAAGGCGAAAAACCTGTTCAACGTACTGACTGCCAAGTTCGGCGCGCAGCCGTTTGCCCCCCAAAAACGGCGGGTTGCCCATGATGATGTCCGCTTCCGGCCAGGTCGGCTCCACGAGATCACCATTTTCATCCCAGGCAAGGATGGCGTCCATGCGGCGGATGTTACGCAGGGGGCGCAAGATGGGATCGGGCATGTCGCTGAAGCCATTTTCGTAGCGCCATTGCAGGTAGCCGATCCAGGCGGTGATTTGCGCCAGTTCGTGGGCGAAAGGGTTGATTTCGATGCCGTACAATTGCTGTGGGCTGACGGTGAGTTCGATGGGCGGTTGGGCGACGGCCGTTGGCAGCCCATGACGGTTGGCGTAAGCGATCACCTCTTTTTGCAAGTCAAGCAATTTGCGCAGGGCGACGTAGAGAAAGTTGCCACTGCCACAAGCGGGGTCCAGGATGCGGATAGCGGCGAGGGTGGCGGCGAAGTTGCGCAAGGTGTCTAATTTGAGGACGGGATCGGCCGTTTGCGCCACCTGCATACGCACCGCATCCCATTGACGGCGCAGCGGCTCCAGCAACACCGGTTCGACAATGAGCAAAATATCTTCCTGGCTGGTGTAATGCGCCCCCAATTGGGCGCGCTTGGCGTCGTCAATGACGCGCTCGAACAGCGTGCCAAAAATGGTGGGGTCTATTTGTGACCAATCTTGCGTAGCCGCTTGCAGCAACGCGCGCGCCAGGTCGTCGGGAATACTAGGCACAAACTCATCATCGAACAGCGCGCCGTTAAATTCACGAATGCGGTAAAAGCCAAAGACGCCGCCGCTGCGCATGTCGCGGAACAAGTTGCGCAGGCCAAGTTGCAAATCGCTGTGCCGGTCGCCCTGCGCGCGGACAATCTGCGAAAAGACATTGTGCGGCAGCAACCCCATATCTTCGGCAAACAGGCAAAAGAGCAGGCGCGCCAGGAAGTGGGACAACTGTTCCGGCGTGTACTGTTCGCCGGTGATTTGTTGGTGCTTCTTCATGGCGTCGGCGACGGCGGTGAAGGTGTTGGCGCTGGCCTGGGTGATGCTTTCTCTGGTTTGCGCCGGGGTAAATTGCGCCGGGTCGAAGAAGGCCCAACGCAGCTTCTCCACGCCATCACCACTCAAAATGTCGTCGAAGGTGATGACGTGGCGGATGGTGGGGTAGTTGTTGAAATTGGTGTGAATGCGGATGGTGTGAATGTCACTGGTGATGAGCAGCGGTGGGTTGTGCAGCGCCTCGCGGTACAATTGCAGTTGTTGGTATGCTTTGTCCAGGTCTTTGTGGGGGCCTTTGTATTCCCAAATGAAATGGTCGCGGAAGTAGACGTCGGCGAACCCTCTGCCGCCGGCCGGTTTGCCGGTTTGCGTCTCGAAGGAAAAGGTCTGGCCGTCGGGGTCGAATTCCACCGGAGGAAGATGACCAACCAGGCGGCAGAGGTCGTTAAAGTGGGATTGGGCAACGGCCGTTTCCTTTTGCTGTATTTTGCTCCATTTAACGACAAATTCCTGGGGCGTCATCTGGTCTCCATGCGCGTTTGGACAATGAAAGAAGCCTGACTACAACAGCCAGGCTTTCTTAAAACGAAACGAAGTCAATCAAAAAAGCTGTCTGTCACTCATCCACCGGGGATCACCAACGTTTGCCCGGTGTAAATAACATAGGGGGATTGCAGGCCATTGGCTTCGGCGATCATCGGCCAGGCAACGCCATACTGCAAAGAGATCAGGAACAAGGTTTCACCGGTTTTAACAATGTGGGTAAATTGTGGCGTTGGGCCAGGTGTGTTGACCGGGATTTTGATGATTTGCCCGGCTACAATCTGGTTAGGGTTGACAAGGCCATTGGCTTCAGCGATTTGTACCCAACTTAATCCGTACCGGAGACCGATGCGGAAAAGATTATCGCCAGCTTTGACCGTGTAGGTTGTCTCTGTGGCCGGTGATGGCGTCGGTTCGGGGGTGGGGTCTGTGGTGGGGGCGCTGCCGGGTAATTTCAAGACTTGCCCGATTTTAATGTTGTTGGGGTTACTCAGGCCGTTCAGT
Source organism: Anaerolinea sp. (assembly GCA_014879875.1). Taxonomy (GTDB): domain Bacteria; phylum Chloroflexota; class Anaerolineae; order Promineifilales; family Promineifilaceae; genus JACSRF01. The sequence continues at coordinate 24,295 of JACSRF010000472.1, forward strand.
TCCGCCAACGTAACCCAGGAGACGCCATAGCGCAAACCAATCCGGTAAAGGTTTTCACCGGTGACGACGGTGTGGGCGGCGGGCATACTGCCACTGGCTTCGGTTGTTTCGGCGGCCGTTTCCGGTGTTGTTTCCGTGGCGGCGGGAGGTTCTGGTTCGGTGGTGGCGTCGGTGGCGGCCGTTTCGTCTGTGCTTTCTGGCATAGGAGTCGGGACAGGCGTCTCTTCGATGCGCGGCGTATCGCTGACGGCCTCGCTGGTTGGCGCGGTGTCTGGCGCAGGGTAAGAAGCAATCGTTTCATCACTGGCGACATCGGCGCTGCTTTCATCCGTGCCCGTGTCGGTGACAACTTCATCAGACCGGGTTTCGTCGGTAGTTGTGTTGTTGGTTGACGTTTCATCGGAGCGGGAAAACGGCCGTACACACGCCGCCAACAACAACGTCAAGACAAGCAGTACTGTGAACAAGAAAAACTTACGTGGCTGAGAAATCATTCTTACACCTCCTTGCCAGCTTGCAGCAAAACTAACCCCTTACAAGCAGCAAAAAAATTTGAGTCGTGAAAACCATGAAAAATCACCCTCTCATGCCATCTTAATATAGCACGGTTCATGCTTTACGTAAAGTAAACTAAGGCATCATAGGAATTTTGACGCCACGCTCTTTGGCGACGGCGATAGCCCGCTCGTAGCCAGCGTCTACGTGCCGCACCACCCCCATGCCAGGGTCAACTGTCAGGACACGCTGCAAGCGCGCGGCCGCTTCCGGCGTGCCATCCGCCACAATCACCTGCCCGGCATGTAAACTGTAGCCAATACCCACGCCACCGCCATGATGAAAGCTGACCCAGGTAGCGCCGCTGGCAGTGTTAATTAACGCATTCAAAATTGGCCAATCGCCAATGGCATCGGAGCCATCTTTCATGCTTTCCGTTTCCCGGTTTGGGCTGGCAACGGAACCGGAATCCAGATGGTCGCGCCCAATGACGATGGGCGCTTTCACTTTGCCACTGGCGACCAATTCGTTGAACTTCAGGCCGGCTCGGGCGCGCTCGCCATACCCTAACCAACAAATACGCGCCGGTAAGCCTTGAAAATGAACTTGTTCCTGCGCCATTTTGATCCAGCGGTGCAGATGTTCATCGTCGGGGAAAAGTTCGAGAACGGCCGCATCCGTCTCATAAATATCTTGCGGATCTCCGCTTAAAGCGGCCCAGCGGAATGGACCCTTGCCTTCACAAAACAGCGGGCGGATATAGGCAGGGATAAAACCGGGGTAGCTAAACGCATCGGTGACGCCGGCGTCAAAGGCGCGTTGGCGCAAATTATTGCCATAATCAAACACAATGGCCCCCCGCTTCTGGAAGGCAATCATCGCCGCGCACTGCTGCGCCATAGACAACCCAGAGAGGCGCATGAACTCGGCCGGGTTTTCTTCGCGTAATTTTTTGGCGACGGCAAACTCCATGTCATGCGGGAAATAGGCCAGGTAGTCATGCGCCGGCGTCTGATCCGTGATGATGTCGGGGATGATGTCTTGCGCCAGCAGTTGTGGGTAGATGTCGGCTGCGTTGCCAATCAGGCCAATGGAGCGGGGTTCCCCATTTTCGACGTAATACCGCACTCGTTGCAGCGCATCGGCCAGGTTTTCAGCGACCTCATCAATGTAGCGATGCTCCATACGCCTCCGTGCGCGCCATTCGTCCACCTCCACCAGCAGACCGACGCCCCCATTCATGGCGATTGCCAACGGCTGCGCGCCACCCATTTCGCCCAAACCGGCCGTTAACACCCATTTCCCCTTGAGCGACGGCCACCCTGCCTGGCGGGCCGCGGCGGCAAACGTTTCAAAGGTTCCTTGCAAGATGCCTTGTGTGCCGATATAAATCCAGCTTCCGGCCGTCATCTGCCCATACATGATCAGCCCTTCGGCTTCCCATTTGTCAAAGTTTTCCTGCGTCGCCCAGTGCGGCACAATATTGGAATTGGCGATGAGGACGCGCGGCGCATCACGATGAGTACGGAAGACAGCCACGGGTTTACCGCTTTGTACCAGCAATGTTTCATCATCTTCCAGTTCGCGCAGACTGCGCAGAATTGCGTCGAAGGCGTCCCAATTCCGCGCGGCGCGCCCACGCCCGCCATAGACGATCAGGTTTTCCGGATCGCCAGCGACTTCTGGGTCGAGATTGTTTTGCAGCATCCGATAGGCTGCTTCTTGCAGCCAGCCTTTACAATGCAACTTTGTTCCTGTGGGTGCTTTAATTATTCGTGACATGGTTCAATCCTGTGGGGTTTGAATGACAAGGGACAACCAGTCTCTTCTCATTCAAAATTCGTGAGAATGAATAACTTCCTCTAAAATATAGTTGCAACAGTTGACTGCACCAGTGTGCAGACGGGGGCAATGCAATGCTATGTCAAGATGTATCGCCCTATGCTATAATTTTAGCTACTTTTTACCTGGTGTGGTATCGGTGTGCGGATTATGGCTTTAAGTAACCCACCAAACCCAGACGCAACCGGCGCGTTGTTGTGCTAATCGAACTCAAGGAACCTGTATGAGTGGCGAATGCATTTTGGTTATTGATGATAGCAAGGAAATTGTACGACACCTGGCTGAGCGCGTCCTGCCTACTTTTGGTTATCAGACCTTGTCCGCCTATGATGGGCAATCGGGTTTGAAGCTGATCCGTGAGAAAACCCCCGATTTGATTATGCTGGATTATAACCTGCCAGAGATGACCGGAATTGACGTGCTGCGCGAAATGGCGCAAGAGTCGCTGAATACGCCGGTTGTGTTGATGACGGGGTATGGGTCTGAACTGAGCGCGATTGAAGCCTTTCGCCTGGGCGCCAAAGATTATTTGATTAAACCATTCACCGTGGACGAAATTGTGGAAACGATTGATCGCGCCCTGGTAGAAACGCGGCTGCTGCATGATAAAGAAGACCTGGCGGAACAACTGCGGCGCACAAAGGTAGAGTTGAGCCGACAAAGCCAGGAGATGGATACACTGTTTAGCATTGGCAAGGCCATTACCTCGTTATTGAGTGTTGATCAGGTTTTGGAGCGGGTGTTGGAAGCGGCGACGTACTTGACAAGCGCGGAAGGCAGCACAATCTGGCTGCTGGATAACAGTGGCGAAAATTTGCGCGCCTATGAGCGCAAGGATCGGGTGCGGGAGGAGGATATGCTGCTGTACCCGGTTGAGGGGTCACAGGTAGGGCAGGTGATGCGTACAGGACGGCCGTTACGCCAATCGTTCTTTACCGGTCGTGGCATTAAGGTGAACACGGGCGTCTTGGTACAGGCTGTGTTATACGTTCCCCTGAAACTGCGCGGTGTCACCATGGGGGTGCTGGAAGTTACTAACCATGAATCGCGCCGCTCTTTTAGCCGACGCGACGAGTTTTTGCTGGCATTTCTGGCCGATTATGCGGCGATAGCCATGGAAAATGCGCGGGTTTTTCAGGCGGCGGATCAGGCGTTGGCTGCCGGCCTGGAAGAACTGCATACGCTGATCGAAATTACCCGCACCATTACGGCGACCCTGGACTTCGACGAAATAATTCGCCTGGCGATCAATCAGGTACACGCCAGTTGGTACATTGAGGCGTCCTCTTTGTGGCTGCTGGACGAAGCCAAAGGGGTTTTACGGGTTTTGGCGAACGTGGGTACGCCTAATGACATATTGTCTCGTTTTGAAGTCCCCCTGGGGCAAGGATTTGTCGGCCATGTGGCGCAAACAGGGAAGTGGCTGTATACCAACAACGCGGCGGCACACGAACTCCATTATCGTCAGGTTGACCTGGCGACAGGCTTTCATACCCGCTCCATTTTGACCGTGCCGCTGATTACGGGGGGCAAGGTGTTGGGCGCTTTGCAATTGTTGAATAAACTGGGCGGCGATTTTGATGATCGCGATGTGGAACGGGCTGTTTCGATTGGTACGGCCGTTGCCATTGCCGTCACCAACGCCCTGTTATTTGACGAGTCTGAAACCCGCAAGCAGCACCTGGAAGCAACCCTGGAACACGCCGAAAACCCCATTCTCATTTTAGATGAAGATGGTAATTTGCTGCTCTTGAATCAACAGGCGCGCGCCCGATTCATGCTAACTAAAGAAATCATAGGTCACCCGATCAGCGATGCGCTGCCCCTGCCCAACCTGGCCGCGATTTTGACGCAGCCCGCAGACCGCTTCTATCAGGAAGAAGTTACCCTGGCCGACAACTCTTCCTGGCAGTTGCACGTCGCCCCAATTCCTGGACACGGCCGTATTCTGACCTTACAAAATAACCTGAAAATAAAAGAGCTGAACCAGCTCAAAGATCACTTTATAGCCACCATCTCGCATGACATTCGCACCCCTATCAACACTATTATCGGCTTTGCTTCTGGCCTGGGCGATGTTGGCTCCCTCAACGCGCAGCAGCAACGTTATGTAGACAGCATCATGAAATCCACCAAAATCATGATGTCCATCGTCAACGGGCTTCTGGAATTAGCCAAAGTAGATGCCCTGACACAAACCTACCAGCCCTGCCGCATTCATTACATTGTCCAAACTGTGTTCCATGACTATCATGAACAAGCTGAGGCCAAAGGGATTGCCTTGACCCTCTCCACACAGGCAGATCTGCCTCAGATCACGGGGGACCCGGCGCAGTTGCGCAGCGCCATCAGCAACCTGGTTGATAACGCCATTAAATATTCACCGGCGAACGCAGCCATTTTCATCATTGTCAAAGAAGAAGCCGGAAACATCCTGGTACAGGTGCAAGACAACGGCCCGGGAATCGCGGCGCTCGACATTCCCCACATTTTTGAAAAATTTTATCGCGGCGCCAACGTCAACGACGATACCAAAGGCATTGGCCTCGGTTTAGCCCTGGTGCAATCCATAGTCAGGGCACATGGGGGTGACGTATGGGTAGAAAGCCAGGAAGGAAAAGGAAGCGAATTTACGCTTAAGTTACCCACATTGCAGACAGTGGCCCTGTTAGAAACGTAAACCAGTTAAGAACCGTCCCCACACAAAGGAACCGCGTTCCTGCACAGGAACGCGGTTCTTCAAATCTCGTTTCAGAAGTTCCCCTAGAACAAACCAACCACCCGCCCCGTTTCCAGGTCAATATCCACATCATAATAAACCGGGCGCGTCGGCAGGCCGGGCATGGTGCTCATCTGGCCGACCAATGGGTAAAGGAACCCGGCGCCAACGCTGGCGCGAATGTCGCGGATGGGCACAACAAACCCTTTAGGCGCTCCCTTTAGCGCCGGATCGTGGCTTAAACTGAGGTGTGTCTTGGCCATGCAAATAGGCAGCTTCGCAAACCCCAGGCGCGTATACGTCTCAATCTTCTTTTCCGCCTCAGGCAAAAATTCGACGCTATCAGCCCCATAAATTTCTTTGGCAATGGTTTCGATCTTTTCCTTGATGCTCATTTCCAGCGGGTAGAGGAATTTGAAATCGCCCGGTTTTTCGCAGGCAGCCATCACGGCCTTGCCCAATTCCACCGCGCCCTTGCCCCCTTCGGTCCAATGATTGCTCATCACCGCGTCTTCGGCGCCGGCTGCGATGGCAACCTTGCGCACCAATTCAATCTCGGCCGGGGTGTCATCCTTGAAGCGGTTGATAGCAACGACAACGGGAATGCCAAAACGCATCGCGTTCTGAATGTGAACGACCATGTTCACGCACCCTTTTTCCAGCAGTTCCAGATTTTCTTCGGTATAGGCATGATCCAGCGGTTGCCCGGCCGTTACTTTCGGGCCGCCGCCGTGCATTTTCAAAGCGCGAATAGTGGCCACCAGCACCACCGCATCGGGAATCAACCCACTGTAGCGGCATTTAATGTTGAAGAACTTTTCCATGCCAATGTCGGCGCCGAAACCGGATTCTGTCAGCACGTAGCCATCTGGCCCCACCAGTTTCAAGGCGATCTGGTCGGCGACAATGGAGCTGTTGCCATGCGCGATATTGGCAAATGGCCCGGCATGGACAAACGCCGGCGTCCCTTCCAACGTTTGCATCAGGTTGGGCATAATGGCGTCTTTCATCAACACAGTCAGCGCGCCGCCCACCCCCAAATCGTCGGCAGTGACGGCGTCTCCGGCGCGGCTGGTGCCAATGACCATCGCACCTAAACGCTCGCGCATATCTTCCAGGCTGGTGGTGAGGGCTAGAATCGCCATAATCTCGCTGGCGACGGTGATGTCGTAACCAGTTTCGCGTTCGGCGCCTTTTTCTTGCGGCCCTTGCCCGATGATGATGCCGCGCAGCATACGGTCATTGGTGTCCACCACGCGCCGCCAGGTGATGCTGTCCGGGTCAATGTCTAGCCGGGCAAAACGGCTGGCTTCCGCTTCGGTCAACTCGTCAGGGTCGGTTTTATCAATGCCCAGTTTCTTGAGGCGCTTGAGCATGACGGGGGAGAAGGTACGTTTGCCGGTTTTGTCGGGTGGGCAGAGGCGGCGGAAAAGCGCGTCGTCTGACTGGCGCGCTTCGTGGAACATGCGCGTATCAATGGCGGCCGCCAGCAGGTTGTTCGCGGCCGTAATGGCATGGATATCGCCTGTGAGGTGCAGGTTGAAATCTTCCATAGGGATGATCTGGGAATACCCGCCACCGGCTGCTCCTCCTTTAATGCCAAATGTTGGCCCCTGAGAAGGTTGGCGGATACACGTGACGACTTTCTGCCCCAAATGCGCGCCCAGCGCCTGGCTCAGGCCAACTGTCGTGGTGCTTTTACCTTCACCCAGGGGTGTCGGCGTGATGGCCGTAACGTCAATATATTTGCCATTCGGCCGAGCGGCCAACCGTTCGCGGACGGCCAAATGCACTTTGGCTTTGTATTTGCCGTAGAATTCGATTTCTTCGGGCAGCAGGCCAAGCTCTTCGGCAATTTGCGTGATTGGCTTCAACGTCGCCTCTTGGGCGATTTCGATGTCGCTGGGTACCGGCATCTTTAAGTTCAATGGGGTTGGGGTAAACATAAACTTTTTGCTCCTTGCGGCACATCATTTGTGCTGCTGATAATGATTTGGCTCTTTGGGAATTCGCGGGATCGAGCCTGGCGTGATGCGTGATACGTGACCAGAGAAAATCACGCATCACGCATCACGTTTCACGGCGTCAACCCCGCAAAATCCTGAAGACCCAT
>JACSRF010000490.1 GCA_014879875.1 Anaerolinea sp.
GTCCGCACAAGGATGTTCGGACTACTATTGTAAAGCGAACATCCCTGTTCGCTGTCCGCACAAGGATGTTCGGACTACTATTGTAAAGGGAGTTTGCTTTTCATGAATGGGAATTCTTCTCGTATGGCGTGTGCTGTCCATCCCTTAATCTGCCCGACCACCTTGTTGATACCCATCCTGGGATCAACATCCAAGATGAGGTGAACATGATCTGGCATGATTTCCATAGCTAAAATTTCATACCCATAGGCAGCTTGCTTTTCTTGAATCAGTTCTTTGAGCCGCTGGTCAATTGGCGGCATTAAAACTTTCCTTCTGTATTTAGGGCGCCAAATGACGTGGTATTGACAGCTAAACACGATGCTGTGATCTGTGCGGGTGCGCTTTACGGGCTTTTTCTGTAAGTTGTCAATGGGTGTAAAATGGCCATTCTTTGTATCTCTTTCAACGGTCACCCTTGTTTTTGTGGCCGGTTTTATGACCATAACCCAAGCGTTGGGTTATCTCATCGAAGATGCCACACCCAATACGCCTTCTCTCATGATGAAAATCACCGCAAAGAGGTGACAATTATATATTGCGTTGCCGGCGCCAAAAGATGTAGCCTGTTTTTACAGGTTTTTGGCCTGATTAGGAGCTAAACAGGGCAGACTGACAAGATCTGTTGCTGTTCGTCATCCTCCCATTGCCCTCAGCATTATGGGCAGTCCCAACCCTGGGTTTAGCCAACAAAGTAAATAGTATGTATCGGTCACGGTATCACCATGCTGCCGTGGCGCTCCAGAATTTTCTGGATAAAGGAGGCAGGATAAAAACGAGAACCTGTTTGCTTGTCTTGATGTTGGCTTTTTGCCTGACAGCCTCATCTGTCAGTGCCGATTTGGAATTTGGACACTTTAACTCAAAAAAGGGAGATGATTTAATGAACAGCAAAACTATATCTTTTCTTATTACGATGGGTGTGATGATCGGCTGTGTTCTAGCGCCCATGGGCAGTTCGCCGGTTCGCGCATTGCAACTAAATGAGCCTATCATTGTGAATAGTCTTCTGGATCCGGGTGATGGCGTATGTGATGCCTCCGAATGCACACTCCGTGAAGCTTTGATGTTGGCTAATGCTACGCCCGGAGAAGACCGCATTCTTTTCAATTTGGGCATACAGACCCCGACGATTATCCTTAACCAGGCTTTGCCAACCATAACCGACTCTGTGACCCTGGATGGAAATCTCGCCTTGACGGGTATTCAGGGAGATCGTGTCACCATCAGTGGGAACAACCAATTTCGGATTTTCGACGTGGGTAGCCAGGTTACTGTACGCCTGCGTGTTCTGACCATCACCAATGGCGCTGCCCATAGAGATCTGATGGAAATGGAACCCGAACGAGGCGGTGGCATTCGCAGCGCCGGTACTTTGTACATTGATAATACCATTCTTCAAGACAACAGTGCTGATGAAGGCGGGGGCATTGACAGTTCTGGCTTGTTGGTAGTGAAAAATCACAGCATGTTTCTGCGTAATGCGGCCAACAACGGCGCTGACGGTGGGCATGGCGGGGCCATTTACAACGCTGGCAAAGCGAGCATCACAAACAGCAGAGTTGGTGGATTGGTGAAGGGGGAAGGAAATACGGCCGTTCATTATGGTGGTGGCTTATACAACGCTCCTGGAAGTTATGCCCGCATCGGTAAGGCCACAACCTTTGCCTACAACGTGGCCTGGCGCGGCGGCGCCATCACCAACACGCCGGAAAGCGAACTTTTCGTTGATAATTCCTTCATTAGCCAAAATGGTGGCATTTATGGGGCTGGGCAGCAAAGCGGTGGCGGTATTTGGAACCAAAAGGGCGGCAAGATGCATGTAACCCATGTGAGCTTCTCTGGCAATTCCGCTTACTATCATGGCGGCGCTATTTACAATGAAGGTACGCTTGCCCTGGCTCAGACATCCTTCCAGGGCAATGCCGTGCTGGATATGGGCGGGGCAATTTTCAATGGTGGTCAGATCACGATTGAGAACTGCACATTCGCCAGCCACGAAAGCTGGAATTGGGGGGGCACCATTCATAATGGCAGCACAATGTTCATTTATAACAGCACCTTTACAGACAGCTACAGTTGGGATGGCGGGGTCATCAGCAATCGAGGCACACTCCATATTTCCGGCAGCACGTTTTTTGAGAACTGGAGTGATTTTTCTGGAGCCATTAGCAACAGCGGTACCTTAGAAGTGACAGATAGCACCTTTCGCCACAATGATGGCGGGTACGGCGCTGCCATTGTGAACCAATACCAGTGGGGACATGCGACCATTGATAGCTGCACTTTTGTGGAAAATAGTGCCTACTATGCTGGTGGAGCCATCGCTAATTTGTATCAGGCAAATCTATGGGTTACCAACAGCACCTTTAACGGTAATGCCGCCAGGGGTGAATTTTCTACTGTAGGCCAGGGTGGAGCAATCTATAATGAATCTTATGCCGCCATCGCTTACAGCACCATCAGCGGCAACACGGCGCAAGTTGGGGGAGGGCTTTTTAATTACGGCAGTCCCTACCTTTACGGCACTTTGCCACTGGCAGGCACAATTGTGGCCCACAATACTGCCACCATAGAAGGAGGTGACTGTGCCGGAGAAATAATCAGCATGGATTACAACCTGGATAGTGATGGGAGCTGTAGCTTTGATGGGAATGGCGACATGACGGGCGATCCGCTCTTAGGCCCGCTGCAACATAACGGGGGGCACACGGAAACGATGGTCCTGTTGCCAGGCAGCCCCGCCATTGATCATATTCCTACCTACGCCTGTGCAGTAACCGTAGACCAGCGTGGGGTACTGCGCCCGCAAGGCTCAGCGTGCGATATGGGTTCGTTCGAATGGACGCCGTGACTGGCCGCTTCCTATTTCTTATACATCCCTAACTTCACCCTGGATGTCCATCCATAACCGCTGCCGGCCGGTGCTGGCAGCGGTTTACCGCAACTCTTACAGCAAATGCGCCAAAATCGGTGGCCCAGGTCGCAAACTGTGTGGCCGTGGCCAACAGGGCGCGGCTAAATGGCCCAGTAGAGCAACTGGGGCGCGACTCCCTCACAAATCAGGTTAAAGGCGACGTTGGGGCGCTGCGGGTCATTGGTTTGCAGAGTGAACACGGCCGTGCGCAGCCCTACATCCTGCGGCGTACAGGTGATGGGCACGACCACCGGCGGCCCCTCGTCGTTGATGGTGGTGCTAAAAGCGTTGAAGGAGAACTCCAGGAAGTGTGGGCCGGTCAGGCCCACCGGCCCCATCACCAACGTGGCGTTGCCTCAGGTGGCTCGGTCAGAGACCAGTCACAGCGGGAAGGGCTGAATGGTTACCTTATCAAAACCACGCCTGGGCAAAGTCAACGGCCGCCCGCTGCGCAAAAAGGCGACAAACGGCCGATCCCACCGGCCCCATCCGCACGACGCCCGTTTCTGCAAAGGCGGCCCCAATTTCCAGGAAAACCGCGTCGTCAAAATCAATGTCCTGATACGTTGTCCAGACAGTACGGCCGTTCACCAACACCGGTGCGCTTTGCATCTGCAACGGCCGTACCCCCGCCCGGTACTCTGCCAGATGAAACGATGTGTTTGTGTCGTATCCCGTGCCCAGGAAAAGCACAAATCCATCCAGGTCATACACCCGTGCCAGCGGCGAGCCTTCGCCGAGGCCATTTTCCAGGCTGTGCCCGGCGGTGACAAAGGCGGCGTGCCGCCCCCACGCGGCAAACGAGACCTGCGGATGGCTGCTGCGCAAGACGTCCGGCCAGGTGCGGAACAGTTCGGCAACCTTGCCCATGCCCCGCGTTGGCGTCAGGCGCGGGTCAAAGGCGGGCATGGTGTCCCGAATCAGTTGCTGCCAGGGGCGGGGGACCGGCGGGCTGACCCACAAGCCGGGGTCAGAATAATCGCCGGAATGGGCAGGCATGACCAGCGTCCCCATCGGGGTCAATACGTCTTGCAACGCCTGGATGACGGCTACCGGGCCGCCATTGACCCAGCCCAACGTCTTCAGCGAGGCGTGAACCAGCAGTGTCATGCCGGCCTGCACGCCCAACTGCTGCAAGTCGGCGGCCAGGCTTTGCCGTGTGCGCGGCCAATCGGCCACTTCAATGGCTTTGGCTTCGTTCGTAATGGCTTGTTCTCGTGTCATTATAGGATTTACGATTTACGGATTACGGATTACGGATTACGGATTACCGATTACCGATTACCGTTCCCCTGCCACGCCGGCGGCCGTTTTTGCAAAAAGGCGCTCATCCCTTCGCGCCCCTCGTCGCTGGCGCGGCGTTGGGCGATCAGGTTAGCCGTCACGTCGCGCATGGCCGCTTTGGGCTGGTAGGCGACGGTGCGTATGAGGTCTTTAACGGCCGTTTGCGCCCCCGGCGCCGCCAGCAGCAGTTGCTCAACCCGTTCCGCCACGACGGCATCCAGGTCCGCCTCGGCAGCGACGTGGTTCACCAGCCCCACCTGCCACGCCCGCCGCGCATCAAAACGCTCGCCGGTGAGGAACAGTTCACGGCCGGCGCCCACGCCAATTTTCGCCAGCACAAACGGGGAGATGACGGCGGGAATAATGCCCAAACGCGCTTCACTGAAGCCAAACTGCGCCTGCTCGACGGCGATGGCGATGTCGCAGCAGCTTACCAGCCCCGCGCCGCCGCCAATTGCCGCGCCATTAATCCGCCCCACTACCGGTTTTGTGCAGCTATCCACCGCCTGCATCAAGTCGAAAATAGCCTGCCCGTCGGCCACATTTTGCGCGAAGGTGAAGTCCGCAGCGGCGCGCATAGCGTTGAGGTCGGCGCCGGCGCAAAAGGAACGGCCGTTACCCGTCAACACCACCACGCGCACATCATCGCGCGCGTTAATCGCCTGGAAGGTTTCTGTCAGGGCGGCAACCAGCGCCGGGTCTAACGCATTATGGCTTTGCGGCCGATTCAAGGTGATGGTCAACACCGGCCCGTTCTGCTTCCATAAGACCAATTCACTCATCTATACTTACCTGTTAGCGCCTACGTCTTTTGCCAGACGACGCGGGCAAAAGAGGGCATAAATACGGATAGGAAGAACACAGATTAAGCCAAAAAAGAACCGTGTTTTTCCTACCCGTGTTTACAAGATCGACAACTTTTTGTAGATGGTGGCGCTGTCATAGATGTTAAGAAAAAGATTTGGGGTTTTCTCATAGCTTGTCAGGGGGGCAAGCCAATCGTAAATCGCAAATCGTTAATCGTAAATCCTATAGCGCCTATTTCAGCGTGATCAGCACCGGAACCAATCCCGTAACCGGGTCTGGGCTGCCGAGGGCGATGCCGATGACGGCCGCGCCTTCGCTGATGACCATGCCGTTCAAGGTTTCTGTGCGCAAGGGGCGGACATGGCCGGGCACATCGGCGGCCGTCAGTCGCGCGCCGGGGGTGATGGCGGCCGTCGGCGCGGCCTTCACCAGCGCCACCCCGTAAATGGTCAGCGCAACGTAATCACCGGGCTGCGCGTCGCCGTCGGCGCTGCGCCACATCATCTCCCCTTCTGCCTCTTTGCCGGGGGCGATCTGGTAGACCATGCGCGTCTCCACCACGCCGACGATGCCGTTCCAGGTAACGGCGTCTGCCAGGCGCACCAGTGGTAATGGCATGTGGCTGTCTGGCAGCGCGGCGGCAACACCAGAGGCCGCAACCACAGCGCCCACTGTCAGCGCGTCTGCCCCATCAACCTGCGCCAGCAGCGTCAGGGATTGGAACGTGACGTTCGCTGCCTGAATTTTGTCCTGGGTGCTGAGCGCCCATTCGCCGTTCACATCGGCCGTTTGCACCAGTAGGGCTGTTTGGGGCACGCCTGGCGCGGGTACATACACGCCATAGCTGGCATAATTGACGCCATCCCCAATTTGTATGCCATCATCCGTAGACGGCCCAACCCGCAGGGCGTCATTGAGATTGGCCTGCGTGTATAAGCCATACCCGCCGCCATTATGGACGAAATAGCCGCCATACCCGCTGGGCTGGCTGCCGCCGGAGCCGTACACGCCTGTGCCGCCGCTGCTGTAACCGGCAACGGCCGTTCCCGCATCGCTGCGCAGCCCCTCTACAGCCGGGTAGGAGCCGCCGCCGCTGCCGTAAATGGCCGGCCCATTGCCGCCATGATAACCGGCAATGGCCGGGACGGTTGGCCCATTGCTGTAACCAATGACGCCGGCGTTGGTATCGCTGACGCCGACGACGCCGGCCGTATAGCCACTGCCGCTGTACGCATCGGAAACGCCATAAACACCGCTGCCCGTGGCCGAATTCGCCTGCCCATAGACGCCATACGTCACGCCGCTGTTGGCGCTGGCATAGCCATAGACGCCGCGCCCACCGCCCGCTTCCGTTTCACCGAAAATGGCGTGGTTGCTGCCGCTGGTGATGGTGTTGACCACGCGCAAGGTAGAGCCGCCACTGCCGATCAGGCCGGAAATGACCGCGCCGGGGCGCAGCCCATGGGCATAAGGAGCGGCCGTGAGCGCCTGGCGCGGGCTGAGCGTGGTGTAGCTGCCGCTGCCGGAGGGGCAGCGCACAGCAATTTCCAGCCAGCGCGCGTCACCGCTGAATGGGTTGCTGCCAAATTGGTGGAGATGGTTGAGCAGGAGGGCGAAACGGCCGTCGTTAACCACCACACTGCTCGTTTGCGTCCCCCCAACCTGCGCGCCTCCGTTCAGGGCGTCCCACAGGCTAAATTGGAAGTCGCACACGTTGTTCAGCGGGATGCCGTTATCTTGCAGCTCGCCTTGATACGTAAAGCTGCCATCAAGGGCGACCAGGGGGGTGTGGGGGACGGCCGTTGCGCCGACGGCCGTTGCGCCAACGACCGTCGGCCCAGCACCCCGCACCACCTGTTGCCGATACAGCGCGCCTACCAGGAAAATTGTCAACAAAAAACCAAACAGAACCAGACGATATTTCATGATTAACTCTCCTTACCGATGGCGGCCAGCGCGGCCCCCACAATACCCGCTTCGCTGCGCAGCTTCGCCGGGACAACGCGCGCGCGCAATTGCAAATGGGGCAAAAACTTTTCTGCCTTCTTACTAACGCCTCCCCCAAGGATAATCAACTGCGGCGAAAACAAGAACTCAATGTATTGGAAATAAGCATTGAGCTGCTGTCCCCACTTTCTCCAACTGAGGTCTTTCTCTTGCCGAATCCGGTCTGAGGCATACTGTTCCGCATCATGCTTGCGTCCCGGCAGATGTAAATGCCCCAACTCCAGGTTCGGAACCAGATGCCCACGCACAAACATGGCGCTGCCAATGCCCGTGCCCAGGGTGAAGATCATGACAATGCCCCGTTCCCCTTGCCCCACGCCAAAGTGCATTTCGGCAATCCCGGTCACGTCGGCGTCATTGAGCAGCACAACCGGGTGGCCGATGGCCTGGGTCATCATCTCTTGTCCCGGATACTCCAACCACGCATCATCAATATTCGCCGCGCTGGTGACGACCCCATCCAGCACGCGCGCCGGCATCCCGATCCCAATGGGGCCGCTGTAGTTAAATGCCTGCACAATTTGCTGAATGACGGGGATGACATGCTGTGGATCGGCCGGCTGCGGCGTGGGAATGCGCAGCCGGTCGGTGAGCATGACCCCTGTTTCTGTGTCTACCAGAGCGCCTTTAATGCCCGAACCACCAAAATCTATGCCAAGTACCTGCATCTCTTACCTCCTGTGTAAATCGAACATCCCTGTTCGATGTCCGAACAAGGATGTTCGGACTACAAATTTTCATTCA
>JACSRF010000193.1 GCA_014879875.1 Anaerolinea sp.
TTTATTAAAATGGCTCCCATTCTACCGCATCACCATATATGGGTGTACCCCTTGTATTCCCAAAGAACCGTTCTCAGATTCATCAAAAAAAGGAAGGTAACCATGAAAAACGCTCCCAATTTGTACGATACCTTGGCTCATATCTTTGGTCAACATCAGCACTGGCTCCACAAACGCCATTTCCAGACCTTGGCCTGGATGATCGTAATCATTCACTCCCCCTAAAAGATTGATTGGCATAATAACCAAATTCGGTATAAATTGGAGACATGCGCTTAACGGATCACGACCTGAAACAATTCAGTCAGGAATACCTGGCATCGCTTGCGCCAGAGCAACTGTTGCATCTCAGCAAGAAGATGCTGGACGATCTCCGCGATGCGCGTGACCGGCTCAACCAAACCCCACAAAACAGTTCTCGATCATCAGGAAGCTATGCCCCCTGGCAACAAACCGACTCTGGCGACAAAAAGGAGCCAGCGGAGCCAGCAGAGGAAGCGCCAGAGTCGGAGCCAAAAGCCGAGAAAGAAGCCGCCCCCAGGGAACGATCCGCCAGGCCCGCCGCCGGCGACCCCAAGAGCAACCGGAAGGCGGGTAAACAACCCGGTAGCAAGGGAAAGGGGCGGCAAGTCGAGATGTCCATCACGGATGAGGTTGTTCATCGGCTAACAGAATGCACTGCCTGTGGTCAACCATTTGGTCAGCAAGCGCCCTTCCAGGCCACGACAGGCCTGTATGTGTTGGACATTGAGCGCAATGAACACGGGTTACACGTCAGCCACATCAAACATCTCTATGGAGAAAGCGCCTGTCCCTGCGGCCATGTGACGCAAACAAAGCCGGGTAGCTGCCCTGATGAACCTGGGTGGACAGTGGCTTTGACGGAATGGCATTTAGTGGGGCCGACGCTAGCGGCGCTCATCATTTGTCTTTCCTTACGCCTGCGCCTATCCCGACCCCGCATCCGCGAGTTTCTGCAGGATTGGTTGGGTATCAGCCTCAGCGTCGACTGTATCAACCAATGCTTGACCGAAGGGGGACGCGCCGTCGCCCCGGTGGAAGACCAGTTAGTGGCCGAAATTCAACAATCGGAGTTGTTGCACGCCGATGAAACAGGTTGGAAAGAGAGTGGGCGTACCGTCTGGCTGTGGGTTCTGCGCAGCGTCACGGTGACACTCTACATCATAGGTCGGCGCAGTTGGGAGGTAATTGCCAACATCATGGAGCAGTTTGGCGGGTGGCTGATGAGCGATGGCTACGGGCAATATCGTCACTACGGCAAGCGGCTGCGCTGTCTGGCGCACCTCATCCGCAAGGCACGCGGGTTGGCTGAGAGCTGCCACCCGGCAGCGGCGGAGTTTGGGCAAATTGTTCTGCAAACAATGGCCCAGGTAATCGAGGGCATCTATTTGGCGCGAGGCGACCCGACGCTAGACCTGACGGAAAGATTCACGGTGGAATTGGCGCAGTTGCAGGCAGCATGTGAACAACACCGCGACCACGCGCACGAGAAAACCAGGCAGCTGGCCCGTGAGTTTCTCAATGACTGGACGGCGATTTGGCAAGTGTTAGCCTACCCCCATTTACCCATCACCAACAATGTGGCGGAACAAGCGTTACGACATTGGGTGATCGCCCGCAAAATCAGTCATGGGACACGCACGGCGGAAGGCAGCCGCGCCTACACGCTGTTAGCCAGCGTGATCGATACCTGCCGCCAACGGGGCATCTTGCCATGGCCCTACATCGCGCAGGTCATTGCTGAACGTCGCCAGGGAAAGGTCGCCCCACACATCCCCCAGGCTGTAGCGTGAGTAGTTGATGAGTTCCCTATTGTGTCAATATAGAGTGGGACACTTCAGAGTCAGAATTTAAAGTAGAATCTGAGGGCGAAGAGGAAAATCATGACACAAAAACAAGTAGATAGACGCAATGAGAATGGCGTAGTCCCGCACAACCGGCCTGACCCGGAGGTCTTGCCCCGGAGCCCAAAAGCCGAACGACGGGACTTCACCGCCGTGTACAAGCAGTGGGTTTTGGAAGAAGCGGAAAAATACCGGGAACTGCCCGGCGGCATCGGGGCGCTGCTGCGTCGGGAAGGGTTGTACTCCTCCCATCTGACGCGATGGCGACGTCAACAAGAAGAAGGGCAGCTAGCAGGGTTGACGCCGCAGAAGCGGGGACCGAAACTGGACCTGGCGGCAGAAGAACTCAACCAGCTGCGACAGGAAAATGCCCGGCTCATGCAGCAATTAGAAAAAGCGGAGTTGATTATCGAGGCCCAAAAAAAACTCTCCGCGCTCTTGGGGATTACCCTGGAACAGAGGAAAGGGGGCGCATCGTGAGACAGGCGGTGACTGAATTGGCTGAGCAAACCAGCCTCCAAGAGGCTTGCGAACTGTTGGCTTACCCGCGCAGCAGCTACTATCGGCAGCAGCAGGCCAAACCGGCTCAGGAACCACCGCCGACCAGACCGTCGCCCCGCTCCTTGATGACGACGGAACAGGAAGCGGTGCGATCCACGCTCAACAGCGACCGCTTTGTGGACAGCTCTCCCCGCCAGGTGTATGGCACATTGTTGGATGAAGGAGAGTATCTCTGCTCGGTTAGTACGATGTACCGCGTCCTGCGCGCCCATGACGAACTGCGGGAACGGCGCGACCAGAAGCGACATCCTGCTTATGCAAAGCCGGAACTATTGGCGACGGCTCCCAACCAGGTGTGGTCATGGGACATCACCAAACTGCGGGAACCCGTGCCTCATGTCTACTATTACATGTACACGGTTCTCGACATTTTCAGCCGCTATGTAGTTGGCTACCTGGTGGCGGAACGGGAACTGGCGACGCTGGCCAGGCAGTTGGTGGCCGATAGCTGCGCCAAACAGGGGATTGAACCAGACCAACTCATTCTCCATGCCGACCGGGGCAGTTCGATGACCAGCAAAACGCTGGCGCTGGCCGACACTTCGACAAGCTCAGTGCAGGCTCTCGACGTCGGGAAAAGCCATTCCCGGCCGTACACCTCTGATGACAATCCTTATTCCGAGGCGCAGTTCAAGACGATGAAGTACCGGCCGGATTATCCTGACCGGTTTGGCGGGCTACAGCATGCGCGCTCGTGGTCCCGGTCGTTCTTTCACTGGTACAACCAGGAACACCGTCACACCAGTCTCGGTTTGATGACGCCAGCGACTGTCCATTATGGTCTGGCGGCGGAATTAACCGTCAAACGGCAGGCGGTCCTGGCCGCCGCTTACGAAAAGCATCCAGAGCGCTTTGTCAAAGGGGAACCCCAGGCGCCACAGTTGCCAACGGCCGTTTGGATTAACCCGCCGCCGAAGGAGTGTGACGAGCAGTCGTCGTAGGGGGGCTGTGAGCAAGTGGGAAACGCGGAGCTTGCGGAGCGTTTTCCACTTGTCCATCAGCCAGTGAGCGAGACATTGCTCTCTAATTTATCAGTTTTGGTGTCCCAAAACTATTGACACATTCCGATCTGTCATGCCCGAACTTTACGACAGCTTCAAACTCATTCAAAATTTACGCGAATGGTAAGTAAATAATCAACAGGGAAGTAAGTAATGATAAACATATTGCAAAAGAACACGAATTCCAAACTTGTCACGATTGGTGAAAAAAATCTCTCACTTGACGATATCATCCATGTCTCTCGTTGTCATGTGCCTGTCGAAATTACCACAAATCAAACAGTCCTGAACAAGGTTGAGGCATCATACTTATGGTTAGCTGATGCTTTAAAAAATGGCTCGGTAATCTACGGCATTAACACTGGATTTGGGGGAATGTCTAATGTTTTAATTGACCAAGAGGCGATGTGTGAATTACAAGACAACATAATTTGGTATCACAAAACAGGGGCTGGGGAACGTTTACCAAACTCTGATGTACGTGCAGCCATGTTACTGCGAATGAATTCTCACCTTTTTGGTGCATCTGCGATCAGGATGGAAATTATTCAACGCATGCAGATATTTTTAAATGAGGGGATTACACCACATGTTTTAGATTTAGGTTCGATTGGTGCCAGCGGAGATTTGGTGCCACTAACGAGCATAGCAGGTGCATTACTCGGTCACTCGTCCGCATTTAAGGTTGATTACCGCGGTATTGAAATGGACTCGCTTACCGCGCTAAACAAGTTGGGACTGCCACGAATCCAGCTAAAAGAAAAAGAAGGTCTGGCGATGATTAACGGCACATCAGTAATGACTGGTATTGCAGCGAATTGCGTACACGACGCAAGATTGTTACTAGCTTTATCCATGCAAAGTCATGCTCTTGCAATTCAGGCGCTTTATGGCACCAATCAATCATTTCATCCTTTTATTCACAACTTAAAACCGCATTCTGGACAAATTTGGGCAAGCCAAAACATGCTTAGCTTAATAGAAAACAGCAAAATGATCCGTGATGAAATTCACGACAGGGTGAAAGTTCGCCAAGAAGATCTCATTCAAGATCGTTATTCATTACGATGTTTGCCGCAATTTATAGGGCCGATTGTTGACGGTCTCAAACATGTTGCTAAGCATGTGGTCATTGAAGCTAATAGCGCTAATGATAATCCATTAATCGATGTAGAAAACGACACCTATTTTCATGGTGGTAATTTCTTAGGGCAATACATAGGTACGGGCATGGATCAATTACGCACATATATTGCCTTACTCGCTAAACATTTAGATGTTCAAATTGCGTTGGCCATGACGCCTGCATTCAATAATGGGCTGCCTGCTTCTTTGGTTGGGAATGGAAAACGTCGTGTCAATATGGGGCTTAAAGGGCTGCAAATAACGGGGAATTCTATTATGCCGTTATTAAGTTTTTATAGCAATCCACTTGCACCTCACTTTCCTACTCATGCAGAGCAATATAATCAAAATATTAATAGCCTGGGTTTTGGCTCTGCTAATTTGACCCGCCAGGCATTAAATCTATTCCGAGAATATATGGGGGTTGTCTTGATTTCAATGTGTCAGGCTGTAGATTTACGTGCGTACAAGTTGACTGGCCAATATGATGCACGGCAATGTTTAGCCCCAAACACAATTCCTTTGTATGAAGCCATAAATGAGGTTGTTGGGCGAGAACCTAGTTCAAAACGGTCGTTTATTTGGAATGATAACGAACAAACCTTGGAAAATACTATCGCCAGACTAACTGCTGATATAGCAACAGGAGGAAAACTCATCGAGGCAACATCTGAAAGCATCATCCCATTAGATGAATAACCCATCCCTCGATTTCAGCTTCAAACTAAGCCTAAGCAAACCACACACACTATCCATATTTTTCTGAAACTGATCCACATTCAGCAATTCTCGTAGGTATGAACGTGATACAATGATAACCAAGTTTTCGTAAAGCATGGCTGTGCTTCAGCCCATAAAAAGGAACTGTGTGTCATGAAAATACGCAAACATCTCTCCGCCGCTGGTCTGATACGGCAAATACGCCAGAAATTTGGCAAAATCAAAGAACATCGTCCAATGAACGTAGATATTCCTTTGGATGATGCGTTCATGAGCGCCTTTGCCATGTTTTCCTTAAAAGACCCCTCCTTGTTGGCTTTTGACCAGCGGCGTGCCAAACCAGAGAACTTGCGTAACGTGTTTGGTATCGAACAAATACCGAGCGACACGCAGATGCGGACGATATTAGATGAGGTAGACCCGGAGAGTATACGCCCCCTGTTTAAGGGTTTGGTGCAAGAGCTACAACGGGGCAAAGCGTTGGAAGAGATGGTGTTCATGGGCCGATACTATCTGGCTTCCCTGGATGGGACCGGCTACTTCAAGTCGCATCAGGTACATTGCCCCTCCTGTCTGCAACGGCAGAATCAGAAAACGGGTGAAATCACCTATACCCACCAGATGTTGGGCGGCGCTATTGTTCACCCCGACCGGAAAACAGTGATTCCACTGGCGCCGGAACCGATTATTCGGCAAGATGGCGAGTGCAAAAACGATTGTGAGCGTAACGCTGCGAAACGCTTTTTCGAAAAACTGCGTCAGGATTATCCTCGTTTGCCCTTCATCATTATCGAGGATGCCTTGAGCGCGAATGCCCCTCATCTGGCTGAACTCAAGCGCCACAACCTGCGTTTTATCCTGGGGCTGAAACCGGGCGACCACAAATATCTGTTTGCTCACGTCGCGCAGTCCCAGGCCACCGGGCAAACGACAGAGTTCGAGTTGCAAAAAGAAGGTGTCACCCATCATTTCCGCTTTCTGAACGACGTGCCCCTTAACGAGGCAAATGCCGAAGTGCGGGTGAACTTCCTGGAGTATTGGGAAGTCAAGGGGGGCAAAACGCAGCACTTCACCCATTCGGCTACGCTCAGGGCAGGCTCTGGATAACCGACTTCACTATTAGCCAGAACAATGCCTATGAGTTGATGCGTGGGGGTCGCGCCCGCTGGAAAATCGAAAATGAGACCTTTAACACCCTCAAGAATCAGGGCTACCATTTTGAACACAACTTTGGTCATGGGCACAACCACTTATCGGTCGTCTTTGCGCAATTGATGATGCTGGCCTTTGCCGTAGACCAGACACAACAATTGGCCTGTCAACTGTTCCAGGCCGCTTGGACCGAAGCGGGCAGTAAACGGCTGTTGTGGGAGCGGCTGCGGTCGTTGTTTTACGAACTGCCCTTTGACTCAATGACTGCGATTTGGCAAGCCATTGCCTATGGCTTTCATATTGAAGGACGAATTGTCATTCATGATAGCTCTTGAGTGGTCAAAGACGCCTACTATAGCCTTCTTGGGCTTAGGGCGCTGTCTCTATGGCAGTTTCGACTTGCCTGGTCGTCGAAAACAGGCTGTTTTTGACCGTTTGACAGGCGTCAAATCGTGCTGTTATGGTCGTAAATGGTCTTTGGTTGGCCCTTGTAAAAGGGCGATTATATTCGAATAAGCAAGCTCCGGGAATTGCTGTGTAAACAGAGAGTTTAGTTCGAGGCAATGGGATCGCTCAAAGTAAGATTGTTTTTGAGTCAATGTGGGGTGTTATTAATGACACAAGCAAAAGCAGCAAAAAACAACCGCGTGTGATCGTGTTCTCCACGCCAACCTGCGCTTACTGCAATATCGCTAAACGGTACTTTCGGGAAAATAACGTGAAGTTTCGTGATGTGGACATTAGCCGTGACGCAGCGGCCGCCCGTGACGTGGTGCGCCGCAGTGGGCAGATGGGCGTGCCGGTGATTGACATTGGTGGCAAACTTATTGTTGGCTTTGACAAGCCAACAATCAATCAATTGTTGGGATTATAAGAGGCGAATAACACATGGTTATTGAACCATTAGGAACTCGTGTTCTGATTCGGCCGTTGGAGCAAGAAACGACAACCAAAAGCGGCTTGATTCTGCCGGAAACGGCAAAAGAAAAACCACAACAGGGTCGCATTGAGGCGATTGGCAACAGTGAAGAAATGCTCACCGGGCTGCAAGTGGGCGACGTGACGCTCTTTGCCAAATACAGCGGCAATGAGATTGAAGTGGATGGCGTTAAGTACATCATTATGGAAGAGGGTGACGTGCTGGCGCGCATCAAAACAGAATAACGGGCAAGACGGCTGAACCGATGTGATCAGGGGCTTCTATGACGGTATCTATCATGGAAGCCCTTTTGTTTTGGCGAAGCCTTTTCCCGGAGGCTCTTACGGAATTCCCGTGACGACCACTGACGTGAAACGTGATGCGTGAAACGTGACCGGAGGCGCATCACGTTTCACGTTTTACGTTTCACACAG
>JACSRF010000650.1 GCA_014879875.1 Anaerolinea sp.
GCCGCCACAGAAGAACTTTTATTTTTGCCATTTTTGAGCCATTTTGGCTCTGATTGCACAAAACTTACGTTAAGTAAGAAAAGCGTAGCAGAAAACACCATCCTTGTAAACAGCTTGATTTTCCAAGCAGTTTGTCCGGACAGGGATGCCCGTTTTACACGAGGGTTATCACCTACATTAATCGTCGTTGCCCCAAAGGGAACGGCCGTTTTCGTCACGCAGCCGCATTTTTTGCCCGGAAGCCAGGTTGTGCGCAGTGCATACCTCAAATCCACCCGCATTTGTGTAGCCCGTAAGCCGTATTGTGTCGCCGGCCTGCGCGCTGAACCCCTGTGTTTGCGCATAGGCCCAGGGTTGCTGCCGCAAACGAATTGTCTCGCCGTTTTCCAATTGCAGCCAGAGACCATTGGCGCGGACGTTGCTGACGGTGGCCGTGACGGTTTGCCACTCATCAACGGCCGTTTCCCCATCTATGTCGTGGTTATCATCCGTTTCATGGTCGCCCGTTGTCGTGGTTTGCGTCAGTTTCTCCTGGGTGCGCCGAATGCCGCCGATGACCAGCAGCGCAATCAGCCCCATGAAGGCTGCGCCGAGAAAAATTTTTTTGAACATCGTTAGTTTACCTTTGCGCCGGCCGGCAGCCAGCCGCGAACTTGTTTGCGCGTTACGTTCACAATCCAACGCCAATGAATGGCAATGTGGACGACGGCCATCATGGTCAGCGTGATCCCCCCCCAGGTGTGCAGCACATCCCATACGGGGCGGCTGAACAGAATGCCGGGGTCCCAGGTGGGATTACGGCCGCCCTGGTAGCCGCCATCGGTAAAGAAATAGAAATAGAGGCCGGAAACGGCCGTTACCAGAAAACTGAGCGCGATCAACCCATCTACAATGATGTTGACCCACGCCCCACGCGCGATACGACACGTTTGCCCGCACGTTTTTTGCCACAAGCGGCGCGTCGTCATCACGATCCAGCGCCAGTGCAGGGCTAGATGGAGGAAGACGGCCGTGATCATCAGCAGCCCGCCCCAGATGTGGTAATCTTCCCATGCCGTGCGGGTGAACAGAATGGTCGTGTTGGCGCTGCGCCCCCCGGACGGGGCATAGAGGAAGTAAATGCCGGAGAGCATAGAGAGAAGCGCGCCGGTGAAAACGGCCGTGTTGATCAGCCAATTGTTTCGTGTTTGTGTTGAAGGTTTGTGTTGTTTTACCATTGCCTTGCCTTTTATAGATGTTCAGAAAATCATTTTGGGTCTGGTTTGTAGTAATATTTTGAGACTGGGCCGGTTTCCTGACCGCCACAGCCAAAGCTTATGCAGGTAGTATAGTGAACAGCTATGAACAAGTTGTGAAGAAATGCACACCTGTTTCTTCTACAGCGCGTGCGGCGGCGCGGCTGAGGGCGATGGTTACGGCCAGGAAAAGGAGGAGGAGAAAGGTGCTTCGTATAGTTCTGGTCTTTGAAACGTGACGGTGTTGAGAAGTGTGGTGAAGTCACTTCTGTTGACCAAATAGCCCCCGCTGACAACGGCGTTTCATAATTAAAGGATTTGCCACCCGCATGGTCAGCGGCGGGTTAATCGCGCTCACCCGTCGTTGCAAACGGTCATCTGCTATATGTGGAAAAGGGGTGGGGAGGGGAAACGGCCGTTCCCGCCACATCCCATCCCGGAAAATCAAAACGCTGGTACACACGATTGCTCGTCAAATGGTGTCATTGTCCTGCCTCCTTCACCGCCTGTCGCAGCGCCTCATCTTCGCTCATTTCTCCGATCAGCGCCAGTACCTTCAACGCCTCGTCGCGGCCAACTGCGCCCGGCTGCGTGCCCAGATAGGCCGCCAGCAGCTTCACCACGGCCGTTCCCCCCATCTTCACCAACGACGACCCCGCCAGCCAGCGGATGTTGCTGTTCTCATCGCCCAGCGCGGCGATGAGTTCCGTTAGCTCCATCTGGTTTTGGGGCTGCCCCAGCGCCATGACGCGCTTGAGCCGCTGGGCATACCCCCCTGCTGGCGGCGTAAACTCGGTGACTGGTGCAGGCTGTGCTGACAAGGCTGGCTTCGCTTTGGGCCTGGTCTTTGGTTCCTTCGTGGGCGATGGCTTCAACTGCAAGGTGGGCGCAGGTTCACGCACCGTGGCTGGTGGCGATTCGCTTTCTGCCTTCTGCCTTCTGCCTTCTACCTTCTGCCTTCTGCCTTCTACCTTTTCCGTTTCCTGCCACCATTCCTCTTGCGGCAGCTCCGGCCCCAAATAGGCCGCGTCCCAGGGATGGGCGGCGTCGGGATGGGCCGGCGGCGGCTCCAGCCGGGTCTGGTAGCCGCGGTTTCCTAACCGCGCCTCTCCCGCGGAAGAGCGCGGATGGGAATCCGCGGCTGCTATCGCCGCGCCCATTTCATCGTATATCTCTAAAATGACGCGCTTCGTGCGGTATTCGCCGTGGGCGGCTTCGTCTTTGCGGCGGACGATGGGGAAGGTGTCCATGATGTAGGCCACGTCCTCACGGCCGATGCCGTAGAGGTGGAAGTAGGCGGCGTCGAGTTCGCAGCGCAGGAGGAAGCGGCGGGCAACCGAGGACGGTTGCGCCTCGTCCCAGCGGAAGGGCGGGCCGTGGTAGCCGCAATCCTGACTGAAATGGCGTAAATCATAAGCCGTAAAAATTAGTTCTATCGCACGTAATAAAACCCATTTTAGGTTTAGAAAGTTTTTATTGTCTTGGTATATGTTGGGCGGCAGCAAAGGAAGTTGTTCAAGAATGCCTGAACCCATACCAGTAGAAATAACTTTTTGCCGACTAAAGTAGTCAAAGGCAAAAGTATTGAAATTACTGATAAAACATGCAATCAACTTTGGGGTTTTGAGTTCTGAGTAAATATTACGGCAATGCGTGTCACAGCCAACTAAAGGTATGATTGTTGCAATGGCTGTTCTTTCATCTGTTGCTCTGCATATATCTCTATAGCCAACTAACCACTTGCCTGTGATTTTTCGCTCTGTTCTTTTTACTACCTCTGTTGATTTTGCATAATACTCCGTTTCTATAACGGAATAAGGATCGACGTGCTGATGTCTTTCATCAAAATCAACCCATTTATTACCATGATAAGTAGCAAAACGATGATCAAACTGGTGAATTGCCTTGCCGCTATAAAGTCGCATCCACTGTTTAGTATCACGTAATTCTGGCTCACTTAACTCAGTTACCTTTCGGAAAATATCGCCTTTATCAGAAAGGCTTAACATCCGTTGAATTGAGAGCATCCACAAATTTTTCCCATTACTATGATCGACAAGAACACCAAATTGCGAATAAACCTGTTTAGCCAGTCTGCCATCTACGGCATTGACTAAGATTGGTGGGGAAAGCGTGTTAGGGCTAAAAGTCTTGATTTCTTCTGGCGTGAGGGTTATTTGTCGTTCCGGCAAGTGCAATTCTTGCATATCGTGGCAGAAATAGCAGAATTGCAACCGCTTTGGGTGAATATTACTACCACAAGTGGTTAAAAGACAAAAACGGTAACTTCTATGCACCTGCTGAAAGATTGCATCACGATTTTCAAAATCGAAAAGGGACACTAACCTCTGATTCTCTATAATCCAGCTAAAAAGAGGGGCGTTATAAGCATCCATTGATATGGCCGAAGGAACGATAATTCCTGAACGACCATTTTCATCCAGTAGCATAGAAACCAGTTCGACAAAGAGGGGATAAAGATTAATCCTCCCTACAGAAGATAAAGGAAAGCGACCTGAATTTTGTATGAAGTGTCTTGTGGCATAGACCTTGCGTTTAACGCTTTCAAACTC
Source organism: Anaerolinea sp. (assembly GCA_014879875.1). GTDB lineage: Bacteria > Chloroflexota > Anaerolineae > Promineifilales > Promineifilaceae > JACSRF01. The sequence continues at coordinate 3,809 of JACSRF010000650.1, forward strand.
GGCATAGAGTGAGGGAGCAATACTGATTAAGTTGCCAATCATTTTTTGACGTTGCCGCGCAGTGTCGGCTTGGGCAATTTCAGGTGCATGCACAGCAAAGAATTCTTTCTCGCTCAATTCAACCATATCCCAGGGCGGGTTGCCCAACACCACGTCAAAGCCCCCTGTCCAGCCCGTCACCTCCTGGTTCGTAGTATCCACTTTAGCGGACAGCGCACTCAAGTGCGCACTACCAACCTCCGGCGTAAACACCTGTGGAAACGCCAGATGCCAGTGGAAAAATTGGTACTGCTCCGCCAGCCGCCGGATTTCGGCCCAATACCCCTTCTCGCTGTACGGGTTCTGCCCCAGCTTGCGGAAAATCTCATGCGTCAGCGGCTGCGCCCAACCGCCCACATGCTCCGGCCTCTTCTCCCACAAGAAAGCGGCCGCCCAGGCGTCGGCCCACAGCTTACCATGCTCATAGTCGCTGCTCTGCACCAGTTGGGCATACGCCGCCTCCTGCGCCTGCACCGCCGCCAGCGTGCCATCATCGGCGCCGTCCAGGCGCCGCATCGCCGCCGCCAGGTTACCCAACTGCTGCCACGGCTGCATGGCGCCGGTAAACAGGCTTTGCTGCCCTTCGCGCTCCTTCTTGTTGCGCCGCTTCCACTCCGTGCAGTACGCCCGGTCATCGCCGCTGATGGGCGTAAAGGCTTCGTCGGGAATGCCCCCTGCCAACAGCGCCGGCGTCGTGCCCAGCAGGCTGTTGCCGCATTGGATGTTCTTGTCCAGGAAAGATAACGGCCGTCCCGGGTGCAACGTCTCCATCCACAAGGCCACCTTGCACAGTTCCACCGCCATCTCATTGATGTCCACGCCATGAATACAGCGCCCCACCACGTCGCGCAGCGCATGGCGCGCGGCCTCCGGCCCCGGCTCATCATCCCCGGTGCGCACCCGCGCCAGATGCCGCGCCAACCGCCGCGCCGCCGCAATCAGAAAGTGGCCGGAACCGCAGGCAGGGTCAACGATTTTGATGTCTAAAATCGCGTCACTCAGGCTCGTAGTGACGGCTTTAGCCGTTTCCCCACTGAAGTGGTGACTACGAACCTGTTGCAGCCGGTCGGCGACCACCGGTTCCAGCGCCGTATCCAGTAAACTCTGAATCAGCGAGGCGGGGGTGTAGTAGCTGCCGGTCGTCTTGCGCTCCGACCCGGCGGCTACGTCGAGGGCGAAGGTGGCCGCGCCCACGTGCAGCTGCGGGTGCAGTTCCAACAGCGATTCGTACACGCTGCCCAATTCCTCCGACCCCATGTTTTTGTAATCCACCGGCCGGCGCACGCGCCCTTCCACGGTGAAGGCCAGGGCGCGGATGGCATTGAGCAAATCCTGGTTGGCGATATCGGCCGTATCCAGGTCGGGCGTGGCGCGTGGCGAAAAGAGGAAGCCGCCCAAACCCGGCAGGCCCAACGGCGCGTAGCCGGCCCGCAGGCTGGCAAATAGATGGGCCAGCGTGCGGTACAGGTCGGGGTGGGGGCCGCCGCGCCGCGTCTCGGCCAGCCGCCGCAGCCGGGAGACGGAGTAGTAGCTGTTTACCTGTTGGCGAACGGCCGTTGGCGTGCCGGGCAGCAGCAGCAAATCGCGGTCTTCGGCCACAAACAAAAAGAGCAGCCGGTAAACGAGCCGCAGCAGTTGGCGGTAATAATCCTGGGTGGTCAGCGCGCCGCTTTTCAGGTCATCTTGCAAGGCGCGGTTGCCCGGCTGGGCCAGAAAACCACGACCCAGGGCCACAATGGCTTCCTGCACGCCATCACGCAGGGCATCCAGGGCGCGGGTTCCCTGCTCGGTGGCCTGCTGCGACCACTTTTCCAGCCAGCAGTTGGCAATTGACGATTGACGAACTTGTCCTGAGCCTGCCGAAGGATTGACGATTGACGATTCTTCCTCAGTCTCCAATCTCCAATCTCTAATCTCTACTCTCGATTGATGGCACAGCAGCCAGAACAACGAAAAATCGCTGTACACTTCGCCGTTGAACATCGCTTCCAGGTCGAACTCCACGTAGGCGGCGCGGGTGAGGCTGACGTTGTCGCGCAAAATGCGGAAACGCAGCCCATTGCTGACAAAGGCCCACAGGTAGTTGTCGCTGCGGTTGAGGCATTCTTGCGCCAGGCTGTGTGGGCTGCGCTTGCTGGCCTGGCTGTCGTCGCGGCTGTCCAGCCTCTGGCGGAAGGCGACGAGGTGGATGGGGGTGTGGTCGTAGAGGTGGCTGATGGGGTAGTGGTCCGTGGCCCGTGAGCCGTCGTCCGTAGACCATGAGCCGTGGGCGGTTGTCGGATGACGGTTCACGGATAACGGATTACGAACAGATATGCTGCCGGTGAAGGGGAGACGGCCGTAGCCCAACTCCTGCAAGACCGTCAGCGTCCAATCGCGGGTCAGCGTCGTGCCCGTTTCGCCGGGGGCCATATTCTCCATCTTTTGCCGGAACGTCTGCCAACGGCCCATCAAGTGCAGCCAGGAGCGGTTAATGGCTTCATTCAAGCGTTCGCCCGACCCCAGGTGATAGTCAGTGGGGTTCAGGCCGTCGGTCTGCCCGTCGGCAATACGTTGCAGGAGTTCGGCCGGCAGGATACCGCCTTCGGTTTTGACGGTGATGAAGTTATTCTGGGCGACGGTTTGCATAAGTTGTTACCCCGTTCTAGCCTGCAATTCCTGGTACTTCTTTTGTAAGTAATCGTGATGCAAACCTGGGGCGAGGAGTGCGGTTTCGTAAACGGCCGTTGCCAGATCGAGTTGACCCGCTTGCTCCGCCTTATCCGCCATGCGCACAATACGCTGCCACGCACGCGCTCCCATTTCCTGCGCCAATTCGACAAACTGCGAAAACCATTCTTGCTCCACAGCCAGCAGCCCCAACAGTGTCAGCGCCTTTTCTGCCTGGTATGGGAGGTCTAATGCTGCTAATTCAGACCACTGATCGCGCAAAATCGGCCTCATCATGGATGCTTCCTCTGGCGACAGACTTGCCATAAATTCCTCCACCTCATCATCCGTAAAACCATAATCTTCCCACACAACCAATTCCACCAGGTCTTGCAAAAAGATCGGCAGCGGTACACCTATCTCATCTCGCGGCAGTCCCATGTATCCGGTAAGCACATCACCATACAAATCACCGATCACGCCGTATGAGTCATCCACTATCTCGATTTTTTCCAGCATTACCGTCAAAAAAGCCCGATACAGCGCCGCAAGCTGGGGCACGCTGGCTTTCTTTTCCTGTTTGTCCAAATGGGCCGAAAGTTTCCGTTCCAAAGCAAACGACTGATCCTCTTCGTAATAACCGTGCGTCTTAAACAGAGCCGCCAGCGGCTGAGCGTAGATTTCCGGCGAAACGGCAAAATGCGGCCAATAACCACGCCGCGATCTTTCTTCACGGACGTAGCGCGGCGTATGGATCATCCAATAGCTCTTGTCGTTCCAGGGAAGCTCTTGTTTCAAGATTTTGTTAGCTGCCTGGCGTTTTTCTTTTTTCAACAGCGCCATCGCTTCCGGTCCCAACACAGAAATGGGATCAAGCCCGGCTTGCTGCATCGTCTCTTGTAAATGCCGCAGATGGCTTAATTGAGCCTCAATGGTGTCGTGGTTGGAAATATGGTGGCGAAGATGGTTGATCATCTTCTGCCAGTCTCCGTCAAATTCGTTCAGTAGAACCACCAGAAACCAGAGGTCCCAATTGGCTACCAACCAGATTTCATCATTATCCGGCCGCTGAACTTCCCGGAATAGGTCGTTGCCTTTACGGACTATTCGTTTACTCTCTTTCTCTGCCATCACTTTCCTCTAGTAGAAGCCACCCATAAGGAGACACGTTTTTAGGAACGAGAATTAAATAACTTGCCCATTTAGAAGTTCAACTTCTCCGAAGAAGTTGAACTTCTCCCGTAGCTTACTGATTGTTTGACAGAATT
>JACSRF010000339.1 GCA_014879875.1 Anaerolinea sp.
TCATTTTATCACATTATGTCGAGCTGAGCCACTTTTGGGGCCGCTTGACCTTTTTTCGGTAGAGTCAAATAATCATAATCATCAGGATGAATGCCAATGCCCGTATCGGTGACACGCAGCAGCGCCATCTCTTTATCTTCATCCCAGGCAGTTTGTAAAGCAATGCTGCCCGCAGGTGTGTAGCGAATCGCATTTGTGAGCAGATTGGTGACCACTTGCGCCAATTGATTTCGTTCGCCTTGCACCAGTGGTAAATCTGATTGTAAGGTATAGTTGATTGTTAAATCTGTCAATTCAAAACGGGGCAAATTGGCCGTCACAACCTGTTCTACAACTTTATTCAGATCCACCGGCAGCAGCTTTGTTTTGGCGCCCCCCATTTCCAGGCGGGATAAACTGAGCGTGTCTTCGATTAGCTCTGTTAAACGTATTGTTTGCTGGCGTAATACGGTCATGTAATGAGCGTGGCGATCTGCACGGCCGCGTTCCATCAAATCCAGATACAGCTTCAGGTTGGTGATCGGGGTACGTAATTCGTGCGAAACGTCCGAGACAAATTTCGATTTGAGCCGATCCAGCTCTTGCAGCCGTGTGTTGGCCTTAGCCAGGGCATGGGTGCGTTCGGCCACATGCTGCTCCAGGTTTTCCAGAACAAGCGCCCGATCCAGCGCGCTGCCAGCAATTTCGGCAATAGCGATCAACAGGCGCAGGGTCGCGTCAGACACAATCGTTTCTTTGGGAAACGTAATGTGGATCACTCCGATGACGTGCTCCTGTGTGCGCAAGGGCAAGGTGACGCTGCTGCCTACACGTTGAAAGTTTTCCTGTTCCTCCGGTAAGACGTGTACGTGCGGATCGTGGCTAAAATCATGGGTTACGTACATCTTGCCAGTTCGGGCAACATACCCACTGATCCCCTGGTCTAACTTGAGGCGGCGGGCAGGGCGATCTGATCTGAGTGGAAATTCACTGCGCACCACCAATTCGTCAGATTCCGGATCTACCAACAGCAAACTCACAAAAAACACGTCGGCTACCTGGCAAATCGTTTCCACAATGACCGGCAGCATACTATCGGCAAAAACAGCCTGGCGCAGGTGAGAGGAAAAATTGGTCAGCAGTTCTAATTCGGCCGTGCGCCGGTTTGTCTCATCAAACAAGCGGCTGCGCTCAACGGCGAGGGCAATGGCGCTTCCTATTTGCAGCAGCAGTGGCAGTTGCTCCTGGTTATAACCGTGCGATTGATGCCAGGCGCAATTGATGGCGCCCACGATACGCTGCGTGCCGATGAGGGGGATGTTCAGGCGCGAGCGAAACCCGGTCTGGTACAACAAGGCATCGCCAGGGTAGGCCATCTCTTGTTGCAGGTCTGGGGTCAGGTGCGGACGGCCGGCTAAAATATCATCGGCCGCGGCGGTGCTGTGAATAGGCAGGCGGTACAGCGTCACGTCTGCTGCACCCTCGGGCTGCTGCGCCAGGGTGAACAACGTTCCCTTTTCCTGGTCATCTGTATCAAAGAGAAAAATAGTGACCCATGCGCAGCCTGTGAGCTGCTTCAAGATCGCCGCGATTTGCGCAAACGCTTCCGTAACGATTGGCGTTGCATTCAACAGGCTGAGAATATCGGCCGTGACGCGCAGTTCCTCCGCCTGCCGGTGAGCCAACTGCTGCGCCTGCTGCGCCGTTCCATATAACCGGGCATGTTCAATCGCGGCCGCCGCCTGATGGGCAAAGGCTTGCGCCAACAGAGCATCCCGTTCTTGATAAGCCCCTATTTGGCGCTTGTCTACGGTCAGGAAGCCAATGACCCTATCTCTGGCAAGCAAAGGGAGACCCATCCACCCGTGGATATACGTTGCGCCTCCCCAACTTTGAAACCGAGAGTCTGCCTGGGCGTCCTCCAAAACAATGGGGCGCTTGTCTCGTTGCAGTTTCTCTGCTAACGAATTGCTGACCGGTAAATATTTGCCCAATAGTTGTGATTGCACATCCTCTGGAAATCCCCGACCGGCAACAAGCTGCATCTTGTCTGCTTCCAACAACAACACGGCCGCGCTGTCATAGGGAACTACCCGGTTTAATTGCTCTAAAATCGTGTCTAGAACCTGTTCCAGTTTTAGGGACGAGGTCACTGCGGCAATTGCCTCGCGCAAGGTGTCTGCTTCCTGGCGGCGTAATCGCTCTGCGGTGAACAGCCGAATCCGTTCAATGGCTGTTGCTAACTGGCCGGCCAACGTCGTTAGCAAACGTTCATCGGCAGCGGTAAACGCATGGAGATGCTTGCTTTCGGTGTTGATAACCCCAATGATGCGGCCGTGGGTTTGCAGCGGCACACACAATTCTGAACGCGTGCGCGGATCCACTTCAATGTAGTTTGTTTCCTGACGCACGTCACCCACGCGGTACGGCCGTGCGGAGCGGAACACCTGGCCGGCAATGCCCATCGTCAGGGGAACGGTAGCATAGCCAATTAAAGCATCTAGTGGACGGTACGAGGGATGAGGGCGCAGTGCGTGGACGCGCTCGTCGTAAATCAGAAATCCAAAATTATCCGGGTACAGGGCATCGCCAATGATCGTTGTCGCCCGTTCAATCAGTTCGGCTTCACTGAGAGCCGTCGCCCCCGCCAGGGCAATGGCGTGTAAGATGGTCAATTCTTGCAATTGGCGCTGCATTGCGGCGTGTAAGCGCGCATTAGAGATAGCCAGCGCCGACTGCTCGGCAAACGCTGTCAGGGGTTCGGCGTATTGGGGATGGTAAAAGCCCGGCTCTTGTTTGTCCAACGTGAAAATGCCAAACAGTTCAGCCTGTACCATCACCGGCGCGCCCGCCCATGAAGCAATATGCTGAAACGGCGGTATCTGCACCCAACCATCATACTGGGTCACGTCAGGGATGATGAGGGGACGGCCGCTTTCCGCCATGATGCGCAAATTTACCGTTGTCGCCACGTCCAAAGCAACCTCAGTAATGGCGCGCGCAGCGCTCTCGCCAAATTTATCAAACCCTCGTTGGCGCACCACGCGCGCCACGCCTGCCTCTACCAACATAAACGCGGCCGAGTCATACGGAACAACACGCGCAATCAACAGCAATAAACGATCCAGCAGCTCGTCAAAATCCAGGGTGGCATTCAGGGCAGCGGTGACTTCACGCAATGTTTCCGCCAATTCTCGCTGCTCACGCTCGGTTTCCAGCAATCTGGCGCGCGCGATGGCCAGGGCGATTTGGGCGGCCGTTTGTTCCCCCCACACAATTTCCTGATCTGTAAATTGGCGCGGCCGATCGAAGCCCAGGATCGCTGCCCCCAATCCCTGCCCGCTGGCAATGAAGGGCAGTCCTAAGAAGGATCGTTTTTGCGGGAATTTGGCAACTATTTCGGGGTCAATGTAAGTTGTGTTGGCAACGTCAGGCACAGCCAACACGCGCCCCAACTTGAGCAAAGCGGCCGTCAGGGTTTGTTGGCCCGGTTTAACTTGCAGTGAGAGAAAAACTTCGCGCGCAGTACTAGAGGCCGCAGCGGGAATGGGAATCTGACGCGCTTCATCCCATAAGGAGATGTGACAGGCGTCGGCCATAAACAAAGCCCCCAGCCTATCCGCCAGGACTTGCAGCATGTCATTTAAGTCGAGTGTGCCGATGGCTGCCTGCGTGATTTCGTTAAGGAGTTCAAGGTAATGCTCGCGCCCAAGCGTTGGTGGATTCATCTCTCATCTACTTTTGTAAAAATTCAACCAGACTCGCCAAACTCACCAAATGCCGCTCCGTTTGCTCCCGCCGCTTTACTTCCACACCCCCCTGGTCTAAATTGCGGGTGCTGACGGTAATGCGCCAGGGGATACCCATCAGGTCGGCGTCCTTGAACTTCACGCCGGCGCTGGCGTCACGGTCATCATACAAGACGGTAAACCCAGCCTGTTGCAGCTGTGTGTATAGGGAATCGGCCGTTGTCACGACCTGTTCCCCCTTGCCCACGTGCAGCAAATGAACCTGGTATGGCGACACACTGTCGGGCCAGATGATGCCATCCGCGTCGTGGTGCATCTCCACAATCACCGCCATTAACCGGTCCAGGCCAATGCCGTAAGACCCCATGTAAATGAGCTGAGGCTGCCCATGTTCGTCCAGGTAGGTAGCGTTGGTGGCCGCGCTGTAGCGGGTTCCCAGTTTGAAGCAATGGCCGACTTCAATCGCGCGGCGGGCTTCGAGACGGCCGTGACAATGCACACAGCCATGCCCTGTATCCGCCTGGGCAACGTCGGCCATCTGGCTGATCTGAAAGTCACGTGGATAATTGGCCCCCGTGTAATGGTACCCCGCCTCGTTGGCTCCCACGACAAAATTGCCGCCGGCCAACAGCGACGTATCGGCCAGCAGATAGACGCCCGGCGCTTGCAAGTCAGGGGCAGCAGCCAGACCAATGCCCGATGCATATCCAGGCACGGCCCCGTTGGCCGTAATTTCGGCGTCGGTGGCCGGGCGCGCGGTTCCACCGCCCAGGGCATTGATCAACTTCACTTCGTTGATTTCCAGATCGCCGCGCACCAGGACAAAAATGAGACGCCCGTCACTTTGACGGCCGTCATCTTGACGGCCGTTCGCTTCCTTTTCACCCCACGGCGTCCACCAATAAAAGACAGCCTTCACCGTTTGCTGTGTGGGCACGCCGACAAACGCGGCCACATCGGCAATCGTTTTACAATCCGGGGTCGCCACCTTTGTCAGCGGTTCCAACGCGGCCGGCGGTTCCCCTTCACGCACAAATTCGGCCGCTTCCACATTGGCCGCATAGTCACAGTTGACGCAGGCAATGAACGTGTCCTCGCCCTGCTCATGCGGCACGACAAACTCGTGGGAGCTTTTACCACCCATCGCGCCCACATCCGCATTGATCGCCGTCGCCGGCGTTCCGCAGCGCTTAAAAATATTGAAGTACGCTTGCAGCATGGATGGGTAGTAGGCATCGAGCGCCGCCGCCCCCGTGTCCAGCGTGTACGCATCCTTCATGATAAATTCGCGCAGCCGCAGCAGCCCACCGCGCGCGCGCGGTTCATCACGGAACTTTTTGCTGATGTGGTACACCATCTGCGGCAGATCGCGGTAGCTTTCAATCTCGCGCAGCGCCAGGTCCACAACCACCTCTTCATGGGTTGCCGACAACGCATATTCCCGGCTGCCGGCCGCCTGCACCTTCATCAATACGTCAACCGTATCCCAACGACCGGTCGCCTGCCACAGCGCCGCCGGGTGCAGGTTAGGCATCCACATCTCCTGCCCGCCAATCGCGTCCATCTCTTCGGCCAGAATACGCCAGATGTTGCGAATAACGCGATAACCCAGGGGCATAAACGTGTAAATGCCAGCGCCAACCGGCCGGATAAAGTTAGCGCGCACCAACAACTGATGGCTGATCATCTCCGCATCGGCCGGCGCGTCGCGCAAGGTTTTTCCAAAAGCTTGTGATAGTTTCATAGTCAAATGGTCAGGTAGTGTAGTAGTTGGAGAGTCGCCAACTACCGCACTAATACGATCTCCCAAAAATGGCGATTCTAGCGGCCGCTTTGCCGGTGTAAAAGCAAACGCCACGGCCGTCGGGCTGGTCAACGGGGAAGCAGCGAATGGTCGCTTTGGTTTCCTCCTTCACCTTTAACTCGTCGGCGTCATCACCGGCCCACCAGACACGGGCAAAACCGGTCTGTACCGCCTCTTTGAAGGCATCGTAACTGGTGACGTCGTGGGTATTGGCGTCGCGGAATTGGGTCGCTTTTGCCAGCAGGTTGGCCTGGATGTCGGTGAGTAGGGCCTGTACCGTCTGCACCAGGCCGTCTTGCGACACAAATTGTTTACCCTCGCGCCCAGGTACGTCACGCCGCGCCAGCGCCACGCTGTTCTTTTCCAGGTCACGCGGCCCAATTTCCAGGCGAACGGGCACGCCGCGCAATTCCCAATCGTTGAACTTGTACCCAGGCGTCACGTTGTCGCGGTCGTCCACTTTGACGCGCACAGCGGCGTCGGTGAGTTCCTGGGCAATGCGCTGGGTGGCGGCGAGAACGGCCGTTTTCTCCGCATCCTTTTTGTAAATCGGCACCAACACGACCTGATAGGGCGCCAGGCGGGGAGGCAGCACCAGTCCATTGTCGTCGCCATGCGCCATGACCACCGCCCCCACAAAGCGCGTGCTCAGACCCCAGGAGGTTGTCCAACAATGTTGGAGTTGATTGCCGGGGTCCAGATATTGAATGTCGAACGCTTTGGCAAAATTTTGCCCCAAGTTATGCGACGTGCCCGATTGCAGCGCCTTGCCATCCCCCATCATCGCCTCAATTGTCCATGTTTGGTCAGCGCCGGCAAACCGCTCCAGCGCCGATTTTTCACCGGGGATGACCGGAATAGCGGCTTCATTGATAGCAAAATCGGTGTACACATCTAGCATCAGACGGGCGCGCGCATCTGCTTCAACGGCCGTCGCGTGCGCCGAGTGCCCTTCCTGCCAATAAAATTCCAGCGTGCGCAAAAACAACTTGGTGCGCAGTTCCCAGCGCACAACGCTGTTCCAAAGGTTAATCAGCACCGGCAAATCCCGGTAGCTCTGAATCCAATTGGCGTAAGCGTGCCCGATAATGGTTTCTGAGGTGGGGCGCACGACCAGCGGTTCGGCTAATTCCTGCCCGCCGCCATGGGTGACGACGGCCAGTTCTGGAGCAAAGCCCTCTACATGCCTGGCTTCCTTCTCCAAAAAACTCATCGGGATAAACATGGGAAAGCCAGCATTTTGTACCCCTGTCGCCTTAAAACGGCGATCGAGCGCCTGCTGCATATTTTCCCACAAAGCCCATCCATACGGCTTAACGATCATCGTGCCGCGCACCGGCCCATAATCAGCCATGTCCGCCTTCAGGACAACCGTATTATACCATTCATTGAAATCTTCACTGCGTGGAACCAGTTTATCTTTGTCTGCCATTGGTGTTTTAGTCTCCAGCAAAAGTGAATTGGAGTATAACAATCAACAAATTGAGCGTCAAAGAGAGGCAAACTGCTGGTTTTTGCCCAATTTCCTCTACGAACCTCTTGCCAGCTTTACAAGTTTGTTTTAAGATGGGTGAATTCCAGGGGAAATAAAGAGAAGTTCCCCACCTTTCAAAAATCTCTGTGTAAAGGAAGGAACAAATGGCTTTTAGTTTTACAAACTCGAAGGATCGTACTTATTACCTGCATATGAAGGAAACCCAGTTAAAGAACGGCCGTAACCAGACCATCTACTTCTTTGCGAAAGAAGTGAAAGATGGCGCCCTGGATGCAGTCCCGGCCGGTTACGAAGTATCTGAAAGTCGTAACGGGTTACCCGTCCTGAAAAAGACAAAATAACCTCTTTCTGGGAAATGCATAGCTGTGACGGCGCCTCCCCCCGGAGGGAGGCTCTCTGGCTGTGCCATATCTGGGCAAACCGGCAGTTTATGCTCTTCGTCTATTCATAGTTTTACGTTACCAGGAGCCTCAGTAAGTTATGCTGGGGCTTTTCTGTTTCCGACCTGACTATGTAAACGCCTGGCGACTTTGGGATGGAAAAATGTTAGCCGACCAAATGCGGAGATTGTTTTCCTACAATACATGGGCCTGGCAGCACATTTACGACAGCGTTGAGAAATTAGACGCAGACGCTTACCATGCTTCACGCCTCCTCTTTCAAGGCTCCATTCATGGGCTGCTCGTTCACGCCATGGCGGCCGAACACATCTGGTTTTTGCGCTGTCATGAGGAAAACCCAACGACACTCCTTGAGCCGGACGAGTTTGCCGATTTTGTAGCTGTACGTACTCGCTGGAGCAGCATCCGGCATGATTGGGCTAACTACTTGCAATGGGTAAGCGACGCTGATTGCAAGCAGTTTATCGAGTATCGCAATACCAGTGGGAAGCCTTATTCCGCGCGCCTGATTGACATTTTGCAGCACGTTGTCAACCATGCGACGGAGCACCGCAGCCAGCTGACCCCTATTTTGCACCAATTGGGCGTCCCCACAACGCCGCTCGATTACATTTTCTTCCGCACGCAACTGTAGGCTGTTCAGTTACACAGAGTTACACAGAGAAGGCACGGAGATACACGGAGATATAGAAGTAGGAGAGCATGGAGAGCGCCTGGTTTTCTTCCTCCTCTCTCAGCTTTTTGAGTTTTCATGAGTCTGCGTGATGCGTGATGCCTCTCCGGTCACATTTCACAGCTTGCCCTGAACTTGTTGAAGGGTTTCACGCACCAAGTGCATTGATTTGATCGCGCAGTTGCCGGGCGGCGGCGCGGGCGGCGGCAGCGAAATCGGCCGTTAGCGAGGCGTAGAGGATGCTGCGGCTGGCATTGATGACGGGGCCGGCAATGGGGTCAGGACCATGGGCAACGGCCGTTTCCAAACTCCCCCCTTGCGCGCCCACCCCAGGAATCAAAAAGTTCGCCGCCGGCGCTAGTTGCCGCGCCATGGCCAGTTCTTCAGGATAAGTAGCGCCAACGACATACCCTTTGTGTCCGGCCGTTTGCCAGGTCTGGCTTTGGCGCAGCACGGCCGCCGACAACCCTTCCCCACGCGCCAAATCCCCTTGAAAATCAACCGCGCTGGGGTTTGAGGTGCGCGCCAGAATGTAGATCGCCTTGTCCGGCCGATCGGCAATCATCGGCAGCGCCGCTTCCGCGCCCACATACGGGTTCACCGTCACCGCATCTACGTGCCACTGGTCAAACAGGCCATGCGCCCACGCGCCTTGCGTATGCCCAATGTCCCCCGTTTTGCAGTCGAGGATGATGGGGATATGTTTAGGAATGTAGGCGATGGTGCGTTCCAGGGCAATGATCCCGGCCGCGCCCCATTGCAAGTAAAAGCCGAGGTTGGGTTTATAAGCGCAGACGAGATCGGCCGTTGCATCAATGATCGCCTTATTAAACGGCAAGATCGGCTCATCCCATTTGAAAACGTCAACCCGCAGTTTGGCCGGGTCGGGGTCTAAGCCCACACATAACCAGGAGTTGTTTTGCAGTTGTACCGCGCGGAGTTTGTCTAAGTAAGTCATGAGCACATTGTAGCCAGAGGAATGTGTTTGCGCACGCCCGGATGATTGACGATTTTCGATTGACGATTTTCGATTTTCGATTGACGATTTCCCTACACTGATAAACGGTAGGTTGACATGTCGCGCAATGTGTATTAAATTCCTTATACATAAGTAAATTAGGTAAACAACAAGGTGGATAATGATGGCGACAGTAAAGGCAAAAACGATGAGAAAGGAAACGGAAACGGCCGTCAACCTCCCCCAACTGGCAGCCAACGCTCTCATCCTCACCGCCTGGCTCTGGCTCTACTGGCCGCTTGCCGACTATTTGCAAGTCATCTTCACCCGCGAGGATTTCCGCACCAACCAGATTCTTCTTATCGCTGTCATAGCCCTCATCGTGGCGCAATGGCGGCGCAGCGCCCTTCTCCCCCGCTTCGATGCGCCGCCACGCCTGGCGTCATGGCCGCTGGCGTTGTCCCTGGGCGGCTCCCTGGCTTACCTGCTCAGCGAACGCTTTCTCAGTGTAAACACCCTCTCCGCCACCCTGTTCGGTCTGGCCAGCTACGGGCTGCTCGGCCTCTGGCTGGAACCGGCGCGCTGGCGCGGCGGGCTGCTGGCGGCGCTGCTGCTCATCGGCGCCCTCCCCTTTGGTGAACACATGCAAACCTTCATCGGCTACCCCATGCGCATTGTCACGGCCGCCCTGGTGCGCGATGGATTAACGGCCGTTGGCGTCGGTTCCATCGGCATAGACACCATCCTCGTCTTTGAAAATGGCGTGTCGCAGGTAGACATCCCATGCAGCGGCGTCAAAAGCCTCTGGACGGGGGCCATGTTTCTTATTGCCGCCACCTGGATCGAACGACGGCCGTTAACCTGGCGCTGGTGGGGGACGGCCGTGATCTTTGCCCTCACCCTCTTCCTGGTTAACCTGGTGCGTGTCGCCATCCTTGTCACTGTCGGCGAAGCGCTCGGTTGGCGGCTGGTGGCCGAAATGCTGCACGTCCCGCTCGGCGTCCTCGGCTTCGTCGCCGCCTGCGCCCTCGCCCTCTGGCTGCTGCGCCGCCAACCGGCACCGGCGCCCCAATCTCCAGCGCGCAGCGACCATTCCGCCCCCTCCGCCTGGCTCACCCCGGCGCTCCTCCTGGTTATTCTCCTCATGGCCGCCCTCTACACCCCACGCCCCATCAGCGGCCTCAGCCAACCCGCCGCCGACTGGGAGTTCCCGACGGCGCTGGCCGTCACCCCACTCCCCCTCAAACCGGACGAATATGAATGGCTCACCCGCGACGGCGCTGATACCGCCAGCCGTTACCGTTTCACCTGGGAAGGCGTCAGCGGTTCGATGATCCTCATCACCAGCCACACCTGGCGCGCCCACCACCGGCCGGAACGCTGTTTTGAAGTATATGGCCTGACATTAGAAGAGAGCCACACGCATTTGGTAAACGGGGATCAGGCCGCAATGAACAATGGAGTGGGGGTAATGCCGGTGCGCTTTATCTCGTTAGGGCGAGGGGATGAGCACGCCGCCCTTTCCGCCACCTACTGGTTCCAATCCGCCGCGCGCATCACCGACGACTACGGCACGCGCATCTGGGCCGACCTCTCCCCGCAGCGCGAGGAATGGGTGCTGGTCTCCATTTTATTTGATGACGTTTACCAGGCAGACAATCCTGATCTGAATTCACTCTATCTGGCGCTGCACGCAGCCGCCGCCGCGAACATCGGCAATCGGTGAACCGATCACGGATTACGGATCACGGATCACGGATTACGGATTACGGTTTACCAACATGGAGTATCCAATGAACGCGAAATTACAAAAATTCACGAATAAACGCAAATGGGCTGCTGGCCTCTTCTGGACATGGAACGTCATTTTCCTGGCGTTCATGGCCCTGGGGTTTGCGCCCACGGTGCTGCCGGAGATGTTAACGGCCGTGCGCAGCGGCGACATCCCCGCCAGTTTCATCATCTACGCCATCATTCTCACCCTCATTCCCGCCCTGGCCGTCCTCCTCGGCCTCACCTGGCTGCGCCGCCAGCCGGAGCGCCTCTTCGCCCTCGGCTACGGCGTCGAAGGGCCGCTGATGATCTTGCTGGCGCTGCGCTTCTTCATCGTGCGCCAACTAACGCCGCCCATGGCCCTGCTGCTCGGCGTCGCCGGGGTGGGCATTCTGGTGTACTTGTGGCATCTGCTCGACGCCAAAGTCGGCCAACGCGGCCCCATTTTGGCGTTGCTGCACCTGATCGGGTTAAGCTGTTTGCTGCTCGCCGGTCTCTACGCCAGCATCTGGATCGCCTTCTACGCGCTGCCGTTGGGGGTGATGGGGGTGCGTTCCATTGGCGATTTCTTCGAGGGCATCTGGCGCGAATTGATCCGGCTGGATTGGCGCAGCATTCAATGGCGCATGGTTCCCTTTACCGTGTTGGGCATTGTGTTGGGGATTTACAGCGGTACGCTGGTTGTGCTCATGCCCATTGCCGTCTCCATTTTGTATGCGCGGGCGTGGTGGCGCGGGGTGCAGGCGGTGGCGGCCAGCTACAGCCGGCCGCGCGCGCTTGCTATCAGCGTGGCCGTCATCGTCATCATCATCGTCGTCTTCATCCCCCTGACGCGGCAGCCGCAGCACACCGCCTTCGCCCTGCTGGAAACACCGCCGGCGAACATAGATGAGGCGAAGGCGCTGCTGGCGCAGCAAGAGGCGATCCGCGCCGGGCTGCTCAACGCCTACCTGGCGCCGCAGCGGTACATCAGCGCCGTTGGTGAAGTGCAGCATGTCCGCGACATGTATACAGAGGCGCTCAGGCTTTCTGACGCCCAGGCGCGGCAGGTGCAGCATCTCTATGAAACAGTCGCCCGCCCGATGTTGTACGAACCGATCACGCCCATCCCGCCCACGCAGCAGAGCTGGCAGAACCGCGCGTTGATCAATGAACCGGCAGAAGCGGCCATCCTGTACGAACAGTTCTTTGACGTTTCTATTTTAGAGGGAGAGCGTGATGAAGTGGTGCAGGCGGTGCGCTCTACCTGGAACATTGACCAGGCGCGCGCCAACTGGCTGGCGGTAGATGATCGGGAGATTTATCTGGCACGGCAGGAAGTGACCGTCACCGAACATGGCGACTGGGCCGAGGTGGAGTTGTACGAGGTGTACGAGAACCAGACGACGCTGCGCCAGGAGGTGATCTATTATTTTAGTTTGCCGGAAACGGCCGTCATCACCGGCGTCTGGTTGGGCAACAGCGATGACCGGGCGGAACGCTTCCCGTACATCGTCGCCCCGCGCGGCGCGGCGCAGGCCACGTACCGCAACGAAGTGCGCCGCAACCTGGACCCGGCGCTGGTGGAGCAAATCGGCCCCAGCCAGTACCGGCTGCGCGTCTTCCCCATCGAGCCACAAATCTGGGGGTGGAATGCAGAGCGCCGGCAAACGACGATCACGCCTGGCCCCGCCATGCACCTCTGGCTGACCTGGCAGGTGATGGGCACAGACGCCGGCTGGCCGCTGCCCTACCTGGCGGAAAAGCGCAACGTCTACTGGGACAACGACAGCGTTCGCCTGCTGAATGGCGACAAACTGGAAGCGGACGACGCCACCTGGCTGCCACTCACTGCCGCCTCTAGCAAACCGATTCGCCCGGCGGCGCACCGCGTTGATTTCCCCAACGGTCAGACGGTGCTCGTCCAACCGGCGCAGCCGACGGCCGCGCCAATCCTGGGCGCCGATGTGCGGCTGGCGGTGGTACTGGACCGGTCGCGCAGCATGGACGACCTGGCCAAGGCAACGACCGCCGCCTTGACAGAGATTGGGACGTGGGGCACGGCCGTTGACGTCTACCTCACCGCTGCCCCCATGCGTGGGGAGGAGGCGTCGCGCCTGCCGCTGGCCGACCTGGACATAGAGACCATCGTCTACTTTGGCGGTCAGGACGCGGCCGAACTGCTGGCGCAGTTCGCCGCCTTGCAAGGGGAGACAACTTATGACGCCATTTTTGTGCTGACAGATGGCACCGGCTATGCGACGGGGGCGACGGCAAGCCCCGTGCCCATGCCCGGCGCGCCGGTGTGGATGGTGCATCTGGACGGCCGTTTTCCCATGGGCTACGACGATGACACCCTGGCCGTCATTCAGGGCAGCGGTGGCGGCGCGGTGGGCAGCATCGCCGACGCCTACACGCGCTGGCTCGCCTCCCGCAGCAGCGACGCCCATGACATCGTAGACGGCTACACCTGGCGCGTCCTCCCCACGTCCGACGCCTCGTCGCCCGACGACGACGCCACCTTCGCCGCTTTCGCTGCTCGCCGCCTCATCCTGGCGGAGATGACCGCGCAGCGCAATCAACTTGACGACCTGACCACGCTGGATGCCCTGCATGCCCTGGCGCGGGAACATGGTATTGTCACCCCTTACTCCTCCATGATCGTGTTGGTAACGACGCAGCAGGAAAATTTGCTCAAGAATTTATCGCAGCAGGACGACCGCTTTGAGCGCGAGCTGGAAGCAGTGGGCGAAACCACGCCTGAAAATGCGCTCACCGTCACCGGCGTCCCGGAGCCGGAGGAGTGGCTGCTGTTGGCGTTGGCCGCGGCGCTGTTGGGCTGGTATGGCTGGGTGGAGAGGACAAAGAGGAGTATAAGATGTTAAGAAAAAGATTTTGGGTTTTCTTACAGCTTACCAGGACACGCCAATCGTAAATCGCAAATCGCTAATCGTAAATTCGATAGCGTGACATAGGGTCGTGGGGGGATGCCTCACGACCCTGTGCTTTTTTCCTGCATTCTGTCACGTCAATTTCATGACATCCGTCGCAGGTCACAGCCCCCTGGATACTCTATACTAAATTCCACTAGAGATTAACGTTCGTGAAACAACGCTACCCCCTCACGCTTCACGTTTCACGAGATACCGTCTATCCACATCAAACTGGAAAGGAATTAAGTATGACCGATTCAACTATCATCACCCACGATGTCCTTGTTGTTGGCGCCGGTCTGGCTGGCAGTTGGGCGGCGCTGGCGGCCGGGAAAGAAGGTGTCACCGACATCGGCGTCCTCTCCAAACTGCACCCGCTCCGCTCGCACAGCGGCGCAGCTCAGGGAGGCATCGCCGCCGCGCTCAACAACGTGCGCCCGGCCGCCGGCGGCGGTCCGCGTGGTCCTCTGGAAGCCATTCCCCCCGGAGATGAACCCATAGACAGTTGGGAACTGCATATGTTTGACACCATCAAAGGGTCGGACTGGTTAGGCGATCAAGACGCCATTGAAATTATGGTGAAGGAAGCGCCGGAAGTTATTTATGAGTACGAGCATATGGGCTGCGTGTTTAGCCGTCTGCCAGATGGGCGCATTGCGCAGCGCCGCTTTGGCGGGCACAGCACGCCGCGCGCCAATTATGCCGCCGATTACACCGGCCACGTGCTGCTGCACACCATTTACGAGCAGGCGCTGCGTCACGGCGTCAAATATTACCCGGAGTGGTACTGCCTGGATTTGATCATTGAGGATAATGTCTGTCGCGGTGTGGTGGCGATGGACATTATCAGCGGTAAGCTGTACACAATGCGCGCCAAGGCGGTGATGTTTGGCACGGGGGGGTACGGCCGTGCCTGGAAAATCACCTCCAACGCCACCGCCAATACCGGGGATGGCGTCGCCATTGCCTACAATGCCGGCGTGCCGCTCATGGACATGGAATTTGTGCAGTTCCATCCCACCGGGCTTTATGGCAAAGGGATTCTGATGAGCGAGGCGTGTCGCGGCGAGGGTGGCTATTTGCGTAACAGCGATGGCGACCGCTTCATGGAAAAATACGCTTCTGGCCTGATGGAACTGGCGCCGCGCGATCTGGTCAGCCGTTCCGAACAGATCGAGATTAACGAAGGGCGTGGCGTTGGCCCGGACAAAGGTGGTGTCTACCTCGACCTGACGCACCTGGGCGCGGAAAAAATTATGAGCCGCCTGCCACAGGTGCGCGAATTGGCGCATGAATTTTTGGGTGTGGATATTATTCATGACCAGGTACCGATTCAGCCGACAGCGCATTACAGCATGGGGGGCATTCCCGCCAATGCGGATGGGCAGGTGATCGCCGACGCCGACGGGACGCCGGTGGTGGGCTTTTACGCCGCCGGGGAGTGCGCCTGTGTCAGTGTGCATGGGGCAAACCGGTTGGGGACGAACAGCCTGCTCGATGCGTCGCTGTTTGGGCGGCGCGCGGGCAAGGCGATGGCCGCTTTTATCAAGGGTGGGGCCAAATTGCACCCCATCAGCGGCGACCCAGCGCGGCAGCAAGAAGCGCGGATTCAGCGGTTGATGAGCGCGCCGGCGGGCAGCAAGGAATCGGTGGCGCAGATTGGCGCGGAACTGAAGGAGGCGATGACCAATGATTGCGGCGTCTTCCGCACCGGGCAACAGATGACACAGGCGCTGCAAAAGGTGAAAGATCTGCAAGAGCGGTTCCCGCAAGCGCAGGTGATGGATAAGAGCCGTCGTTTTAACACCGATTTGTTAGGGGCGATTGAGACGGAGCATTTGTTGACCTTTGCCGAGGTGGTGGTCGTCAGCGCCCTGAATCGGGAAGAAAGCCGGGGCGCGCACTCCCGCACCGATTTTACCAAACGGGACGACGCCAATTGGCTGAAGCATACGTTGGCGTTTAAGAATGGCGGCGACGGTCCGCGCCTGGGGTATAAGTCGGTGAACATTGATTGGGAGAAATATCCGCCGCAAGAGAGGAAGTATTAGAAATCGGTAATCGGTAATCGGTAATCGGATAACGGGAGATGGTTATGTCAATGAATGAAACAAGCAAAACGGCGACGATCCGCATTCAACGCTTTAACCCGGATGTGGATAAGAAGCCGGTGATGAAGGAATACACGCTGGCAATTACGCCGGATACGACGCTTTTGGATGCGTTGGAGCAGATTAAGGCGACGGAGGATGGTAGTTTGACGTTCCGCCGTTCTTGCCGCCATGCGATTTGTGGCAGCTGCGCGATGAATGTGAACGGCCGTAACACCCTGGTTTGCAATCAACGGGTGAATGCGCATCAGGATAAGAAAGGGATGGTGACGATACGGCCGTTGCCCTACCTGCCGATCATCAAAGACATGGTGGTTGACCGCACCAGCTTTTGGGAACAGTATCAGCGCGTCAAACCATGGCTGGTCCCGCCGCAAGATGTGCCGGAGAAAGAGTTCCGCATGACGCCGGAAGAGGTAGAAGCGCTGCATAATGCGGAGACGTGTATTATGTGCGGCGCGTGTTATTCCGCTTGTACGGTAACGGCCGTCAACAAAAATTACATCGGCCCCCATGCGCTGTTGAAAGCATCGCTGCGCGTCCTCGACCCGCGCGACAGCATCGCCGGCGAACGACTGTTGGAAATCTCTGGCGCGGATGGCGCGTATCGCTGCCACACCATTTTCAACTGCATTGACGCCTGCCCCAAGAAGCTGAACCCAACCCAGGCGATTGAAACGCTGCGCAAGTTGGCGCAAAAGCGGGAAGCGTTTGTGGAGGCGCGCAAGGAACGGCAGAAGACGCTCTAGTATTGGTTATCGGTAATCCGTAATCGGTAATTGGTATATGGACTTTGGGTTACGGGTACTAAGAACGATAAGAGTGGGGATTAAATTATGTACAAAACAACCGGATTTTTCAGCTTTGCCATGCGCCGCATTAGCGGGGTGGCGCTGGCGCTGTATTTGTTCATGCACATGTGGGTGATTGGCTCTGTCAACCAGGGCGCGGCCGCTTTTGATGCGCGGTTATCAATGGTGCAGTCGCCGTTGTTTAAGTTTTTAGAGATCGCCTTGCTGGCGGCCGTTATTTACCATGCCGTTGATGGCGTCCGCCTGCTGATTGTCCATTATTTCGACGTGGCGGAGTATCGCCAAAGTTTATTTTATGCGGTCATGGTGGTGTCGGTGCTTTTAGGGATTGCCGGCGGGCTGCCTATGCTGCTCTTTGCGTTAGGAGGACATTAAGATGCGTATTTCACCTATTCGCATTTTCCAGATGCAGCGATTGAGCGCCATTGCGCTGTTGGTGTTCATGACCATTCATATGGTGGTGGTGCATTACCCACCGGGGCACATTGATTTCAGCCTGATTATCGTGCGCATGGCGCAGCCGATCTGGAAGGTGATTGACATTTTGTTCCTGGCGTCTGTGCTCATCCATGCCCTCACCGGCATGTACATGGTGTTGACGGATGTGCAGAAGATCGGCCGTTATCGCCAGGCGTTGGAGTGGGCGGCCGTCATCATCTTCATTCTGGCCTTCATCTACGGCACGCAAACCATTCTGGCCTTCCAGCCACCAGCCACCGCGAACGTCATTCCGTAAATAGCATCAATTAGCGGAAATGAGATAGAAGTGTGTTGCCCTAAACGTGGGGCAGCACACTTTTGCGTCAGGGTTCATTCTCCCTGCGGTTTATGCTACACTACCGGCATGAGTGAAACAGACAATCCCCTGAAACTGCTCATCACCCAATATCGGGAAGCGTTTGCGGCCTGGCTGCTCGGCCGGCCGGTGCGCCATGTACGGCCGCTCAACGTCGAATTTCCGGCGCAAGGGGCGCGTGGCGATTTGCTGTTTGAGGTCATTGACACACAGGGCAACCTTATCTATTTGCACATCGAACTGCAAGGGCCGCGCACGGCCGAGCCGATGCCCCTGCGCCAACTGGATTACCTGACGCGCACCGTGCGCCGCGACATTGGCGTGCCGCAGGGGGAACAGACGCCCCACTTGCACAGCGTGGTCATCTACGTCGGTGATGGCGCCGGGCGTGGCGACGATGGCTATTATGAGGTATTAGACCTGGATGGCGCGACAACGCTGAGTTGGCGTTACCAGGCGCTGCGGCTTTGGGAGATGGATGCAGAGACGCTGTTTAAGTTGGGCAGCCCTGCTTTCCTGGCGCTGATTGGGCAAACGCGCTTGCGGCAGCCAGAAGTTATTCTACCCCAGGCAATAGCATCCATCCGGCAGGTGGAAGATGCCGCGCAAAAGGGGCGTTTGCTGACGGCGTTGTTTACCTTATTGCGAGACGAAGAGGTGACGATGATGGTAGAGAAATTATTAGATCAAAGTGAAGATTTTCTGTTAGATACCCCCTATTTACGCAAAATGCGACGTATTGGCCTGGAGCAAGGTCTGCAACAAGGGCGTGAAGAAGGGCGAGAGAAAGGACGGGAAGAAGGGTTGCGCGCGGCGATTCTGGATGGGATAGCGCTGCGGTTCAATCCGCTGGCCACCGATTACCGCGCTGTGGAAGACCTGTTGAAAAACATACCTGCATATGATACCCTGCGCCAACTGCACAAGGCGCTGTTTGAGGTGACGGACTTTGCCGCTTTTCGCGGCCGTCTTGAGCAACAATTGGGTGTTAACGAATAAAACCGGTCAGAACTTGGGGGCTACGATGTTTCACAATATCCCAGAAGCGATTCTGACCCGCATGGCGGCGTTAGAGACAATTGATCAGCGTGACCGGCAGGATGGCACGCCCCATATGCAGCGACTGCGGCAAATTCCGGCGGAGACGGGTAAATTTTTGGCGCTGCTGGCGGCGATGGCTCCACACGGCCGTCTCATTGAAATCGGCACAAGCGCTGGCTATTCAACGATGTGGCTGTCTCTGGCGCTGCGCCCCATTACCACATTTGAGGTATTGCCGGGCAAAGTGGAAGTGGCGACGACCACATTCGCCCAGACCGGGCTGGCCGGGCAGGTGACGTTGGTCGCCGGGGATGCCCGCGCCCATCTGCCCCACCTCACAGACATTGCGCTGTGCTTTGTGGATGCGGAGAAGGATGTGTACGCCGATTGTTACGAAGCGGTGGTTCCGAACCTGGTCCACGGGGGGCTGTTTGTGGCGGATAATGCGATCAGCCATGCGGAGGCGTTACGGCCGTTTCTCGACCACGCGCAGGAAGACGGCCGTGTAGATGCGCTGGTGGTCCCGATTGGCAAAGGCATTTTGCTTTGTCGCAAGAGGTTGACGATTAACGATTAACGATTGGCGATTTATGAGTAAGAAACAATTGTACCAAATCCCCGTTGCCGTGATGCCCCAAGAAGTGCCTGCTGACGCTGATTGCGATCATCCTTCGCTCTATTTCAACCAGGAGTTGGGCTGGATTGACTTCAACTGGCGCGTGCTGCATCTGGCGCTCGATGAACGCATTCCCCTGCTAGAACGGGTACGTTTTGTGGCGATCACCGCCAGCAACCTGGACGAGTTCATTCAAAAGCGGGTGGGCGCCCTGAAACGGCTGGAGGCGGCTGACGTGCGTAAATTGTCTCCAGACGGCCGTACTCCCATCGCCCAACTACACCTGCTGCGCGAGGCCATCCGCCTGATGCACCACACCCTGACTGCCACCTGGGAGCAAACGCTCAAGCCGCTGCTGCGCGAACAGCTCAACCTCGTCATTTGCGATTACGACAGCCTGACGCCAACCCAGCAAGAAAGCCTACACCGCTACTTTCAGACACAGCTTTACCCTGTTTTGACGCCATTGGCCGTAGACCCCGGACGGCCGTTTCCCTTTATCTCTAACCTTAGTCTGTCGTTAGCGGTGATGATCCGCGACCCGCTAGAAGGCAAAGCACAATTTGCGCGCATCAAAGCGCCAACACACCTGGGACGTTTGATCTCCTTGCAAGACATCAATGCGCACAATCCCCAAGACCCGAACCATCTTCGCTTTTTACCTATTGAGCAGCTTATCATCCGCCACATAGACGAACTCTTCCCAGGCATGGAGATTCTTGGCGCATCCCTGTTTCGCATCATCCGCAATGCGGACGTGAGCCGGGATGAAGAAGTGGCTGAAGACCTGCTCTCCATGATCTCTGAGGAACTGCGTGAACGCCGTTTTGCTCCGGTGGTCATGTTGGAGGTCGCCAGTGACATGCCCGTCTACGATCGTGAACTGCTGCTGCGCGATCTGGAACTGCTGCCCGAAGATGTTGTCGAGGTAGATGGGCTGTTGGATTTAACCGCGTGTTTTGCCATTGCCAACCTGAACCTGCCTCAACAGCAGTTTGAGCCATGGCAGCCGGTGATTCCCCTGCCCTTCCAACAGGGCGGTAAAGGCAAAAAGAAGGGGAAGGGGAAGGGAAAAGGAAAAGAGAAAGGGGATGGCAAAGACGACCGCAGCATCTTCTCCATTATTCGCCAGGGAGATTTGCTGGTGCATCACCCCTATGAATCGTTTACCGCCACCGTGCAGCGTTTAATTGAGGAAGCGGCCGTTGACCCCAAGGTCATCGCCATTAAACAAACGCTGTACCGCACGTCGGCCGAATCCCCCATTGTGCGCGCGCTGGTGCAGGCGGCCGAGGCCGGTAAGCAGGTCGCCGTGCTGATCGAGGTTAAAGCGCGCTTTGATGAAGCGAACAACATCGAGTGGGGACAGCGAATGCTAGAAGCGGGCATCCACGTAGCCTATGGCCTGGTCGGCTTAAAAACGCACACGAAGGCCACCCTGATTGTGCGCAAAGAGAAGGATGGGCTGCGTACCTACTGCCACATTGGCACCGGCAATTACAACCCGAAAACGGCAAATTTGTACACCGACCTGGGTTTGCTCACATGTAACGAGGCGTTGGGCCGGGATATTGTCAACCTGTTCCACCACCTGACGGGCTACGCGCCGAAGCAGCCTTATGAGAAGGTGTTGGTAGCGCCGCGTGACATGCGCAAAAAATTCGAGGGGTTGATCGCGCAGGAGATTGAACAGCAGCGTGAGTGGGGCAACGGCCGTATCATTGCCAAAATGAACGCTATTGACGATATAAAACTCATCAGCCAGCTTTACCGGGCGTCACAAGCTGGCGTGCAAATTGACCTGATCGTGCGCGGCCACAGCCGGCTGCGCCCAGGCATACCGGGATTTAGCGACAATATCCGCGTCATCAGCATTTTAGGGCGCTTTTTGGAACATGACCGCATTTTCTACTTCCACAACAACGGCCGTCCGCTCATCTTCATCGGCAGCGCCGACTGGCGCGGGCGCAACCTCAATGACCGGGTGGAATTAATCGCCCCGGTGGAAGACCCGGCGCTGCAAGCGCAGCTCATCGAACTGCTGAACCTGGCCCTGCAAGACAATTACCTGGCGTGGGATATGCACGCTGACGGCCGTTACACCCTGCGTCACCCCGCCGAAGGGGAAAAAGTGCGCAACTTCCACGCCACCCTGATGAAACAGGCCAAAAAACGGGCCAAAAACAGTTGAATCCAATCCTTAACAAAATCTTAAACAGCCAATACCCTCGTGCTTAGAGACATTAGGATAAAATAAGCGCATCACACAGGCAAACTTTCAGGAGAAGTCTGGGACTATGCACAAGAAAATCCTTATCCTTATGTCTGATACCGGTGGCGGCCATCGCGCCGCTGCCCAGGCCATTAGCGAAGCCATTCACCACCTCTGCCCCGATCAATACGAGGTCGTCATTGAAGATATCTGGATTGATCATACACGTTGGCCGCTTAACCGCCTCCCAAATGCCTACCCCTGGCTGTCTGATACCGGCGCGCGCTGGTGGCTGCTCATTTGGAACGTTTCCAAACGACGGCGGCTGCGGCACGGCGTCTTGCGCACGGCAAATTTGCTGGTGCAGCGCAAAATTGTGCGCCTGCTGCACGAATTGCAACCAGACATCGTCGTCTCGGTACATCCGGCGATGACCTACCTGGCCGCCAGATGGGTAGAGCGTGCGCGGATCAACGCTCCCTTTTACACAGTCGTCACCGATATGGTCACTGTCCACCCCGCCTGGGTACACCCAGGCGTAACAGGATGTATCGTTTCCACGCCGCCCGCACGCGAACAAGCGATTGCGCATGGCATATCGCCGGAGAAAGTCGCCGTTTGTGGACAGCCGGTTGGGTTAAAATTTGCTCGTTTGGCCGGCGAAAAACAACAGTTACGGCAACAATTGGGCATGGACATGACACGCCCGGCCATTTTGATCGTCGGTGGCGGGGAGGGAATTGGGCGTGTTTATGACATTGCCCGCGCTGTGGCGCAGCGTGTGCCTCAGGCGCAATTGGTTATCGTGGCCGGCCGTAACAAAGAGTTGAAACAACAATTGGAAAGCGTGGTTTGGGAAATTCCCGCACATATTCACGGCTTTGTTAACAACATGCCTGAACTGATGGGCGCGGCCGACATTCTCATCACCAAAGGAGGGCCGGGAACCATCAGCGAAGCGTTCATTGCCGGGCTGCCGGTGATCATCTCCGGCTATATTCCCGGCCAGGAAGCGGGTAACGTGCAATATGTGCTAGAAAACAAAGCAGGCGCTTACGCCGCCGAACCAGCGGAAATCGCCGCACTGGTGCAGGGGTGGCTGGCGCCGGATAATGAAACATTGCCACGCATGAAGCAAAATGCAGCACGGCTGGCACGGCCGTATGCCTCGTTAGAAATTGCCCGCCACATTTGCGGGCTAACAGATTCTATTCCGGCTTATACAAAGTCGTCGTCGGGAGTTTGAGATTTTGTGGCGGGCCATCGGGTAGACTGCGCACCGCATAGACGTTTGCCAGGGCTTGAATTTGGTGCAAAATGCGCACCAGTTGCCGCGGCCGTATCACTTCCAACCCTAGAATGACGTGCCGTTCCCCTTTGCGTGAGGGGATGAGTGTGTTAATAAACGAGATGTTGATTTGCTCGTCACGCATCAGGTAGGTGATTTCGTGCAGCAGGCCAGGGCGATCATATACGTCAACCTGTGCTGTTATCAGCCGGGCATGGCGGGCATTGGCTTCACCCCAGCCCAACTTGAGGGTACGCCCAGACAAACGGCTGGGGCGGAGGGTGTGGCAGGTTTCTTTGTGGACAGTCACGCTGTTGTCGGCGCGCACAAAGCCGACGATGACGTCGCGTGGGCGGGGTTTGCACGTGCTGCATAGTTTCAATTGGCGCATATTGGCGTTGAGGATGTTATATTTTTCCCCGGTGGAGGCATAGACAACATTATCCAGGTTGCGCGCCGGGCCAAGTTCCCAGGTATCTTCAAGGACACTGGTGGCAACGGCCGTTGACAATAAATTTGCCCGCCCCATGTCGTGATACAAATCAATGGTCGTCTCATACTTAAACGTCGCCGCTACTTTGGCATGAGGATAATCAGGCAGCCCCAACATCTCTAGCTCCGATTCCAACAATTTTCGTCCCTGCAAAATAGCCTTTTCCACAGAGAGACGGCGAAACCAGCGCCGCGCATGGGAGCGCGCATAATTCGTCTGGATATAACCCAAATCTTCATCCAGCCAGGAGCGTTGTGGTTCGGCGCGCACACTTTTCACAATGCGCACCTTGTCCCCATCACGCAGCGGTTTATTGAGCGGATGCAGCACGTCATTCACGTAAGCGGCATAACATTGATCACCCAACCCCGTATGAATGGCATAAGCAAAATCAATCGGTGTGGCCCCCTGGCGCAGTTCCGCCACGTCTCCGTGTGGTGTGTACACCCGTACTTGCTTGCGAAAAACATCTTCGACCACGCCCTTCACCCCGGCGCCAGGGTCTTGCATCTCGACGCTAATATTTTCATTGATGTTGGTCAGGAAAGAATCCACCCGATTGGCAACTCCCTCTGACCATAGTGGCGTTCCGGCATACAACCAACGCGCCAGCACCCCGATTTCTGACACCTTGTCCATGGCAACGGTACGAATACGCAGTTTGAGATGCTGTCCACCCGTATGCACAATTGTTGTATGCAGCGACCGGTATAAATTATCACGCGGTACAGCGATGTAATCATCGAAGCGGCCCGGCACCGGCTGCCATAAATGATGTAAATGCCCCAGCGCCAGGTAACAGGAAGGCCAATCATCCATTAAGATGATCAGGCGTATTGTTTTGTCAACGTCGTAGTAGGACATGCCTTTGGTTGTCAGGTCCTGGTAAACAGTATAGATATTTTCCGGCGCCGGCAGCACATTGCGCACATTCAGATTGGCCATCAACAAACAATCAAAGATCTCGGCGCTAATCTGATTGTACGCTTCTTGCTGCTCCTGTTGAATGGTGGCCCGCTGCTGGACGATAATGCGGTAAGCGTTGTTGTTGAGAACGTCCAACGATATTGCTTCCAGTTCATTTTTCAAGGACCAGATGCCCAGGCGATTGGCTAATGGGGCATAGACCGCCAGCGTTTCTTCCGCCTTTTGACGCTGTTTGTGAGGGGGCATGGCCTTGATGGTGCGCATGTTATGCAGGCGGTCGAACAGTTTGACGATGACTGTGCGTACGTCCGTGGTCATGAGACCAAACATTTTGCGCAAGCTGGCGCTTTGCAGCTCTTCGGAGGTCAGTTGGCGCCCCTGCGCCACACCCTGGGTTACATCTTTCAATTTGGTGACGCCATCAACCAGCAAGGCGACGTCGGGACCAAAATTCATGGCAATATCATCAATTGAAATGCGTGTGTCTTCGGCGATGTCGTGCAGGAGGGCGGCGGACAGTGTGGCCGCATCCAGGTGGTATTCAGCCAGGTAGAAGGCCACAGTGAGGGGGTGCGTAAAAAAAAGCTCGCCAGAGCGACGGCGCTGATCACCGTGCGCGCGGCGAGCAAAGGCAAAGGCCTTTTGTACAGAAGTTCGCTCCTCAACTGTCAGGTAAGAATTGATCTGCTTGAAAAATTGCGTGGCTTCAGCCACAACACAAAATGAACCCATGTATCGCTACTTAAAATCTGCAAACCTATACCCAACGCCCCGTTCTGTCAAAATATATTTGGGGTTTGCCGGATCAATTTCAATTTTCTTGCGTAGATAATTGATGTACAGGCGCAGGTAATGCGTCTCGTCCCGATATTCGTATCCCCAAACTTTGGCCAGAAGCGTGTCATGGGGCACAACCCAGCCAGCGTTTTGCACCAGGTGATTGAGCAGGCGGTATTCAGTCGGCCGTAGTTCAATTCGTTCCCCGTCCACGATCACTTGATGACGATTAAAATCAATAGAAAGTCTGTCATCAATCATCAATATGGTACGTGGCGGTGGGGCGGGCCAATCGGCGCGGCGTAATACGGCCGCTACACGACTGCTCAATTCTCGGGGGCTAAATGGCTTGGTGACGTAATCATCGGCGCCCAGGCCCAGTCCATGAATTTTATCTTCTTCGTCGGCTCTAACGGTCAGCAGCACAACGGGGACCGTCGAAATTTCACGCAGCAGTTTCAACGTTTCAAATCCATCCATTTCCGGCATCATCACATCCATGACGACCAGATCGGGGGTATGTTGACGGATTTGCTCCAGGGCGCGCAGCCCATTATCCGCTTCGATGACCTGATACCCTTCCAATTCCATATTCATACGAATAAAACGGCGCATACGCGCTTCATCATCCACAATCAGGATGAGCCGGGGGGCATTCGTTTCCAGTGATGAAGGAATTTGCTCAACCATGGGTCATTCACGCACAAACCCGATAATCTCTTCTGCTTCGGTGGATGGCAAAACCTGGATAAAGTTGATGCGGTGTAGGGGATACATCACCGAGGACACGTCTTCATCCAGGTAATGAATATCCGTACCATCTCGTTTTCGTGGGTTGTGGACTATGACAAATTGGGCCATCGGATCAGGCAAGGATTCTACCTCGCAAACAACCGGGTCTTCATTCATGATATGGACAATTACCGTTTGCATATATTAACCTTTGTTGAGTTGGAGTAACAGATACAGTTCAATGAATAAATATGTGAACTAACAACTCGCCAAACTGTATCTCGTCTCCATGTTTGAGCAAATAAGGCTGACCGGGGGAAATACGGAAGTTGTTAAGGTAAGTACCATTCGTACTGTTCAAATCAATCAGGACGGCGCCTTGTGCGGTGAGGCGGATGACGGCATGTTGACGGGAAACACCAAGCGCCGCCCCTTGATCGTCTGTCAAATCTAGTTCAGGGATGTATCCGGCCGATGTATCGCTGCGGCCGACACGAATTTCCTGCTGCAATTCCAGCTTGCTGCGACGCCGGCTGTTAGGGATCGCAAACGTGATTGTTTTGTGCCCGGTAATGATTTTAACGTCTTCTTTGAGCAGCGGGGGAGGTGAAGGCAGCCGCCCAAACTGGGTGAAGGGCAGCGGGGTGGTTGTCTGTTCTGGCGTTTCTAACAAGAAACGGCCGCATTCACTACAAAACAATGCCCCCTCAAATTGATTGGCGCCACATTCTATGCACTTAATCATCCTGTTCCCACTGTGTTGCTTGATTGAGCAGGGTGCGCGTGCCGAACTTGAGCGTTTTATGACCTTCTATGGAAAGTGTTCCCATTTGCGCCAGACGCTCGGCCTCCATGCTTGCCTGCTGCGCCAACTGGGTTTGCCCTGCTTCCAGGAAGCGGGTTGTCAAATGCCTCATCCGGCGTGTCGCGATATCCACCTGTCCAGCTTCAACGTCTTCCCATACTTTTTCGTTCAAACGATACATGTTTAACATTCTTACCGCGCGCAGCAGCGCCTCTGGCGGGTTTGTTTCCGGCGCTTCTGCCAAAACGAATAGTTGTAAGGATTCCTTAAAGGTAGCTGTCCCAGATTTTTGTCCGGGAATATCGGCAGTCAGTTGGATCGGTACTTTAATCCGTGTTTCCATCGGTTGTGGGTCTATACTCATTTCCAACAAGAAGGATAACGGTTTGCGTCCTTCTATGTCCCCCAGTTGTATTTCGCGCACGTGAATCGAAAGTGGTTGGGCATAGGGGGCAAGCTTGAATCCGTAACGTAAATGGATTGTTTGTGGGAAATCAACTAGGAGCTTGACGTTGCGCGCGTAGATATTCCCTAATCCGTTAATTCGTTTTTGCAGAAAATCAATAATTTGTTGCGGCTTGTCAATATAGCCAGATTGTCCCCCCGATGCGGAGACCAGACGATCCAGGAATTGGTCATTCCATTCGTGTCCAATGCCAAAGGCGGTGATGCCAATTCCTTCTTTAGCTGTTTGCTGCGCCAATTGCAGGCAAAGTTCGGCGTCGCCATAGGTGTGCCCATCGGTCAATAAAATGAGGTTGTTGGTATGATTGTCGAGGCTAACAGCGCGCATTTCTGTGATGCCGGCGCTAAGCCCCTGATAAATTTCGGTGCCACCGGAAGCGATCATGCTTTGAATTTTGGCGAGTAACGGCCGTTTATTTTGCACAATCGCCGCCGGTAAAATCACCTGGGCGCGGTCGCTAAAGCTCACCACAGAGATCACGTCATCCGGGCCAAGTTGATCGAGAATTAACTCAACGGCCGTTTTCACCCGTTCTAACCGCTCCCCTTGCATGGACGTACTGCGATCAATGACCAGGCACAGGTTTAATGGCAGCCGCGCATCCTTCTTCTGTTGTGGTGGATAAACCTCCACCAACAAGTAAATTAACTGCGCCGATTCCATCATGGCAATTTTGTCACGGCTGACTTGAACATCTAAACGCAGCGCCGGAGGGCGCGTTTCTTGCAAGAGGGAATCATACAATGCTCGCCGATCGGGATCGATCAACACTTCATACGCATACGCGATTTGTTGATAGCGAGAGTCTTTGTCAAAATCACGCGACCGTCTTTTAAATTCGCCTCGCAGCCGCCCAAAAGCCTCCTTGACCCTTTCCGTAGAGGCTTGTGGTTCAATGCCTAATATTGAATAATAATTTAGCTGCTCACTCATACAATCCTACAGGCGGCGGCCAATGTGTAGACCGGACAGGTTATTTACCCCAAACCTGGAGGTCTGAATGGCTACGTGTTACAGATTAAACTCAACTACAATTGTTGTAATGTTATCGTAACCACCTGCTTCCATCGCCGCTTCAAATAACTCATCACTCAATTCGGTGACCGTATGATCTTGCTGCAAAATCATGGCGATCTCAAAATCAGCCACAAGCCCGCATAAACCATCGGTGCATAAAAGTAATTTTCCTTTCTTCGGCAGCAAGCGCGTATACGTATCAACGGCAATCTCTTCACCCTGACCAACAGCGCGCAGCAAAACGTGCCGGTATTCATAGAACGGCGCTTCTTCGGCCGTCAACTGCCCCACATCTTGCAGCCGTTGTACCAATGAATGGTCTGTGGTCACCACTTCCAATTTGTCACCGGACAACAAGTAAATCCGCGTATCACCCACATGTGCAGCATAGAGACGACGTCCCAACACCAGGGCAATGGTCAAGGTTGTGCCACTGTCCGTCTCTTCCGTGGGATCATAAACCGCCTTATGGGCCAGTTCAACAGCCTCTTGTAACACCTCTTGAATAGGGGTTGATGTGGGTACACCCTCCACGTTCAGGAGAGGTAAATAAATTTTCTCAATGATATGCCTGGCCGCCGTGCGTGAAGCAAGTTTGCTGGCAATGTGGCCGTTTTTATGACCGCCCATGCCATCGGCCACAATATACAATCCAAAGGGGAGTAATGGGAAATGACCACCCGTTTCTGACGTAAATACCAGGCAAGAATCTTCGTTGCGATCACGTACTGCCCCCATGTGGCAGCGTTTAGCCACCCGCATGGTCGGTTCCTTTGTTTCCGATTTTGCCAATTGGCTCAAACCTAATAGAGAGTTCTCTATTTCTGGACGTGGGTCGAGCACGGCCGTTTCCAGAGAGCTTGCTCCTTTTTCTTGCATCTCATCCAGAGGGGCGGTTTCTTCGTCCATATCAACAGAAGCGAGCGGCTCATCCACAAAAGGCGCGGCTGACTTTGTATGCTGGCTATTATCTTGATCGTGTTTCTGTTTTGTTGATTTGTTCATGTTTGTTGCCACAGCAATTGATGCTTTTAACCAAAACCTTAAATGGGCAGCGCATAGAGATTGTGGTCGGTTGATCCGACATAGACAGTCTCATTTTCAATCGTTGGCGATGAGATCACCGGACCACCCGTCTCATACTGCCAGCGCAACTCACCGCGCTTAATACCTACACTGTACACCTTCCCATCTGTACTGCCAAAATAAACAGCCTCGCGCCACACGGCGGGAGATGAAGCAATCTGTCCTGCGGTATCAAAAGTCCATAGCTGACGGCCCGTATCTACATCAATCGCATACAGGGTGCCATCAGAAGAGCCAATGTAGACGACGCCTTCATAAATAACCGGGGAAGAGACAATGGGACGGCGCGTGCGGAAACGCCAAATTGCCCACCCTGAGCCGGCGTCAAGCGCATAGACTGTGTTATCCAGGGAGCCGACTACCAACAAGTCGTCGCGCACCATTGGCGATGAGGTGACAGCCCGCCTCGCCTGAAATTGCCATTTCATCTTGCCCGTAGCAATTTCCAGACAGTATATATACCCGCCCTCAGTGCCAAAGAAGACGCGCTCTTCATCCACAAACGGCGTGGAGCGGACGGGGCTAAAAGCATTCGCTTTCCACACCATTTTAGCCGTATTGACGTTAATTGCGTATACGTGGCTGTCATCTGACCCCACAAAGACGTGATCAAAGCGCGCCACGGGAGAAGAGTAGATCGCGCCTTTTGTACCAAAGCGCCAATTCATACGGCCGTTGCGGATATTTAACGAATAAACGTGCTGATCGGCCGACCCCACAAACACACCGTTTTCATACACATACGGGGATGACCCCAGGCCATCCGACGTGGGATGCTTCCAAACAAACGCACCATTATTGGCAGATAGTGCATAGACATTATTATCGTAGGCGCTGACAAACACCATTTCTTGGGCAACGGCCGCTTTGGAACGAATTTCATCTTCACACTTAAACGTCCACAGCGGTTTGACCAGGTTTGCCGTTCGTCTAACCAGGGAGTTGGCGGCCGGCGTTTCCACCGGGTCTGGAACCACGCCCACCGCAGGCGGTGGGGCCGTCGGCAGCAAATCCGCCAGGGTCAATTCTGGCTGCGACAAGGCTAATAATGCATCGCGCAAAGCCATGGCATCTGGATACCGTTCTTTCGGATCATAAGCCAGGCAGCGCATCACCACGCTTTCAAACGCCAGCGTCACAGTTTTATTTATGCTGCGGATGGGGCGCTCGGCAAATGTAAACGGAGGTTCCAGGCGTGGGTCTTGCCTGGTGAGTAAGTGGTGCAGCGTGGCGCCCATGGCATAAACATCGCCGGCCGGAGTCGCCTCACCCCGGTACTGTTCCGGTGGCGAGTAACCCTCTGTACCGATCATCGTGCCTTTGTTGCCACCTTCAAAAAGCTTGGCAATGCCAAAATCAATCAAGCGAATGCGCTTGAATTGGTCAAGCATGATGTTCGATGGTTTGAGATCACGAAACACAATCGGCTGTGGTTTCTGCTGGTGCAAATAGGTCAGCGCATCACACAGTTGCAAACACCAATCCAGCGCCGTTGCCTGGTTCAACATCTCGTTGCTTTCATCCAACCAGTTTTGCAAATCCTTGCCACGAATCAGCTCGAGAACCAGGTAACTGCGATTGCCTTCCGTGAAATAGTCAGACACGTCGGGAATGGCCGGGTGGTTCAACATCGCCAACATACTGGCTTCCCGTTCAAAGGATTTAATGGTCAGTTTGCGAATTTGCGGATCGGCCGTTGAGATCAGCATCTCTTTAATGGCGCACAACTTTGTTCCCGATGGGAAACGCATATCACGCGCCTGGTACACAGAGCTAAACCCCCCCGCTCCCAATGGGCC
Organism: Anaerolinea sp.; assembly: GCA_014879875.1. Classification (GTDB taxonomy): domain Bacteria; phylum Chloroflexota; class Anaerolineae; order Promineifilales; family Promineifilaceae; genus JACSRF01. Next base: position 30,723 of record JACSRF010000339.1, read on the forward strand.
AACAATCTGGTAACGTTCCTGCAACATATCTCCAGGTTGCAGACCCGAACGACTTTTGTGTTTTGTTTGTCGGTCTCGTTTTCGCGCCAACTGTCTGGTTGTTAATTGACCCATCTTAAAAAAGTCCTATCCATTCATAATCAATCCATTATAAGTTTATCCGAGTTCAATAATCAAGCACATCTATTTGTGCATTTGTGCGGGGTGTTCGGGATTTTTGTTGATGGGGCAATGGCGAGAAAGTAAAGAAAGGAGACAAAAGGCGATGGGCAAACAGGAACGACCGCCGCCGTGTACCTGCCCGCTGACCTGCGCCGTCAATGCGTGGTCTTGCCCTGACCGGGCAGCGATGGGGGCGCTGAGGTTGGACAGCTTGATGGACTCAAAAGCCAGCCACCCTACAGCGGTTAAGCCGCCGCGCCAGAGGAATGCTCACTTTAATTCTTCAGTTGCTTCATTTTCTTCGCGTTCCTCCAGATAAGCCAGGAAATCGTTTGCTACCCGCAGCCGGTCCAGT
>JACSRF010000615.1 GCA_014879875.1 Anaerolinea sp.
GTATCTGTAGGCAGCGGCGTGTCTGTAGGCGTTGGGGTTGCTGTGGCTGTGAGAGTTGGTATTGGCGTGGGTGACGGTGTATTGGTGGCGGTAGGGGTAAAGGTATTGGCGCTGGTTGACGTGGGTGAGGGTGTTGGGCTGGCTGTGTGGGTTGGGCTGGCGTCAGGTTGGGGCAGGGTGGCGGTGGCGGTGGGATTAACGGCCGTTGCCGTTATGTTTGTCAGTTCGGTAACGGCCGTTTGACCTGCGCTACATGCACTCCCTACGCATAACAAGAGGAACAATAAGGTATACAAAAACAGCGATCTCATCTCTTCAACCTCATCAATTTTCACGCGCAAGTAAAAAGCGGGCCAGTCTTTGTATCTCTGGCCCGCTTTTTATTTAACCCTCCCATGCAACGAATTCCATCGTGCATGGAGAAGTCACATCAGAATCGCTTACTCAATTTCAGACATCAACTCATCCTGGGTTTCATTGGCCGTCTCGGTCAAATTATCCAGGGTGGCTTGAATGTCCGCGCCTTGCATAATGGCATTGAACGCCTCTTCTGCGCCGTCACGGGCAGATTGATAAGAGATCAACTGTGGTTCATAGTAAGAGTACGGCAGCAAAGCGACAGCCTGCGCCCATTGTGGGTTTTCATCGAAGTAGCTGGTCAGGAACTCATTAGTGCCTTCGCGTGTGGGGAAGTAACCGCTGATGCGGTTCCATTCTGCCTGTACTTCAGGTGTGGTGAACCATTTCACGAAAATCCAGGCCGCCAACTGCGCTTCGGGCGTGGTGGCGGTAATCATGATGTCGCCACCGTAGATGTTCTGTACCGGTTCTGGGGTGGTGTGCGGAATGGCGGTGACGCCCCACTCGTCTGGTTCGGTTCCCTTTTCCGCAGCTACTGTGGCGATATCGCCGGCGTAGAAGGGAATGCCAGAACTGGAACCCATGGTGAAGATGGCGCGGCGGGCGGCAAACTCAGGATTCGGGAACCCTTCGGTGAAGAGGTAGGCGCAGCCCTCGTCGTTCATCCCTTTGAGAAAGGCCATGGCGTCAATGGTTGCCTGGCTGTTGTAGACGTAGTGCGTGCCATCTTCGGTGAGGATGTCGCCACCGAAGGCGTAGGTCCAGGCGGCGACGGCGGAGGCGTCTTCGCGGAGAATGAAACCACCGGTGCCATCGCCATTGGCGGCAGCGGCGGCGCAAGCCATTTCTTTGAATTCATCGGGCGTGGTGGGCGGGCCGTCAAAGCCAAGCTCTTCCAACCAGGTCTGGTTGTAGTAAAGCACTTCCATGGAGCGGTTGGGCGGGAAACCAAGCCGCTGTCCGCCAAAGACGGTGTGAATGCTTTGGTCGAAGAAACTGGGGTAGAAGTCATTCTTGGCCTCGCCCAACCCCCAATACGCATCATCCACGTAGGGGTTCAGGTCAACCAGGCTGTTGTTCAGTTGGTAGAAGGCCTGGTCGTTCTGGTAGCCAACCACGAGGGCGGCGGGCAGTTCGCCGGCGGCCGCGCTGGCGTTCACTTTGTCGCGGATGTCGTTGTAGCTGCCCTGGTTTTGCGCTTCGAGGGTGATGCCGCAGGCGTTGTCGTTGTTGAACTGGTCAATCAACGGCAGCATTTTTTCGCCGCGCGAACCGCTGTGGTTGTGCCACCAGACAATGGATGCGCCTGTTGGGTCAACGCCGGCGAAGGGGCCATCGGCGGCGACGGCGCATTCGGAGAGGCCGTTTGTCTCTGGGTTAACGTCCATCATCGGTTCTTCGGTGGCGGTGACTTCTTCAACGGCCGCTTCCACGGTCGGCGCAATTTGTTCAACGGCCGCTTCTAACGTGGGGGCAATTTCTTCAACGGCTGCTTGTACCGTTGGGGCGATGGTGGCGGCAGCATCTTGTACTTGCTGCGCGGCGTCTTGTACCGCTTGTTCGACGTTGGCGGTGTTGCCACCGCAAGCCGCCAATACCAGCGAGAGTAACAACGCCAGCAGCAGAATAATTTTGGTCCAATTACGTTTTGACATTTTTAAGAATCTCCTCCGATCTAGAGTTTTTGTTTGTAAGCGCAATCTGAATAGTTTGTCTTGGTTTAGATTTTCAGGCGCTTTTCTGATTTGTAACGTCTTCTTTAATCTATCTCAGTCAGGCACCACCTCCTTTGTGAAGGTAGCGCGATTTGCCAAATCGCGCTACAAATTTTCATTATTAACCTTTTAAGCCAGATGTGGCAATCCCCTCCGTAAACTCTTTTTGCGTGAAGAAGTAAACGATGATTAAGGGTAAGATCGTGATGACGGCGCCGGCCATGCGTAAATGGGCTTGTGAACCGGCTTCGTCTAAGAATGATAAAAGTCCATAAGAAATGGGACGCCAATCTGGTGTTTGCGTCACTAAAATGGGCCAGGCCAAAGCATTCCACGAGCCGATGAAGCTGAAAAGAACAACCGTGACCAGGGCTGCCCGCGACAGCGGGATAACAACTTGCAGCAAGTAGCGCATGTGCCCGGCGCCGTCAATTTGCGCCGAGTCCCATAACTCCCTAGGGATTTGCTGGAAGAACTGTCGCAGTAGCAGAATACTAAAAGCGCTGGACATGAAGGGAATGGTGAGGGCGGGCCAATTGTTGAACCACCTGAGCGGGGTAATGCGATCCAGCCAGATGATGGTGATAAAGTTGGGAACCCAGGTGACGGCTTCGGGCAAAATCAACGTAGAGAGTAAGAGGGCAAACAGAAAATCTTTGCCGGGGAACTTCATGCGGGCAAAGGCGTAGGCAGCGGCCGTGCAAAAAATGACTTGCCCACTCACTGTAATCAGTGCAATTTTGATGCTGTTGCCAAAATAAATGCCAAATTTAGCATCTCGCCACGCCTGGGTATAGTTCCCCCATTGGGGCGTCGCCGGGAAAATGGCGCGCCCGGTGGCTTCGGTCAGGTTCATGAGAGAGACGCTGACCGAAAACAGGAAGGGCGTGATGGCTAAAATGCTGCCAATGATCAAGACGATGTAGATGACAATGCGCCCGACGTCCACGTGTCTGGTTCTGGGATGGTGTTGGGTCGCAGGAGTGGTGGGCGTTACAGGTGGATTAGCCATAGAACACCTTCTTGCTGGCAACGCGATTGTTAATGATGGTGAGGGCCATCACAATGATGAGCAGCAGAACGGCCAACGCGGCCGCGTAACCATATCGTGTATCTCGTTTCATGGCGTCAAAGATGACGATGCTGGCGGTATTGGCTGTCCCCAATGCGGCCGATGTGCGCAAGACGTAGATATGGTTAAACGCTTTGAATGTGCCAATGATGGCGTAGAGTGTCAGGAAATAGAGGGTTGGCGAGAGCAAGGGCAGGGTAATGTGGCGGAATTGTGACCAACGGCCGCCGCCATCTATGGACGCCGCTTCATATAATTCGTTGGGGATGGCCCCCAGCCCGGCCAGGAAAATAACGGTGTTGAAGCCCACGTAGGTCCAAATACCAAAAATGATGATGACAACCAGGGAAAGACTGGGGCCAACGGCCCACGTTGGCAGGGTGATGTTTGGCCCGGTGATGAGCTGGAAAATACCGGCCGGTTCGTTTAGCCAGGCCAAGGGATCAAAGCCTAGCCCGGTCATGATGCGGTTGATAGGCGCGTCTACCCGGCCAGAGAACAAGATGCGGAAGGAGGCCGCCGCACCGACAGCCGGCGTGACGTAGGGCAGGAAAAAGAGGATGCGAAACAATCCTTTGCCCTTGATGTCCTGAAATAAGAACGTCGCCAACATTAAGGAGATGGAAAACTGAAACGGTATGGAACCGACGGAATAGTAGACAGTGTTCATGAGGCCGCGATACCAATCTTTGTTGCCGTTGGCCGCGGCGGCCGGTAGTTCCCCGATGAGCACCCAGGCCCCGATGAGCAGCATAGAACCGGCAGCCAGGCGCAGAAACGTGCTTCTGTTAGAATCTTGTTGGTTGGCGCTGCGCCAGACTAACCAGGAGAGAAAAAGCAGCACAAAGCCGGCGCTAATGGTGACGACTTGCGTCCATATTTCTAACGTTTCTCCTTGTTCAATGGCTGCTGTGTAGGCGGCTTGCACTTGCGTCAGGATGAACCAGCCCAAGAAGACGCCACTGAACAGGAGAATGAATGCTTGAATAAAGGCTCCCAGATACTCTGATTGATGGGGAATGTGTGACTGTCGCTGCGAGAGCATGACGATGAGCGCCACTCCGATTATAAAAATGCCTATGGTTAGCCAAAACGCTTGTTGGATGTGGATGAGGCGCCAGGATTCTCCCAAGAATTGTTGGAATAATTCGGCCGTCGTTTCTTGCTGCCCGGCTTGTTTGGCCGCTCTTAGTTTTTCGGCGACGCCCAGCGCTTCTGGCAGGAAGAGGAAGGTGAACCGCAGCAGCAGGCTAAAGCTGGCGGCAATGGCGATGCCGGGTAAGGTTAGAACCCAGGGTTGTTCGTTCCGTTCACGCGCTGCACGCCGTTGTTTGTTGAGGGTGTTGAGCGCCAAAAAGAGGAAAATGAGGGCTAACCAGAAGCCGAAAACGTAGGCTAAATTGCCAATGGCTCTGGTGTAATTCCCCAGACCATCGTAGGTGCCGACAATTTTGTTTAAGCCTCTGAGGGTGCTTTGGTAGACTGAAAACGCGAGGGGGAAAATGCCGAATGTGAAAATGATGGTAAAAGCGGGTAAGAGAAGCAAATAAGCGAGAAGCATTTCTTGCAAATTTCGCCCGCGTTTTCCAGAAAAAAGTGTGACCCTTCGCTGCGTTACGACTATTTCCTGTTCTATCACCGTTTGCGTTGCCATATCATTCTCCTCATTCAAGGCAAGCCCTTCAACAAGGTCATTTGCGGTTGTCATTATAACACGGCCGTTATTCAGGGCAATACCGCAACGGCCGTGCCAGGGGTTGGGGCATTAAGGTATGGCTAACGGTTTGTAAACATCTGGTTAAATCCGATGCGGTGCAGAGACGCAAAGACGCAGAGGCTTGATATCTCTGCACCTCTGCGTCTTTGCGTCAAAAACTTTGGTTGTGGCTATGCTATTTTAGTCAGGCAATGTGCAAGGGCCTCTTCTGCTTTTTGCACCATGCCCAATGCGCAATGATTAATAGGGCACAACTGCATAAACGGTCAACATCTGCCCGGCTGTCCAGAGTGTGTTCCCTAGATTTTCAATGTGCCACGCTGTCGAATCTGGTAAATATTGGTACGTTTGTGCGCTGATGAAGATAGTTGGAAAGGGCGCTTGTTTATTTAGCTCGCGTAGTTGGCTGGCAATTTGTAGACTTTTGCCGTTGGCTGTTATGTGCGTGTTGAGCATCTCGGTGTGGATGGTGACAGGCCCCGTGTCTACGCCAATGCTGATGCGCAAGGGCGCTGCATCGGCTGCATCGTCTGGATGACGGTGCTGATTGATAACGTTGATTTGTTCCATCATCGCTAATGCGGCGGTGATGGCTTTTGTGGCATGTTGTCCGTCGTGGCGCTCTGAGTAGAAGATGGCTTGCAATTCGTTGGGTTGCGCCTGGAGAATGTGGCCTCCATGCAAGACGGCCGTTGCCTGCAGCGTGTAGCTGTAGTCTGGCAGCGTTTGCCCGGTTGCGCCACCGGGCAGGTTGTTTTCATAGACGTGAACGGCTAATGTTGTCATGCAATGTGGCTGGTTTAATAGATATGCGGGTTGGTATGACGGGTGTGGTGTATTGCCTAGTAGAAATCCCGTTTGCATAGATGATTGCCAGTTATATCGAATGCCCATTTATTAAACTCCTGCTGTTTTCAGACTGTCGTCAATTACCCGTCATGAATAAACGACCAAAGCCTGTATGATCTTTTTAGGTTTGTTCATTGATTCATTATAGGAGAGCCTGAAAAAGGGGGGAATGGGCTTTTTGGGTTAGTACTATGGGGGGATTTGCCGGGCGACGGTGTTGATGTATTGCATGAGTCCACTACGCAGAGATACGGCCGTTTCCCACCCCAATAATTCCTTCGTATAGGCAGTATCAGCAATTTGCTGTGGCGCTTCGCCCGGGCGCGAGGGCAGCGCGCCAATCATTGGTTTTCCTTGCTGCGCCGCCCAGCCATGTTGGGCAACCAGGTCATAAATCATCGTGACAACTTCGGCGACGCTGGCGCCCTGGCCGCTGCCCAATTGCACCGTCATGCCCGCTGGCAGTTCCGTATGCAGCGCGCACAGCAGGCCCGACACAACGTCGGTCACGTAAATCCAATCCTTTTGCTGGACGCCCCGGGTGAGCGGGAAATCTTGCCCGGCAAGCGCGGCGGCTGTGGCCGCCGGGACTAAAGCGCGCGCCGACTGGTGGGGGCCGTAAGCCTGGAAAATCATCGCGCCATGAATAGGCCAACCCTGGGTGCGGCTGTACATCTGGCAAAACTGCCATGCGGCGGCTTTACTGGCTGCGTAGGTATTCATGCTGCTCAGTTCACCAGGCGTGCGCGCCATGAGCAAACGACGGGTCGTTGACGTTTTTTCAAAACAGGCGCGCGCCAGATTAATGACGCCGGTGACATTGTGGGCAACGGCCGTATGCACATTCAAAAAAGGGTCTGTTGCCCCTGCCGCTGCCAGGTGAATGACGGCGTCTGGTTCTGCTGCGCGCACGGCGCGTACCGTCAGTTGAAAATTGCGCAGATCTGCATAAACCGCCTCATAATGAGGGCGCATGGCCGCCAGAAACGGGGGCAGCATACAAGGATCGCTGTACATTTCACGCAGCAAGAGGATAGGGACAATGTGCGGCTGATCGCGCAGGTGTGGGATGAGAGTACGGCCAATAAAGCCGGTAGCTCCTGTGATTAAAACCCGCATTTGTCTGTCGCCCCCATGTGGCTTAATCATCCCAAACTTTCCAGGGTGGGTTTTGCTGCCAGATTTTTTCCAGCAGCATGGTATCTTTCATCGTATTCATGGACTGCCAGAAGCCGCTGTGGCGGTAAATCATCAACTGCTGCTGCGCGGCAAGCTGGGGTAACACTTCTGTTTCCAGATTCACGCTGTCGCTGGCGGCCATCAACTCTAAGACGGGGCGCTCAAACAGCATAAAACCGCCATTGATCCAGTAGGGCAGCAGCGGCCGTTCCACAAAGCCAGACACCAACCCCGCTTCGTCCGCCTCCACGACGCCATATTGCAGGTTGACTTGCACGGCCGTAATCGTTGCCAGCTTGCCATGTTCCCGGTGAAACTGCATCAGCCGCGTCAAATTCACGTCACTCACGTCATCGCCATAGGCCACAAAAAAGCGATCACCCGTAATATAATCCGCCACCCTGGCAATGCGGCTCGCTTTTTCTGTAAGCAGCCCTGTATCTACTAATGACACCGACCACGGTGAATGCGCCGGCTGTCCGTGATAGGTGATCGCTGGCTGCCCATTACCTGCCTGCCCTAGCTGCAAGGTCACGCTGCGATTCATCGCTTCATATTCCAGGAAATAACGCCGAATTTGATCCGCGCCATACCCTAACGTCAGGATGAACCGATTGCAGCCATGCGCCGAAAAAATGCGCATGACGTGCCATAAAATAGGCCGGCCGCCCACCTCTACCAACTCTTTTTTGCGCTCCGTACTGCCGCGCATTCGGGTTCCTTCACCCCCGCAAACGATGATGACTGGGATGTTTTCCATATTTATTTTCCGTAATCCGTTGTCCGTAATCCGTTGTCCGTAATCCGTTGTCCGTAATCCGTTGTCCGTAATCCGTT
>JACSRF010000616.1 GCA_014879875.1 Anaerolinea sp.
GCATATTAGCCGGCCGGAAAAAAGTCGGCTTTGTCCTTTGGGGCGTCAGCGGCTTTTTGCCAGACGAGGCCATCGCCCATATCGCCCGTTACACCTATGAGTGGGCTGCCCCGGGCAGCTGCCTGGCATTTAATGCACAAATAGCCGACACGCGACAAAGTCCGGAGGGCGATCAGATATCCCAAATGTATGAACGAATGGGCGCAAAACTTTATCCGCGCCCATTGCAACAATTCCGTGAACTCCTCCACCCCTGGCAAATGGAGCAAGACTTTATCTCCTTGTTAGATTGGCATGGCTTTGATGAATCGGAACTCGCCAAAGAGGATATGGAAGCATTTGGGCCAATGGGTGGTGGTTTTGGCGCTTATTTGGTCAAGTAAGGAACATAAATCGTGAACGACTTAAAGTCTACTACCAGCGATGAGTTACACACACACCTGACCCACCTCTTAGAAACCAATCGCCCTGAATTGGTCAATCGTTATCAACAGGTCTTACGAGAGACTTTGTTTAGCAGGCGCACCACCATACGACCGGCCATGTTGAGAAGTATTGCTGCGGATGAGGTTGATGCGCTTGGCAGCTTCCTGCGCCAACCTCACCTGCCAACCTTAGAACGTGGGGCACAACTATACCAGACTGGCTTGAGCGAACAACCCGTGTTACGTATGGGCCAGGCAACGCGCCAGTTTTTTGTAACCCGGATAGAGAACGGCCAAATCGCTGCGGCATTGGAAGTCATAGACGCTTATCAAGAAGGGATCATTCTGGGGTTTATTCAAAGCCTGGAAAAAGCTGTTGCTGATAAACAGGAACGGACCCGTCAGGCTTTTGAACGTGTTGTGAGTCGAGACAAATCATAATTTGTCCTATGGACGATAAAAAGCTAACAACCCACAACGCCTGGCAAGAAGCTTTGCAACAATGTCTGGAAGTCAACCGGGCGGATTTGCTGAGCAGTTACGCTCAAGTTTTGCGCGAGACGCTGTTTAGCCGACGCACGACCATCCGCCCCAACATGTTAAAAGGCATTGCCGCAGATGAGGTAGATGCCCTCTATAACTTTGTTAGTCTTAGTCAGCCTGCCTATCCGGCCGTAGAACATGGCGAACAGTTACATCTAACAGGCGTGAGCGAACAAGCCATGCTGCGTTTGGGCCAGGTAACGCGCCAGTTTTTTCTGGCCCGCCTGGAAAATGACCACATTGCCCCGGCGTTGAACATGATTGACGTTTACCAGGAAGCGCTCATCCGGGGTTATTTTCAAGCGCAAGAGAGGACCATTCTTAAAGAACAAGAACTCATCCGCAGCGCCCTGCAAAAGGCAGTCGGCCGTTACATGGTTAAAATCGAAGAAGTTGAAACCATGGCCCAAAGAGCAACTGAAGCCAATGAGTTTAAGACACGGTTCATTGCCCGGATAGGCCATGAATTGCGCACGCCATTAGGCGCGATGATGGGCATGGCGGAGATGTTGCAGGCCGGTATCTATGGACCGCTTACCTCAGACCAGGAAGATATGATCCGGCGCATCATTAATAGGGCAATGGTGCTGAAACAAATCTTCGCTGAATTATTAGATCAAACGCAAATTGAATCGGGTCAGTTACGGCTGAAGGCGGAAGAATTTTCACCTCGATCTTTGATTGAAACAACCCACTCGAATTACTTACCAATGGCCCTGCAAAAGGGGTTGTCTATGCAAGTGAACGTTGACTCTAATCTACCGCCTGCCATCATCGGAGACAAAAGCAGGATCGAGCAAATTGTCACCAACCTGATTGTTAACGCGATCAAGTTTACCGAAAAGGGCAGCGTTGTCGTCCATGCTTATCAAACTAATGCGACCTATTGGGGCGTAAAAGTTCAAGATACAGGGAGCGGTATTGACCCGGAGCATATAACCTATATTTTTGAACCGTTTCGCCAAATTGACGAAACGTCGAGTCGTAAGTATGGCGGGGTTGGCTTAGGTTTGGCTATTGTTCAGCAGTTGGTAACGGCCATGGATGGCACAATTGAGGTAAAGAGCAAGTTAGGGCAGGGAAGTGTATTCACTGTGAGCTTACCATTGCAACTGCCGCATTGATTTACGGAGGTGTTCATTGGAAACAAAACCCCTGGCATTGATTATTGAGGACGACGTGGACCAAAATTTGGTTTTCACGACCGCGCTGGAACAGGCTGGCTATCAAACTGAATCAATTATGAATGGGCGAACAGCCCAAAAGCGCCTGACTGAAGTTGTTCCCAAGATGATTATTTTAGACTTGCACATACCTGAGGTAGCAGGAGGGATTCTTTTGGGCCAGATTCGCAACGATCAGCGACTGGCACAAGCTCGTGTGATTTTGGCTACGGCCGATGCTGCATTGGCAGACGAGTTGCACGCAAAAGCGGATCTTATCTTATTAAAGCCTATCAGTTTTTCACAATTGAGCCTTTTAGCGAAGCGCTTTATTTAGGTCCGTGTTTGCCCCCACCCTCTTTTAACGTGGTTCAACGAGCAGTTGAAAAGCTGTAGTTCCCGCTTTCTTTGGGAGTTGTAACGATGGATGAGGAAAACGGCCGTATCCCCCACAAAGAGCTGGAACGGCGCATCGCCCGCAAAGAGCAGCGCAAGCTGTGGGCGCGCCGCCACGAAAAGGAGCGTGTCTGGTTTGGCCTGGGCATGTTCGGCATCGTTGGCTGGTCCGTCACCATCCCCACCCTGCTCGGCCTGGCCCTCGGCCTCTGGATAGACGCCACCTGGCCCAGCCCTTACTCCTGGACGCTCATGCTGCTCATCGGCGGCATCCTGCTCGGCTGCTGGAACGCCTGGTACTGGGTGAGCCAGGAACAGTCCCGCATCGAACAAGACCTGGTAGAACTGCCGCCGGAAGACACAGACGAATAGGTTCCGGTTTGATCCCACAAGGCTTTGCATGTTATTATGTACATATTCGTGTTCATGAACATAGGCATAAGGAGCGCCATAAGGCTTAATGACCGGAGATAAAACGTGAAAACTGCATCGGTAAGCGAAACCAGACAAAACCTCAGTCCATTACTGAACTGGATAAAAGAAACCAACAAGGATGTTGTCATTCAAAACAGGGGAGAAGCAGAAGCTGTTATTATTCCTATCTCAGATTATGAGCTGCTGCGCGAAGCCAGAGAAAACAGACGAAGACGAGAAGCCATTGCAGAACTGATGCGTATTGCCGCAGAGGTTGGCAAACAGAATGAAGGGCTGTCGGCAGCGGAAACGGCCGTTATCGCTGATGAAATCACAAGAGAAGCGCTGGGCAACCTGATCACGCAGGGCAAAGTCAAATTCCAGGATTAAGAAATGCGTGTCCTGGCAGATACCAACCTCTTCATCGCTTATTTGCTCAATCCTTCCGAACATCACTTCATCACTTTGCTTCTGGAAGCTGTTTCTGAGGGAAAAGTTACACTACTGATGCCGGAAACCCTTCTGTCAGAAATCAGCCTGACTGTGCAGCGTAAACCCCACCTGTTACAGCGCATTACCGCTTCACGATTAACGCAATTTTTGACAATTCTGCAATCCGTTTGCGAAGAAATACCCATGATCAGAGAATCAATTCCGGCCGTCACCAGAGATCCAAAAGATGATTATTTGTTGGCCTATGCCTTTGTGGGGCAGGCTGAATATTTGATAACCGGTGACAAGGACCTGCTAGAACTGCCCGCAATACCACAACTGGTTATTACAACTTCGGCGCAGTTCCGTGAAATATTACACAGCTTATCATGAACGGCATTCAACTTCTTTTCAGCTTTCTGGTCGGGATACTCATCGGCGCGCTCTACTTCAGCGGCCTGTGGTACACGGTGCGCCAACTGCCCGCCAGCCGCCGCCCGGCGCTGCTGCTCATCGGCAGTTACGTCCTGCGGTTGGCGCTTCTCGTTGGCGCCATCTACCTGCTGACCGGCAATCATTGGAGCCACCTGCTCAGCGCCCTGACCGGCGTCCTGCTCGCCCGCACCTTCCTCATCCGCCGTTGGGGACCGGAGACGGTGAACAGGAGGCGACGCGAAGTTAATCGTCAATCGTCAATCGTCAATCGTCAATCGTCACATGGAAATAAGTCCTGATAACAACATCATCATGGCCTACGGCCCTTTTAAGCTCAACGCCACCATCCTTTTTACCTGGGTAGTAATGGCTTTGCTGGTGGGCGTCTCCTGGCTGGTGACACGCAAATTGTCCAGCGATGAAAAGCTGTCGCGCGGGCAAAACCTGCTGGAAGTGCTGGTGCAAACGCTGCACGACCAGATCGGCGAAATCGGCCAGCAGCGACCAGAACGGTACCTGCCCTTTATCGGCACACTCTTCATCTTCATCGCCACATCCAACCTGCTCGCTATTGTGCCTGGCTACCAGCCGCCCACCGGGTCGCTTTCGACAACGGCCGCTCTCGCCATTTGCGTTTTTGTAGCCGTGCCCCTCTATGGCATTGCTCAACTTGGCTTATGGACCTACTTGAAACAATACGCCCAGCCCACACCGGTCATGCTGCCCTTCAACATCATCGGCGAACTGTCGCGCACCCTGGCCCTGGCCGTGCGTCTCTTTGGCAACGTCATGAGCGGCACGATGATCGCCGGCGTGCTGCTTTCCATCGTCCCCCTCTTCTTCCCCATCATCATGCAGGTATTAGGGTTGGTAACGGGCCTGATTCAGGCGTACATTTTCGCCGTGCTGGCCATGGTCTACATCGCTTCTGCTACTCAGGTACAGGCAAAGGAACGTAATCAGTAACCGGTTTACTGTTCGCCGGATACCGTTCACGAATAAAGGAGTTCAACATGGATAACCTCGGCTGGATAGCTATCATCTCAATTGCCACTGCCGGACTCACTATCGCCATTGGCTCATTGGGACCGGCATTGGGGCAAGGGCGCGCTGTCGCGCAGGCGCTTAGCTCCATCGCGCAGCAACCCGACGAAGCCAACACCATCACCCGCACCCTCTTCGTCGGCCTGGCGATGATTGAGTCTACGGCCATTTACTGCTTCGTCATCGCCATCATCCTGCTCTTCGTTAATCCTTTTTGGAACTACGCGACCGCGTTGATCGGAGGTTAACGGTGCTCATTGATTGGTTCACTGTCATCGCCCAAATCGTCAACTTCCTGATTCTGGTACTTCTCCTGCGCCGGTTTCTCTACCGGCCCATTATGAACGCCATGGCGGAGCGGGAGCGCAAAATTGCCGAGCGGCTGGAACAGGCAGCGCAGCATCGGGAAACGGCCAATGCGGAAATTGAAGCCTACCAGCAGAAAAACGCCGCCTTTGAGCAGGAGCGGGAAACGTTGATGCGCACAGCCCAGACACAGGTCGCCGAGCGGCGGCAGGCATGGCTGCATGAGGCGCGCGCCGAGGTGGACCAGACGCGCAGCCGCTGGCAGAAGGCGTTGGCCGAAGAAAAGGAATCGTTTTTGCAAACGGTGCGCCTTCAGGTTGGGCAGCAGACGTATCAGGTCATTCGCCGCGCGCTCGCCGACCTGGCCGACGAGGGGCTAGAGGCGCGGATTGTGAAGATTTTCCTGGCGCGGGTGGCGGCGCTGCCAGAGGCAGAGTCGCTGGCAATGATGACGGCGTTGAAACAGGAAACGGCCGTCCTCACCATTAACAGCAGCTTTGATATTGACAACACCGCACGGCAGGCGCTGCGGCAGGCCATCTTCGCCCGCTTTGGCCCCGGTCAGGCCATCCAATTCCATACCACGCCCGACCTGATCTGCGGGCTGGAGTTGGCCGCGCCGGGACATAAGGTGGCCTGGAGCCTGGCCAGCTACCTGGATGAACTGGAAGAGGCGCTGCTGGACACGCTGGCGGCTATCCCCCCACACACAATCGTAGAGGAAGAAACAGATGGGTGAGGGGCTGCTGCATACGCTGCTGAACGAAACTTTCACCGCCTTTACCCAGGCCCAGGCGCAGGCCCAACCCCGTCTGCATGTTTGGGAAGTGGGCCACATCAGCTACATGGGGTATGGCATCGCCCGCGTGCATGGGTTATACGAAGTACAGGCCGAGGAGTTAATCCGCTTCCCTGGCGGACTGACCGGCATGGCTTTCAACCTGGATGAAAAAGAAGTCGGCGTGATTTTTCTGGGTGACAGCCGACATTTGCGCGCCGGGGATGAGGCGCGGCGGCTGCATCGCGTGCTGGACGTGCCCGTTGGCGAGGGGATGTTGGGGCGGGTGCTGGACCCCACCGGACGGCCGTTAGACGGCCGCGGCCCCATCCCTGCCATTGAACGCTGGCCGGTGGAACGGCCGGTGACGCCGATCATGGACCGCGCTCCGGTGACGGTTCCCCTGCAAACAGGTATCAAGGCCGTAGACGCCCTCATCCCGGTGGGGCGCGGCCAGCGCGAGCTGATTTTGGGGGACCGGCAAACGGGGAAAACGGCCGTTGCCCTCGACACCATCCTCAACCAGGCCGACAAAAACGTACTCTGCGTCTACTGCGCCATCGGTCAGCGCAGTTCGGCTGTGGCCGGCGTCATCGCCGATTTGCGCGAACGCGGGGCCATGGCGTACACCGTCGTCGTCGTCGCCGCCGGTGAAGACCCGCCCGGCCTGGAGTTCATCGCCCCCTATGCCGCCACGACCATCGCCGAATATTTCATGGAGCAGGGGCGCGACGTGCTCATCGTCTACGACGACCTGACGCGCCACGCCTGGGCTTACCGTGAACTCTCCCTGCTGCTGCGCCGCCCACCCGGCCGCGAAGCGTTCCCCGGCGACATCTTCTACCTGCACGCCCGCCTGCTAGAACGCTCTACGCGGCTGCGGCCCGAATTGGGTGGCGGTTCGCTGACGGCGCTGCCCATCGTTGAAACTGAGGCGCAAAACGTGTCTGCCTATATTCCCACTAATATCATCTCCATCACCGACGGCCAGATTTACCTCTCGCCGGAGTTGTACCAAAAGGGGGTGCTGCCCGCCGTAGACGTGGGGCGTTCCGTCTCGCGCGTGGGCGGCAAGACACAGTTGCCCGCTTACCGCGCTGTCGCCGGTGATTTGCGCCTTTCCTACAGTCAGTTTGAGGAGTTGGAGAATTTTGCCCGCTTTGGCACACGCCTGGACGAAGCGACGCAGCAGGCCATTGAGCGCGGCCGGCGCGTGCGCGAGGTGTTGAAGCAGCCACAGTATGAGCCACTGCCCGTAGCCGAGCAAATCGCCGTGCTGCTGGCCGTCACAGAAGGTTTGTTTGACGAGCTGCCTGTAGAGGAGATCGGCCCGGTTAGCCAACGGGTGCGGGAAGAGGTGGTGCGCAAGGAAACGGCCGTGTGCCGCCGCATTGAACGAGGCGAAACACTCAGCGACGCCGACCGCGAAACCCTCCTCAAGCGCATCAAAGGCACGATATTGACGAGTGATGAGTGACGAGTGATGAGTGACGAGTGATGAGTGATGAGTGATGAGTGATGAGTGATGAGTGATGAGTGACGAGTGACGAGTGACGAGTGACGAGTGACGAGTGACGAGTGACAAGTGTGGTCAGGTCAGGCAAGACATCATCACCACCAGACCACCAGACCACCAGACCACCAGACCACCAGACCACCAGACCACCAGACCACCAGACTACCAGACTACCAGACTACCAGACTACCAGACTACCAGACTACCAGACTACCAGACTACCAG
>JACSRF010000653.1 GCA_014879875.1 Anaerolinea sp.
GGCGCATCCGGCGAGGCGCTGGCCTCGATGGAGGCGGGCGTTGTCAGCCTGGCCGGCTCTACGCAGGGCCTTGGCCACGACGTGAGTGCCATCGGCGGTACGATGGCCGAACTCAATACCCGGCTGGGGTTGACGGGGGACGAGTTGACCACTACCACCGGCCAATTCCTGGATTTCACGCGCCTGGTAGGCGGTGACGGCGTGCGCAATGTGCAGCTTGTCACGCGGGTGATGGGGGATTGGGGGATAGAGAACGAGGGCACCGGCGCTACGCTGGACATGCTCTTTGGTGCAGGGCAGGCGTTCGGCATCGGCGTAGACAATCTGGCGGCGAAGGTGGTGCAGTTCGGCGCGCCGCTGCGCCAGATGGGATTTACACTGGAGGAATCCGTCGCCCTCTTCGGCAAATGGGAGAAGGAGGGCGTCAACGCGGAGCTGGCTATCGGCAGTCTGCGCATTGCCGCCGGGCAGTTTGCCCGCGATAACATTCCGCTGCGGGATGGCCTCAATCAGACGATGGAGGCGATTATCGGCGCTACAGATGAATCTGAGGCGCTGGCGATTGCGATGGATGTGTTTGGGGCGCGGGCCGGGCCGGACATGGCGGCGGCCATCCGTGAAGGCCGGTTTGAGTTGGACAGCGCCATCGAGGCGCTGCGGGCCACCGAGGGCGGCCTGGCAGACGCAGCCGAGCGCACAATTGATTTCCGTGACAAATTCCCGCTGCTGCTGCGCCAGGTGCAGCTATCACTGCTGCCAATGGGCGATATGCTGGCGGGTTTAGCGGAGCGGGCACTGCCGGCCGTACAAATGGCGGTGGAGATGGCACTGCCGATTATCGGCGATATCCTCAATAGCTATGTGCTTCCGGCGCTGGAAACGGGCGCGGATTTCATCGAGGGATTTTTTGTGGAATTAGGCCGGGGCGAGGATGTGTTGGGGGCGATTGTTGAGGCGCTGCTTAATTGGGTAGGCGTGGGCGATGGTGTGGCGGCCTTTGTGATTGATTTGGAGCAGCAGATACGGGCGCTGTGGGAGATAGTGCAGCCAGGCATCCAATTTATCGTCGATCTGGTCACGCAGTTCGTGGGCTGGCAGGATATCCTGATGGCGCTGGGGGCGGTGGTGGCCTCAATTGTGATCCCCATCATTATCAGCCTGCTGACTACTATTTTGCCTATTATCGCGGTTGGCGCACTGCTGATCGCCAGCATTGCCCTTGTGCGTAATGCCTGGGAAAGCAACTGGGGTGGAATTCAGCAGAAGACGCAAGCGGTGATTGGGTTCGTCCAGAATCTCATCACTACTGTCATGACGGCTATTAAAACGTTTTGGAGCAACAATGGCGACGCGATTTTGTCGAAGGCGGCGGAGGTCTGGGCGGCAATTCAGGCAGCGATCCAGACGGCGATTACCATTGTGCAAAATGTTGTGACCAGCATTGTTACAGCTGTCAAGACCTTCTGGGAGCAGAATAACGACGGTATTAAGACGAAAGCAGAGACGACCTGGGCAACCATCCAGACGTTTATCACGACGGCGATTACTACAATCCAGACCGTTATCACGACGATTGCCACAGCCATTCAAACGTTTTGGGAGTCTCATGGCGCGACTATTTTGGAGGCAGCGCAGAATTATTGGACGTTGGTCACAACGTTTATCAGTGATGCATTCACGCTCTTGACATCGGTGTGGGGGTTGTTTCGCGCGGCGTTTGAGGGCGATTGGGAGGCGTTCGGCGCAACACTTGTCGAGCTTTGGGAGAATGCCTGGTCACTCGTTATCAATTTTCTGACCGGACTGTGGAACCTGGTCAGCCCTCTCTTGCAAGGATTTTGGACGTCAATCCAGGGGTGGTTTACGAGCATTGATTGGGGCAGTTTAGGGCAAAATATTATTGACGGCATTGTTAATGGCATTGTCAATGCTGGCGCGGCGATCCTGGACGCATTGATGGGGATCATACAGGGAGCGATTGCGCAAATTCTTCTGAATCTCGGCATATCTTCGCCGTCACGAGTGATGGCGAATGTAGTTGGGAAGCCGATGGCGGAGGGCGTGCTGGTCGGATGGGAGGAGACGTTGGGGCGGCAGGATATGACGATGGCCGTTAATCAGTTGTTTGTTCCCCAACTGATGGCGTCTGCTGCGACGGCAGGCGGCGGGTTGCCAGCGCCGTCGCAGCAGTCAACTTTGGTTTTTGACTTTCGCGGCGCGATTATCAGCTCTGAAAACGAGTTGCAGCGGATGATTGATAGTGCGTTGGCGCGGGCAGGTGTGCGCGCCGACGTAATCAGGAGAACGCGATAATGCCGACGGCATACACAACGTTGACTTTGACCGGTGGTGCAGCGACACGGAACCTGGTTGATGGCGTGAATTACAGCCTGGAACGCGGCGGGTGGTCGCCTGCGGTTCCCTCCCGGCGGCGCTCACGGCTGGCCGGAAGCGGGCCATATGACGACGCAGACGAACAAATTTCCGTGACTGTGTTGGGCGTTGATGGCCCCACAGCGCACGGAAATTTATTGGCGCTGGCTGACGATATGGATCAGGCGACGCGCTGGCGCAATGGGGAAGAAATCAATCCCATTCTGTTAAATATGCAGCCGCAGGGCAGCGACCTGGCCGCGCCGTTGTCTGTACCTGTGTGGGGTGGCGATGTTCCCCTGGGATTGCCCGTTACATATAATGATCAGTTGATGCTGTATGAAATTGGGCCGGTGACACTGCGCTTTAAGCGGCCGGGGTTGTTATTTGGACCAGAGGAAACGCCCGCAGCGACGGCCGCAGCGACTCACCCATCCGTCTTCTCTGTCAGTTTTGCGACTGACCGGAGGACGCGGCTGTTGCCGCTAACGTTGCAATTCGACGGTTTCCAGGGCAGCCAGGTCGCTTCCCTGGATGTTGGCAGTGATGTTTACCTGATGATTGCCGACAGCGACAACAAAATTAAAAAGGTGGAGGCTGAGGCAGCCACAGCCGCAGCGCCCGGATCGGGCACGTTTAATACGGCCACAGATGCTAATGCCAGCGGTGGCTCGATTCGTCGCCTTGTGCCTGTCAGTGCAGGCGATTACACGCTGCTGGCGGGCATCTCTCCGGTGTTCACGGCGGCGAAGGGGTTGTACACCTGCGTTGCGACTGTACGGAATCTGTCAACCACCATCAATTATACGGCGCGGGTGGCGTGGTACTATGGCGGCATGGAGCGGGCATCTATCCGATATTCATCCCCCATCGTCATTGACACGTCTACCACACTGCCTCGGACAATTGTGTTTGAGCCGGTGGCGTGGGACAACATAGCCGCCCCAAATAATGTGCGACTGATTTTCACGCCATCGGCGACGGCCGCCAGCGGTAATCAGTTGGACGTTGACGTTTTCTTGCCTATGCAGATGACGTCGCCGGCTGATCGCATTATTGATTTGCGCGGTATCAATAAGTTGATAACCATTAGCGCCGTTCTGCGCCTGGAGAATTTGGTCTTGGAACGGCCGTTGCCCAGGGTGCGGAATTTCAGCACCGGAAATTTGAGTTACGTTGTTTCTCACCGCGGTGACATTTATTTGTTGACGACGGGGCAAACGGTGGCAGCGGCGATGGTGGGCACAACCAACAGCCATTGGCGAATTGTCAATGGCACAATCGGCAGCAGCCCGATTGTTGTATCTAGCACAATGACGGCGACGCGGCGATTGGCTTACCGTGTGCCC
Organism: Anaerolinea sp.; assembly: GCA_014879875.1. GTDB lineage: Bacteria > Chloroflexota > Anaerolineae > Promineifilales > Promineifilaceae > JACSRF01. The sequence continues at coordinate 3,723 of JACSRF010000653.1, forward strand.
CAATAGATAGGAGAGTTATGAAAAGGGGATTCGTACTGTTTTTGGTTTTACTGTTGTTGATTGTTGTTGCCGGCGCGGCCGCCACGCCTCATATTTACTATGTGCCTGAGGGACAAGCGGCTGTTGTGTATTGTGCGGCCGGGAAGCCTGATCCGCGCATATCGGCTGACGGTCGCGCTGCTATTTTGATTTGCCACTCACCATCTTACAGAGAGTAGCGTGATGTTGGGATTCCAACTCTTCGACGGCCCTGACGGCGATTTGCTCGCCGATTTCGGCATGGCAACCAGCGTGGAAATCTCTGAAGCTGAACATGGCTTCGAGGCGCTGTCGGCGTTTGTGCCAATGAGCGAAGACGAGGCGGCGCGCTGGTACGCGATGCCGGGCGCGCCCTGGGCCGTGCTGTCGGCTGGCTGGGGCGCGGCCTGGGAGGGGCGCGTTGAGGATATGGCGGTGGCAGACGGAGGGATTGAGATTGGCGCATTTGGGGCGTGGCGGGCGCTGAGTGATGCACCATATACAGCACTGTGGTCACGCACAACAACGGCGGGCTGGCGGGCGGTCACGCAGCAAGAAGTTAGCATTATTCGCGAGGGCTTCGGCAGCGATAACAACAATCGGCTGTATATTGGCGCCCAGAAAGGCGCCAGCTACGGGAACGGTATTGCTCATGAATTGACATACGCCGCGCCGCACAACGGCCAGCGCAGCATTACTAATTTTTCGTGTGATTATTCTTTTCTATTCCCGACCAACTGGTTGTTCCGGGTGGTGCGCCAGAATGATGATTTTACCGGCCGGGCAGTACAAAACACAGTCACGGCCACCGGTGCGCTGCTCACCGGCTCGCTAAATTTGACGCTGAGTACGGCGATGGATCGTATCAGCATTGGCGTTTTCAATAACACCGGCGGCAACTCCGCCCCAGCTGGTGAAACTGGTGACAACTTTTTGCGCCTGACCAATATCCGCATCAAAACCACCACCGCCAGCAGTGTAACGGCCGACCTGATTGCCACCGACATGATGTCATATATCCATGGTATCAACAGCAGCCAGCTACGTAACATCACGGCACTCATCCAGTCGCCCGGTGTAGATTTGCGGGACGAGCTATATGAGGACCGTTGGCCCGCCGACATCCTCACCGACCTGGCCGGTCGGGGCGATGCAACCGGCCAGCAGTATGAGGTGGGCGTGTGGGAAAACCGGACGTTGCATTTGCGGCCGCGCTACAGTATAAGCCGGACGTGGCTGGTAGATGCCGGAGATTTGATGATGAGCCGAACGGTAGACACCCTACGCAACGAGATGTACGCGGTGTACCGTGACGCGAACAACCGATTGCTGCGCACGGATGTAGCTGCCAGCCCTACTGTGGGGCGCGATCCGTTTGTTCGGCGCGGATTTTTGAACGTGCGGACAACTAGCCTGACGCAAGCGGAAGGGGAGCGCGATAATCGTTTGGCTGATACGGCCGTTGTCACGCCTCGCGTTCTATTCACTGTGAATCAGCTATTCGACGAAACCGGCGCGGGGCCGTATCCGTTGTGGATGGCGCGCTCTGGCGACCTGGTTGTGGTACGCAATTTATCACCAGCGATGGGAACGGCCGTTGATCGTCTGCGCACATTTCGTATTAAACGGAAGCGGTATTCCGTGCTTTATGACCGGCTGGAGATAACGCCGGAATTGGAACTGCCCGACCTGGCGGTGATGGTAGGTAAGGCAGAATGGCAGGGTAGTAGGTGATCTATGATTGACTTGGGACGTGTAACGCAAGGGGAACGGGGGTCGCTCACCGTTCCGTGGGAATTTCCGGTTGCGTCACCGGCCAGCCTGATCGGGGCGGCGATAACGGCCGTTGCGCGCAATCGGGACACGGAGGTGGTGACGGACATCACCGGGGCGATCACGCCGGTGACGGCAACGACGGCGACGTGGGAATTGTCGGAGGGTGATAGTGGCACGGCCGGGTATTACGGAATTGTCTTCCGCGCCATGATAGACGGCGTGGTAACGTACACCCTGGAGGCGTCGCTGGTGATTGAGGTGAACCCGGCGGCGACGGCCGTGCAGAATCCGGCGTTGGTTGGGGTGACTGTGGAGCAGGCGGTGTGGCTGGCTGATTTGCCAGTGGTGGCGGGGTATTTGATGCAGCGCACGGCCGTACCTGATGGCGAGACGGTGATGATTCCAGACGGTTATCAGATGATAGTTTATGGCGATTTTATTGTGGATGGCGAGTTGGTTGCCATTGGCGATTTAGTGATTTTATAGGAGATTGAGATGTCTGTGATTACAAATACGATTGAAGAGCGGTTATCTGACGCGGGGGTAACGATTGATGGGTTGCTTGTCAAAGATGGCGGGTTGCCCTCATTGCCCGGTGCAGCGATTACCAGCGACCAGGCCGCGTCGCTAGCAGTGTACCACGCGGCGCTGGCGGCAGCGGCGGGTGGCAAGGCGCTGATGTCAGTTGTAGATGGCGAGACGCTGGAGTTGGAGTTTGCGCCACCCATTACATGGTGTTATTCCTCAATAGACCTTTCTGACGGGAATCTGGATGGAGATAATCCGTTGGAAATCAATGTCAGCAGTTACGTACCTGGCGCATCAGGCGCATCAATTATCGGGTGCCTTGTGTACATGGAGGAAATGAATGGAGCGGGCAGTGTGCAATTCCTTGTAAATGTACAAATGCCACCGAGCGGAGTTGGGTACCTCTCTGTTGGTCAGGTCTTTTCGGGACAATTCAACTCATTTTTCGTCATTATGCCGCTTCGAGATAACAAACTGTACGTTCGTAGACTTTCAAGCGGCGGCGCAGATGCAGGTGTAGCAATATACCCATTATTCTATGCGTAATTTTGGCAATCAATTGCATAATAAAATTTTAATTAAGTAAATGAGGGAAACATGACATTGAATGGGTTAATGACGAGTCGGAAATTTTGGTTGGCAGTTTTTGCAGTGGTCCAGGTGTTGGTGCTGCATTATTTGGATGTACCTGATGAGGTGTGGCAAAGTATTGCGGCGCTGGTGATGGTCTTGATTGGGGCTATCGCCTACGAAGATGGCGCGGAGAAATCCGCGGATGAGCGCCAATGAGTGACGCGACGCCGGCTGTTGGCGCGCAAACACATGCGGCGGCGATGCGTGACCAAATCCTGGAGGCGGTGCGGCAGGTGATGGCTGAGCGCAGCGACTTGCTGGAATTTGAGCGTATGCGGTTGGCGTTCCAGATGTGCCAGGAGAGGTTGGCGACGATGGAATACAAAATCGCGCACCTGGAGCAGACGGCGGCGGTGTACCAGGAACTCAGCCAGCGGCGCAGGGAGCAATCTGAGCGATTGCAAGAAGAGATTGCCGGTCTGACGGAAATGGTGGCGCTGCTGAAATCGGCGCCAGCGCCAGGGGGACAGGGGTAGGGATATGGCTGACGATACGACCGTAATCCGGCAGGAGTTGGCGAATATTAGCGGGCAGCTGGCGGAGATGCAGGCGGTAATGATGCTGTGGATGAGTCAGCAAGCGGACACGGCCGTAGAACAGCAAAAAAAAACATTGCCCTCGCCGACCAAATACGCAGTCTGGCCCTACGGGTTGCCGCGCTCGAAGCCCGATTATCCACAGGCGCAAAACGCCCCCCGCAGCCGAAGCGCAACCAGGCGGCGGAATCGCGGATTGTAGACAGTATTGCCGCTACATATAATGAGCAAGAATTGGCGGATTTGGCGTTCAATTTCGGGGTTGACTTTGAGGCGATCCTGGGAGAGGGCACGCGCGGCAAGGCCAGGGGATTGGTGGGCCATTTTGCGCGGCGGGGCTTTTTGGAGGTGCTGGTGGATCAGCTGACAACGGAGCGGCCGCATGTGGATTGGCACGGCGCGCTGCTGGATACGAGCGAACTGGCCGAGTGACGGCCGTCACTC
>JACSRF010000604.1 GCA_014879875.1 Anaerolinea sp.
CGACGGCCACGTTCACCCCCACGCCCGAACCCACCACCACGCCAATCCCCGAACCACTCCAACCACCTGAACCCGGTGTACGCATTGCCATTTCTGAACTGCAAATGCTGGCTTCCCTTTTGACCGGCCTGACGGCTGTCTTGGTGTTGAGCCTGGTAATCGGCCAGAAGTTGCAAGCAGACCGCAGCCAGCAAGTGGGCTGGTCTTTATGGGGATTGGCCGGCGCGCTGCTGCTGTACAATTATTTCGGACTGGGGCTGCCGGGAACGGCCGTTTTCGCTAACCTCGGCAGTTGGGGCGGTCTGTTTACCACTCTGTTTGGCGGTGTGATAGGGATTGCCCTCTATTGGGTTAGCAATTGGGGGCTTTACGTGAAACGCGAAACGTGATGCGCCGCGCGATCACCTCTGGTCCCGTTTCAGGCAATTCATTGCAGCCACCGGTAAGCCCAAACCAATCGCTGACCGATTGTCACGGCCGTTAACCCCGCCATCACCGCAAACAACAACACCATTTGTCCCGGAAAGAGGATAAAAGCGCTGTAAAACAGAATCGTCTCCACGCCGCCAATCAAACCAGGAGGCATGGTCACAGTCGTCTTCTCTCCCCGCGCAGCCGCTCCATGCTGCCGCTTCTCCAAAATGGCCGCCAGGTACATCCACGACGCCCCATTCACATAAAACACAGCGAGCAGCGCCACCAGCGCCACATACCGCACCGGCGTCGCCGCGCCCAACACCAGGCCAATGGGCACGGCCGCATACACCACAAAATCCAGCACAATATCCAGATAGCCCCCCAAATCAGTTTGCCGGTTAGTCAGGCGCGCGACCATCCCATCCAGCCCATCAAACAGACGGTTGAGAAACCAGAACAGCAGCGCCCAGCCATACTGCTGCTGTGTCAACAACACGGCCGTTCCCATCCCCCACAGCCACGCCAACCACGTCACTCCCTGCGGCGGCGCCCATTGCAACCACACCGCCAACGGATAAAAAACCCGCTCCTTCACCCGCCTCGCATTCGTATCAAACATTCCCTCTCCCTTCTCCCCTCTTCCTTCTTCCTTCTCCCTCTACACCATCACCCGCTCCCCCACCTTCGCCAAAATCATACGCGCCATCGCCCGCTCCATCACCCCAGGCAGCAGCCACCCCGCCAGCGCCAACAACCGATTCGCCGCCCCTGGAATCAAGGACACCCGTCGCGCCTCTACCGCCTGCCAAACGGCCGTCGCCAACGCCTCCGGCAGCATCCGCGTCCCTTCACGCGCATTATCGGGGCTGTAGCGCCGGGCATGAACCGTGCGCGTTGGCCCTGGGAAGACAACTAGCGTATTGGCCTGCGCTCCACTGGCTACGCGAAGGCTGCGCGCGAACGAGGCTAACCCATCCTTACTCGCCGCATACACGGCCGCTCCCGGATACCCCACAAAATGAGACAGCGACGACAAGAAAACCCACGTTCCACCAGCATTCATCCGTCCCAACCGCAGCAGATCGGCCGTCAACAGCAGTGGCGCGCGCAAATTGACGTCAAGCACCACCGACTGGCGCGGCATGGGGATTTGCGCAAAATGCCCCACCGCGCTAATACCGGCATTATGAATAAACACGTCAATCAACGGCCGTTCCGCCAAAGCCAACGCCACTCCCCGCACATCCGCTGCCTGCGCCAAATCCGCTTCCAAAAAAGTTGCGTCTACGCCATTCGCCCTTAACCAGACGGCCGTTTCCTGCGCCTTAGCGGCATCCACGTCAATGCCGGTAACCACATAACCCGCTTTGCCAAACTGCCACGCCAGCGCCCGCCCAATGCCATCGGCCGCGCCAGTGATCACACAATGCGGCCGTGCCGCGGCCGGCGCTTGCACCGACGCTGCGTCAGCGCCCCGCCGCCGACGCAGCAGTGGATCAATCACGCCGCCCCCATATCGCCCGGCAAAACGGAGCAGCCCATTTGCCACGCCAATCGTCGCCGACGGCCGCCGCCGCGCAATCGCGCGCGCCACCTGCTGCGCAACGGCCGTCGCCGGCGCAAATTTCTCCCAATCCATCGTCTCGCGGGTAATGCCCATTTTGGCGTGCATTCCGGTGCGCGTCGCGCCAGGGTAAACCACCTGCACCGTCACCTGTCCGCGCAGCTCCACGCGCAAACTGCGGGCAAACCCGGCCAACGCCGCCTTCGTCGCCGCGTACACGGCATAATCTGGGCCAGGCAGCGCCGCCACAACAGAGCTGATAAAGACAACCTGCCCCTGCGCCCGCTGCAACCAGGGCAGCAAAGCATGGGTCAACGTCAACGGCGCATACAGGTTGACAGCCAGTAATTCTTCGATACTTGATGCGGATTGGTCAGGGAGACGGCCGTAAAACCCTACCCCCGCATTATGCACCACCACATCCAGCCACTCAAAGCCCTGCTGCTGCACAAACTGCCGCACCCATTCCGCGCTTTCCGCCAGCGCCAGGTCTGCGCAGCAATACAACACCGCGCCCGACAAAACTGGCCCCTGCGCCTGCCGCCCCACCAACACCAGGCGCGCCCCCTGCGCCGCATACAGCCGCGCCAACTCCAGGCCAATGCCATCTGTCGCCCCTGTGATCAAAATTGTTTTTTGCATAGCCTGATTGTAACCAGGGTATGCCAGCAAGCAACCAGGATACAGGATGCAGGATGCAGGATGAATCTGTACGCGCAATGACTAACCACATTTTAACGCTGCCGTTTTGTCAGTCTAAAAAACAATGTGTTACACTTGCGCCGGAGAATGGCAACACATGAATCAATCTAACTTGAAGCAGATGTTGGCGCAGGCCAACACCGCCTTAGACGAACAAAATTACGCCCTGGCGCAAACCCATTACCGGCGACTGCTGGCTGAAACGTCTGCGCAGACTACCGATCCCGTTACCCACAGCGCGCGCCTGCAAGCGTGGGAAAAATTAGGCGACCTGCTTTACAAGTTGGGTAATCAGGAAGAGGCGCTCAGCAGCTTTTATGCCTATCAACAAGAAGCGTTTACGGCCGCTCAAAAAAACAATGCGTTGGCGCTCATTGGCAACCAACTGCGGCACATGGGTCGCCTGGACGAAGCGCTGTCAACGCTACAAGAGGCGCTGCGGCTGGCGCAAGCAAACAGTGACGAAGTCGGCGTCGCGGCCGCGTATTTGGGGATTGGCGGCGTGCATTACCAGGCCGGCCGTTTAGAAGAGTCTCTCGTTTACCTGGAAAAAGCCTTGCCCGGCTTTGTGAAAATAGGCGACCGCGAACAGCAAATGCGCACGCGCAACTGGCAAGGCATAGCCTACATGCGCCTGGGGCAAACGGATAAAGCGATCAGCGCCTTCACCAGCGCCTTAAAACAAGCGCGGCTGGTCAACATTCGCGCCACATCTATCGTTCTGGGTAATCTGGGGCAGGCGCACCAGGAATTATTCGACATGGAGCAGGCGCGGCAGTATCACCAGGAAGCGATGCACCTGGCCGAGGGGACGCACCTGATTGGCGACATCGCCGACCTGTCGCGCAATCTGGGCGTGGAATTGGTTTACCTGGGGCGGCTGGAGGAAGGGCTGACGTATCTGTACCAGGCTTTGAGCATTAGCGAAGAAACAGGGCAGTTGGACGTCAAATTGCAGTCCCTTTACTCCCTGGCCCTGGCTGAACTACAGCAAGATAACGTCGAAATGGCGCAAAGCCATGCTCAGGTTTTGCGCGAAATCGCCGAAGAACGCAACGCGCACGCCTATGTTGCTGATGCGCTCCATGCGTTGGGACTCTGCTACAAACAGCGCAGCGATACCAACATGGCTATGCAATTATGGCAGCAGGCGTCATTCCTGGCGCATGAAACAGGGCAGCGAATGCTGCTGTGGCAAATTCATGGGGCGCTGGCCGACGTGACGCCCGAAGACGGGCTGGCGCAGGTGCATCGGCGGATCGCCGCTGAGGTGATTGAGCAAATTGCTTACCCCATTGCCGATGATAAGCTGCGCCAGCAGTTTCTGAATGCGCCCCCGGTTAAACGGGTTTTAACCCAATTAGAGAATTGAGGAACTGAAAAGTGGGGGGATAGTCTTCATTTCGGCCACGCTTTGTCACCGTTGGTTCAAACGAAGACCATCCCCGAATTCTCAAAAATCTCTGTGCCCCTCTGCGAATCCTCTGTGTATCTCTGTGTTCCTAATTCTTAAAGCATTTACCCCAATTGGGCGGTTACGTGAACGGTGATACGGCCGTCTACCGGCAAAGGCGCCACATTCCCCACCACCGCTTCGCCATCTACCTGTAAAGAGACCTCATTGCCCGCGCCCACACGCTGCACCTCAATGTGATAGGTCACGCCGCGAAAAACGCGCGTCGCCGTAAAGCCCGGCCAGGATGAGGGCAGCGTCGGCGCAATTTCCAGTCCGGTATACGTCGGCCGAATGCCCAAAATCCACTGCGTAATCGCCACATAATTCCAGGCGGCCGTCCCGCTCAACCAGGAATTCTTCGCTTCGCCGTGCGTGGGCGCGTCGCGGCCGACGATCATCTGCGCGTACACGTAAGGCTCGCTGCGGTGGACATCGCTGATGGGTTCGCGCGCCGATGGATTAATGCGCAGGTAGTAATCGTGCGCCACGTCTCCTTGCCCCAACTGCGCGGCGGCGATCATGATCCATGGATTGGTATGGCAGAAAATGCCGGCGTTTTCTTTGTAACCGGGGGGGTAGGAGGAAATTTCGCCCAGGTTCAGGTGGTAACGGGTGTAAGCGGGTTGGTGCAGCACAATGCCGTGCGGCGTCGCCAACCGCTCTTGCACCGCGTCTAATGCCTGCGCCGCCTGCCCGCTCGCCACGCCAATGCCCGCCATGACGCACATGCCCTGCGGCTCAATGTAGATTTGCCCTTCGGCACAGTCGTGCGACCCCACTTTGTCCCCGGCATCATCATAGGCGCGCAGGAACCAACGGCCGTCCCACCCCTGCGCCAACGTCACCGCCGCCATTTTCTCCGCTTCACCACTGTAAAATACGGCCTCGGCTTGCTGCCCAACGGCCGCTGCCAGCGCGGCCATCTCCTGCGCCGCCAGCGTGAACAGCCCGGCAATGAACACGGACTCGGCCACTTTGCCATCCTTGTTGGTCGTGGTCTGAAAAGATTGCCCTGGCTCGGCGGTGAACGCATTCAGGTTGAGGCAGTCGTTCCAGTCGGCGCGGCCGATCAGCGGCAAACCATGCGGTCCCAGGCGGTCGAGTGTGTATTGGGCGCTGCGCTGCAAATGTTCGTACAGAGGGGTCTCGGTTCCCGGCTCATTGTCGTAGGGGACCGGTTCTTGCAAAATGGTGAAGTCGCCCGTCTCTTTGATGTAAGCGGTGACGGCTAAGATGAGCCACAACGGATCATCATTAAAATTGCTGCCAACGGCGTCGTTGCCCCGTTTGGTGAGCGGTTGGTACTGGTGATACGCGCCGCCGGTGGGCAGTTGGGTCGCCGCCAGGTCGAGCAGCCGCTCACGCGCGCGCGCCGGGACCATGTGGACAAAGCCAAGCAAATCCTGGGTGGAGTCGCGGAAGCCCATGCCCCGCCCAATGCCGGATTCAAAGTAGGAGGCGGAGCGGGACATATTGAAGGTGATCATGTTTTGGTACGCATTCCACAGGTTGACCATGCGGTCGGTGTGAATGTCTGGCGTTTGTACCTGGAATTGGTTGAGCAGGTCTTGCCAATAGGTTTGCAGGGCAGCGAAGGCGGCGTCTACAACGGCCGTATCCAGATACCGCGCAATGATCGGCCGTACCGTCTGTTTGTTGATCATGTTCGAGCCGGGCGGGTCGAATTTCTGGTCACGCCCGTTTTCATGATAGCCCAACAGGAAGATGACCTCTTCTGACGCGCCCGGCGCTAACGTCACCTGGACGTGGTGCGACCCGATGGGCGCCCAACCATGCGCGTGGGAATTGGCGGCACGGCCGTCGGCCACCACCTGGGGATTGTCCCACCCGCGATAGGGGCCGAGGAATGCTTCGCGCTGCGTGTCGCAGCCGGCCAGGGGGGCAGAGCAGGCAAAGTAAGCGAAATGATCGCGCCGTTCACGGTACTCTGTTTTGTGGTAAATGACGCCATCTTCCACTTCTACCTCGCCGGTGTTGAAGTTGCGCTGGTAGTTGGTGGCGTCGTCCCAGGCGTCCCACAGGCAAAATTCAATGGCGGAGAAGAGGGAGAGGGTTAACGGCCGTTCGCGTTCATTCGTCACCGTCAAGCGCCAGACCTCCAGGGTCTCCCCCAACGGCACAAAATAGGTCAACGCGGCGCGCGCGCCCGCATACAACGAGGAAATCGTGCTATACCCAAAGCCATGGCGGCAGGTGTACTCCTCCAGGTTATGGCGCGTTGGCTGCCAGGTCGGCGACCAAAAGTCGCCCGTTTCATCGTCGCGCAGGTAAATGTAACGGCCGCCCACGTCATACGGCGCATTGTTATACCGGTAACGGGTCAGGCGGCGCAGGCGGGCGTCGCGGTAAAAGCTGTAGCCGCCGGCCGTATTGGAAATCAGCCCGAAATAAGATTCGCTGCCCAGGTAGTTAATCCAGGGCAGGGGTGTGTCGGGCCGGGTAATGACATATTCGCGGTTGGTATCATCGAAGTATCCGTATTGCATCAAATTATCTCCTCATATAAAGTAGCTTGGATTTATGATTTATGATTTACGATTTACGATTTACGATTATGACGCATTGCGCATTGCGTCGCCAGAAGTCCATACGCAATACGGTATACGTAATCGTGATTGATGTGTCCAGTATAGCGTGACAACAGCGATGAATGTGTAGTGGAAATGGAGGTAAACATGAATAAGGCATGGCAAAACCATACATATCCGCTGGTGATGGCGAGTACAGTACAGTTTGCGGCGCTGACGCTGCTGGCAATGCTTGTGTATCCGGGGGGCACATTGGCCGATCCCACCAGCGAGGGGTACTCTTTTTTGACCAATTTTTTCAGCGATTTGGGCCTGCTCACCAGTCACAATGGCGCGCCAAACCTGATGGCGAGTGTGCTCTTTGTGACAGCCCTGGCGCTGGCCGGTGGAGGGTTGATTTACTTTTTTATGATTTTCCCGGCGTATTTTCAGGAGGGGCGTTACGGCCGTTGGTTCAGCCTGGCCGGTTCGCTTTTTGGCGTGGTCAGCGGCCTGGCCTACGTGGGGGTGGCCTTCACCCCGGCCGACCTTTTTATTGACGCGCACATGACGTTTGTGCGCACTGCCTTTATGGCTTTCTTGGGGGCGGTCATTTGTTATGCGCCCGCCATTTTGCTGCATCCGCGCTACCCCCGGTGGTATGCGGCCGTGCTGCTGGCGTTTGCCGCGCTGCTGGCCGTCTATCTCTGGCTGCTCTTCTTTGGCCCCAGCGAGATACGCATTCAAGCCACCGGGCAAAAGCTCATCGTCTACGCGGCCATCGGTGTGATCTTCATCCAGGCTTATGGCGCGCATCAATTTGCCCAAGGGTTTAGGAACGCGGATTAAATAAGTTACGCTGATTGACTGACAAATCTCATCACTATGTTTGCACTTCTGCCCGGTAATCTGTATTTTACAAATCTAGCAAGAAAGCGTGTCATGCTGAACGGAGTCTTCGGAGTGAAGCATCCCGTTCACCT
>JACSRF010000524.1 GCA_014879875.1 Anaerolinea sp.
GCTGATTTTGGCGCTGACCGCAACCCGCTGACCGGTGAATTGGTCGCCGATCCAGACACTCTTCAGCGCCGCCCCATTGCCGTCAAGCTGTCCAACTCGCCACCCGAATATACCCGCCCGCAAGCCGGTCTTAACCAGGCCGACCTGGTGTTTGAGCACGTGACCGAGGGGCCAATTACGCGGTTTACGGCCGTTTTCTACAGCCAAACCCCGCCCAACGTCGGTCCCATCCGCAGCGCCCGCCTCATTGACGTGGAAATCCCGGCCATGTACCAATCCGCCCTCGCCTTTTCCGGGGCCAGCAGCGGCGCGGATGGCGTCTACAATCGGTTGGCCGCCTCCGACATCCGCGCGCGGCTGCTGCGCGACATTGCCGGAGAACCGGGTTATTACCGCACCGACGAGACGGAGAAGCCGTGGGAGCATCGTTTTTATGGCATATTGGCTGATTTATGGACGCGGATGGATACGATGGACATTAACCAGCCACCCGTGTACCCACTGGTGATGGCTTTCACCAGTGAACCGCCAGAGGGCGGCGCACCGGCTACCGACGTCACCATCCGTTACCGGGACTGGACGGTTGTGGAATGGACGTATGATGCGGAAAACGGCCGTTACTGGCGTCAGACCGACGGCGAACCTCACCTGGACGCCAACACCAAGGAACAGGTTAACGCCCGCAACGTCGTCATCGTCTACGCCATTCACCAGCAGGTGATGTCCATTTGCGAGAGCCAATCGGGCAGCGTTTGTAACGCCTTTTCGACGGAAATCCAGATTTGGGGGACGGGGGACGCCATCATCATCCGCGATGGACAGCGGTATGCAGCCATTTGGAAGCGGGAAAAACGGGAACACATGCTCACCTTCTACGACGCCGCTGGCAATCCCGTGCCGTTACAGGTGGGCAATACCTGGTTTCAGGTTGTACCCTACCATTACAGCAACCCGGTCACTATTGAATAATCTGGTTACACGGAGCAACACGGAGATCAGGAGGGATCTCGCTCAAAAAACTCCCTAACCTGGATAAACCAGAAAAGAATTTAACGCAAAGGCACAGAGGGACAAAGAGGCAAAGAAGAAAATCCTTTGCGCCTTTCTTCCTTTGCCCCTTTGCGTTAAAAATTCTTGCGCAACGGGTAAGCATCTGACTTGAAAGGTACTAAATCAATGATGGCAATGCGTTGGACGGAACTTGTCAGCATGCAATCTTCCTGGTGACAATTTTCACGATTGTAGCATAATTGATAGTCACATCAGTGACATGATGGTAGGTTTACTGAAATCTGATTTGGAGGATATTTTATGAGAAGCAATAAACACATTTGGTTTATCCTGGCGGCTATCCTTGCCTTGAGCATGGTGTTGGCTGCCTGTGGCGGTGGTAATGATGAGACCGTGGCGCCAACGGCCGTCCCGGAAGTGGCGCAAGAAGAGCCGACAAATACGCCGGAACCGACAAAGACGCCAGAACCAACGGCCACGCCGGAACCAACGGCCGTTCCCACCCCCGCCGTCACGTTAACCAACTTCGCGAGCGCGGAGGGTGGCTTTGCCATTGCTTACCCAGAGGAATGGTTTATGCAAGAAATGTTTGGGTTGAGCATGTTTGCCTCCAATGAGGAGCTGCTGGACTCACCCGACGAGGGTGAGGAGGGCGTTGTGGTGCTGGTTCTGACCGAAAGCACGGAGGAAATCGGCGCAACGACCCCGGTAGACATCCTCAACATCTTCGTGGAACAGTTTGATTTGCAGGACGCCGAGGTTGTGGATGGGCCAACGAAGATGAAGATCAATGGGCAGGATGGGGCGATGGTGACGTTAACGGCCGTTTCTGACGAAGGTGGAACCCCACTTACAGGCTGGGTATTCGCCGTCGTCAACGAGACCCGCGCGGCCGTTATGATTGCCATTACGCCGACAGAGACGGCTGAAGAATTTGGCCCCACTGTCCTGGAAATGGCGCAAACCTTGACGGTAGACGCTGCCGCGGCGACCACCACCCCCGCCGGGGAACCCATCCGGCAGTGGGCCAGCAGTGCCAGCGCTAGCAGCGAATATGGCGATGACAGCTGGTCGGCGCAGCAGGCGACCGGCGCGCCGGATACGTTGGAGTGTGGCGACATCACCACAGCCTGGGCCTCCGGGTACAGCGACGAAATCGCCACGCTGGAACTGTATTATGACGTGCCTGTGTTTGCCATCGAGGTCAACATTTACCAGACCTTCAACCCGGATCAGGTTGTCAAGGTGGAACTGCTGGGCGTGGATGGCGAAACATTTACCGTGTACGAAGCGGAACCGCAGTTGGTTAGCGACCCCTGCCCATACATTCTCAACGTCTCCGGGGATGGGGAACAAACGAGCTTTGCCGTTAACGGCGTGCGCGTCACCGTAGACCAGTCAATTCTCGGCCTCGGTTGGAATGAGATTGACGCGGTAGAACTGATGGGCGTGCCGGTAGATGGCTCGATGGGCGCGGTTGGCGACAGTGATCTGCCTGTCAGCTTTGTGCAAGATGACAGTGAAGTCGCTTTTGTTTTCTTCGTAGACAATCCATCCACAGAGATGGCAATAGAGGACAGCGAATATGAAGCGATTGTCTACGATGCAAATGGGGCGGTGCTGGAGACCACCACCGGTTACATTAACCTGCTGCTGCCCGGCCAGCAAACGGCCGTCGCCGACAGTGTTTACCTGTCCGCTGACGCCACAGCCGCCCAGGTCGCCATCACCTTTACCTATGGCGATGAAGTGAGCAGCGACCTGCCAGCCGATCCCTTCAGCAGCAGCAGCATTGCCTACTATGCCAGCGAGTTCTTCCCCATTGCTACCGGCGTCTTGAGCAGCCAGCTAGACCAGACCATGACAGACGTGCGCGTGACGGCCGTTGCCTTCGATGCGGCCGGTAATGTTGTGGGCAGCGGCTACCGCTACGTGGACTTTGTGCCTGCTGACAGCGACACGGGCATCACCATCTACATGACGGCGGTCGGGGATGTAGACCGGGTCGAGTTGTACCCCGCCCTTACCTACTTCTCTGAATTGGTAGACCAGGACGAACAAGGGCTGGCGCTGATGGACCTCGGCTTTGGGCAAGATGGCGACGAATTAGGGTTTGCCTTCCTGGTGCAAAACGATGGCGACGATACCCTGGCTTACTCCATTTACCAGGTAGCGGTGTATGACGCCGACGGCCGTGTGCTGGAAAGCCGCTCCGGTTACATCAACACCATTTTCAGCGGTGAACTGCTGGGGATTGGCGACACGTTCTACCTGCCCGATGATACCGTCGCCGACCGTGTCGTGGTACAGGTGCTGGACGGCCGTGCCCAAGACCACGAAGAGCTAACGGCCAACCCGTTCACGGCCACAGATGGCGCTCTGATTGCCGGCAGCTTTTTCCCACGAGTACAGGGAACACTGAACAATGCTTACGACAAATTGGCAACGGACGTCGTTGTCTACGTCGTATTGTATGATGCTGACGGCGCCATTATCGGCGGTGGCTACACCTACGTAGATACCGTCCCGGCCAATGGCAGCGTGGAGTTCAAGGCCAGCGTTGCCCTGGAAACGGACGCGGAAGTGGCGACCGTGCAGTTGTTTGCCACCGTGTCTGGATTGACAGAATTTGGCGAATAAGATTGGGTAAACGGCGCGTCCGGTCAACGGCCGTCGCCTACCGAATTCTGTGGTAATCATTCACCCCCCGCCGGTTTCGACAAGCTCAACCGGCGGGGGGTGAATAGGTTACATACAAATCAACGACAAGCCCACTACAAACTAATTACAGCCAGTTACAAATCAGACCCCAGTACCGCGTCTTCTGCTGTAGCCCCCACAAACTTATTTTGCAAACTGTTTACAGTTGTCGTACAGACCGTTAACAAATAGGGTCATAATACGCCATTGTAACCGGTGAGGTTCTTGAGGGATGGGGGGTGTGAAATATGAAGGGTGGCGTAGACCACGAAAGGAGAGATGATAATGCGTAAGGTAATGGTCGTTCTGACAATGGTGTTGGGTGGTTTGCTGTTGACCGCTTGTGGCGCCGGCCGTTTGGAGATTGTGCGCGAGCGGGGCAGCGATACGTTTAATGTGACGATGGAACTGAATGAGGGTGACGTTGCCCAGTTGGTGGAAAGCGCGCTGTTGGCGGGAACGAATCCGCTGCTGCGTGACCCGGTGGTGGATTTGCAAGATGGGCAGATTGAGGTGACGGGAACACATGAACGGCGCGATGGGGGTGGGCAGGTTAACGGCCGTCTCCTCATCATCCCGTCCGTGCAAGATGGGTTACTGGTGGTGGAAGTGGCGGAAATGGAGATCGAAGGCGTGGCTGTATCTGACGAGCGCATTGAACAGTTCAACGACAACCTGACTGACCGCATCACCCGCCGCCTGGAGCAGCGCAACCGTGACATCACCATCACCGGCGTCAGCGTGACCGATGACCTGCTGGTGTTAACCCTGAATGTGACGCGGCGCAATTAGTTATAAGAATTTATTACAAAGGGACAAAGAAACAAAGGGACAAAGAGATTCTTTGTCCCTTTGTTTCTTTGTAATAAATTCTTTGTACTAACGTTTTTTGTGGCTGATTGAGGAGTCGCAGTTTGAAAGCCGGGTTACGATGGCGCTTGGTGTATAATAACGCACATGCCCAATACCAATCCCCTGCTTTACCACGCCGCGCTGGAAGATTTTCGCCGCCTGAAACGGCAGGCGGCGCTGCGCCAGGTGTTGGCGCGCCTCACCGGTCGCTCCAGCGAACTGCTCGCTTATGCTGACGTGGACACCTATTTGCAGCCAATGGCGCAGATTGAACATGGCTTGCAAGAGATCCCGGTGGCGGCGATTGTGGGCAGCGTCGGCCGTTACCAGGATTTTACGCGCGACTTTTTGCCAAAACGAGACAGTGATGCAGAACGGTGGGCGCGGGTGAAATCGGCCGTTCTCGACGCCCACCCCATGCCCCCTATTGAGGTGTACCAGGTGGGCGGCGTGTACTTTGTCAAAGATGGCAACCATCGCGTCTCCGTGGCGCGGCAGTTGGGCACAGAGACGCTGACCGCCTACGTCACCGAGGTCAAGACGCGCGTCTCCCTCACCCCCGACGACGACCCGACGCAGGTCATTTGCAAGGCGCGGTACACGGAGTTTCTGGACAAAACCAACCTGGACAAGCTGCGCCCGGATGCAGATTTGCTGATGACTTACTGCGGCGAATATGACACCTTTTTGCGCCAGATTGCCACGCATCATGGCTGGCTGCAATTGAAACGGCAGCGCCCGGTATCTGATGCGGAGGCGGTAGCCGACTGGTATGACCGGGTGTATACGCCGGTAGCGCAGATGATCCGGGGACAGGGGACGATGCGCCATTTCCCGGATTGTACGGAAGCGGATTTGTATATTTTGTTGTTACGGCGGCGCGCAGAACTGCATGAGTTGTTGGGCTGGCAGGTGGACACGGAAACGGCCGTTGCCTCCCTCGCCGCCCCCACCCCATCCATCGGCCAATGGCTGCGAGACGTGGTCGTGCCTGAAGAGTTGGAAGATGGGCCGACGCCGGGACAATGGCGGCAGCGGCGTTGGGACCCACGCGATACTGCGTCACGGCAGGGAGAAGGGCTATTCCGCGCCATCCTCGCGCCGGTGCGCGGCTCCCATGCGGACTGGCAGATGTTAGATGCGGCCATCGAACTGGCGCAGCGGGAAAACGGCCGTCTTCTCGGCCTGCACGTCGTCAAAAACAAAGCAGAAACGGCCGGCGTGCTGGCGCAAAAAGTAGCCGCCAGTTTCCAGAAACGGTGCCGCACCGCCGGCGTGCCTCACGATTTTGCTATAGGCGTGGGCAGCATCACCGACACCATCATCAAGCGCGCCGCCTGGACAGACCTGGTGCTGGTTCCCTTACCGGCAGCAACCGCGCCACGCCTGCAGGTGAGTGCCCACGTGGCGGCGTTGGTGCAGCGCAGCCCTTGCCCGGTGCTGGCGCTGCCCACGGCCACTGCGTCCATGGAGCACGCGCTGCTGGCTTATGATGGCAGCCCGAAGGCGGATGAGGCGTTGTTCGTCGCCACATACCTGGCGCTGCGCTGGCAAATCCCGCTGACGGTGGTTACGGTGGAGACGGCTTACACCACGGCCGCGGCCGCCGACCGTGCGCGCGCCTACCTGGAACAGCATGAGGTGAATGCTGATTTTGTGTTGGGCAAGG
Organism: Anaerolinea sp.; assembly: GCA_014879875.1. Classification (GTDB taxonomy): domain Bacteria; phylum Chloroflexota; class Anaerolineae; order Promineifilales; family Promineifilaceae; genus JACSRF01. Next base: position 6,233 of record JACSRF010000524.1, read on the forward strand.
GGGAGATTGCGGCGGTGATTGGGGAAACGGCCGTTGTCCATCACGCCAACCTGTTGATCATGGGTGGTTTTGGCTATCGCCCCATGCTGCATCGTTTCCTCGGCAGCGCGGTGGACAACATCCTGCGCAATTTTCCGCACCCCATTCTGATTTGCCGCTGACCCAAATCTGGACAAGCCAGAACCAAAAAGAGATTCACGCCTGTCATAACGCATAAAAGGTACTATTGCCTCTATTGACAGGCGCTTGTTAAGATATGAAGGTGTTTTTGCTTTTGCAAAAACAGGATAACAAAAGATGAACCAATCAATTCGAGATGAATTCCTGGTCTTATGAACGTGACCTTTCTCACCACCTCATTTCTCCGTTTTGCCGGCGATTATGCCGGTGTGTTTGTGTATGATTTGGCGCGGGGGTTGGTGGAGGCGGGGGTAGAGGTGACGGTGTTGGCGCCGCATGAGGCGGGAACGGCCGCACGTTACACAAGTTCTCTGGTTCGGCGCGCCGCTGGTCAAAAGCCAACAAGGAGGGGTCTTTTAAGGAAAACATGGCATAGGCGCCGATGAGCGCATCATCCAAAGGAATACCTGCGTTCATGGGCCGATGTTCTTTGATTTTGCCAAATTTCTGGCGCATTTGCCGTATCATACCAGCGGCGGAGAGATGTTTGCGTATTTTCATGACACACAGTTCCTTTGACAAATAAAATTACCCATCCAGCAGCCCATACGCATAATAAAACGGAGGGTGCGCCAGTTCTGGGTCCAAAAAGCGCGCCGGATACGTAATAGCGAAAGTCTGCCAGCCGTTAGCGATCAACTCCTGCGCCTGCAGAAAGCGCAGACCGGTATCGTTGGAAAAAAAGGTGAGGCTGGAAGACGCCGCCCAGGCCAACGCATAAAGAATAAGCGCCAGAAGTGTGATGTGAACGGCCGTTTTGCCCCTTTTCATCCACTAAACCTCCAAGAAAGTCGCCCAAATCATACAAGGTCAGGCGAATACCTGTAAACGTCCATTGCCCCACCGGCGTAAACTGCGCCGCCAGCCACGCTTCGTACTTGTCTGGCGGCGCGGCCACCACCGCCACATTGCGAGTTTGCGGGAAGCCGTGCGTTTCTGCATTGTCGAAGGAGCGAATGAACCAGACGCGCTTATATTGCTGCGCAACGGCCGTCATCTCCCCCGCCATCTCCGCCACATCCGGCAGCACCACCTGGGGCAGTTGCGCATCCTCATAGTAAGCCAGAGGTAAAATCTGGCCCGTCGTCAGCAGCAGCGCATCGCCGGGTTGCCTGTTCGCCGTTATGTGCGCCACCGCCCCACGCCAATCCTCACGTCCATAATCCGGGTCAAAGTACAAGTTGCGCAAACTAACCAGCGTCGGCAGCAAAACCAGCGCCCCAAAAACAGGCAGCAGCCAACGCCGTCGTCGCGCCATTGTCACCGCCCCCCACGCCGCCAGCAGCACAAAAGCGGGCAGCAGGCTGATGATGTACCGATCCATGTACACAAACCGCTGATCGGGAATAGACCAATCGAGCGAAACCAGCGTGATGAGGATGAGCGGCGCAACCAGCCACGCCCACAGCAGCCGCGCTGCCCAATGGTTGTAGGTCACAAATGGCGCGCGGCGCAAATAGGGCAAGCTGACCAACGCCGCCAGCAGGTAAGCCAGGAAGGTGAGGTAGTAAAACAGCCGTGCCGGGTCAATCGTCCGCCCCGCAGCAAAGGCCAGCAGCGTTAGCGCCGGCTCGTACCAGCGCGCCGGTTCGATCCAACTGATGGACGCCTGCGTAAAGGAACTGACAAAATACACCGCCAAAAACCACGCCGTAAACGCCGCCCCCGCCACAAAGGCGCTGCCAAACCAACGCTTAAATCGTGCCGTATCATGGCGATAATGCAGCGAAAAGAAAACGTAATGGGCGATCAGCAGCAGTGCCCCCAGGTAATGGCTGTACAGCGTAAAGGTCAGCGTCAGCGCATATCCCGCCCAATAGCGGCGGCGCTCGCGGTGGAACAAACGCAGCAGAAAATAGTTAGCCGCCAGCGCATTGAACGCCAGAAAAGTGTACATCCGCGCTTCTTGCGAATACCAGATGTGAAACGGGGAAATTGCCAACAAAAAGGCTGCCAGCAGCCCCACACGACGACCGTTTGCGAAACGGCCGTCCAACAAACGCCCCGTCTGGACCATCAACGGCAGCGTCAACACGCCAAACAGCACGGAAAAGTAACGGATAACAAATTCCGAACGGCCGATTTCCGCCCACGCTTGTATCAGCAAAAAATAGAGCGGCAAATGTACTCGCGACTCAAACAAGTTTTCAATCAATTCGGGCGCACTCATGATGGAACGCGCAACCGTGTAAATTTCGTCCCACCACAAGCTTTGCTGTTCCAGGCGGTAAACGCGCAGCGCAAAGCCCATCAGCACAATCAAACCAGGCAGAACGTAACTGTGAGCCATTCGGCGCGGTAACAAACGAGGTAAATTCATCCCACCCCTAACGCCGCTTCCGTGCCAACATCATCTGCCAGGGCAGCGAATACCCATGCCAAAGGATTTCCAACTCCGGCGCGCGCTCCACCATCTGGCGCAGCATTCGCCCCGAATAGGTGTGCAAATGCTCTGGGTCATTGCCCCAGCGCCCCCAATGTTTGCCACGCAAAAAGTTCAGCCCCCTGAAAAATGGCTCATGGGGCACGCTGAAAATGACGTGTTCTGACGATACCCGCGCCAATTCGCGCAGCCCCACGGCCGAATCCGGAATATGCTCCAACACCTCCAGGCAAATCACCAGGGGAAAGGCGTTGTCCGGGTAAGGCAGCCGGTGAACGTCCGCCACCGCCGCCGGCAAATCGGGCAGCAGATTTTGCCGCCCCCAATGCAGCGCTTCCAGGCTGATGTCTGAGCCGACATAAGCGGCCGTTACCCCATTTGCCAATAAATGCTGCAACCCGAACCCTTCGCCACAGCCTGCATCCAGCAGCCGGGTGGCCCCTGTCTCTCTAATCAATGCCGCCACTCGCCGGTGAAAGCGATCAATCAGCAGCTTTTGCAGTGGGTTGGGATTTTGGTGTTTCTGCCGGTTGCCATGCGTCGCCCGTTCTATCGTTGTTTGCGTCATTTTATCCACACCTTTCTAATGACATATTCGTCGCTGGGGCGGTAGGTGAAATAGCGGATCATCTCCCCCAGCAGGCCAATGGAAATAAGCTGAATGCCTAAGATGAGGCTGAGAATGCCCACAGAGAACAACGGCCGTGTGCCAATCGGTTCCACAGCCGCCAACCCCAAAAACCGACTCAACCAGAGCAGCGCAAAATAACCATTCAGCAGCGCGCCAAAACTAAACACCGTCACCCCCAGCCAGCCAAAGAGACGCAGCGGTTGGCGCAAAAAGCGGGTGATGAACAAGACCATGATCAAATCCATGAAGCCGCGCAGCACGCGCCCCGTGCCATATTTCGACACCCCCGCATGGCGCGGATGGTGGACGACCGGACGCTCCGTCACCCGAAAGCCATTCCAGGCGGCCAAAACAGGCGTGAAGCGGTGCAGATCGCTGTACAGGCGAATAGACTTGATGACGGTATGCCGGTACGCTTTGAAGCCGCAGTTGAAATCATGCAAGGGGATACCGGCCAGACGGGAAACGGTTTTGTTGAAGATGCGCGAGGAGAGCTTCTTCTTGGCCTTATCCATGCGCTCCTTGCGCCAGGCCACCACCAGGTCATTGCCGGCGTTGATCGCCTCTAACATGCCGGGGATTTCATTAGGGTCATCTTGCAAGTCCGCATCCATTGTGATGACCACTTCACCGCTGGCATTTTGGAAGGCGGCCACCATGGCCGTTGTTTTACCGAAGTTGCGCTGCAACTCCACAATTTTGACATGATCGGGATCGGTCTGGAGCAATCCTTGCAAAATCTTGAGCGAGTTGTCGGTGCTGCCATCGTCCACGTAAATTATTTCGTAGGTGTAGTCGAGGGTGGCAAAAACGGCCGTCAACCGCTCATGCAGCAAGGCCAGGTTATCTTCTTCGTTTAATAAGGGAATGACAACGGATATATCCATCAGTTACTCCTCAGTAACGGCCGTTACATCATACAAGTAAATCTGAATGCCGCCAATCTCATGGCGTTGCAACAAGGTAAACTGCCGCGCAAAAAAATCTGCCTGTTCAAGCTGCCATTCCACACTATGTTCCAAAGCCACAATCAGCCAGAGGCGGTTCCCCCGCGCTATTACCTCCTCACGACTCCACACATCTCCCCCCACCAACCGGTGCATGGCAACGGAACGACGCGGGTCAGGGTCGCCCGCCAACACCACATGATCCGACCAATCCACATAGCGCAGCGCCGGCCAATAGGAGCCGTCGCTGGTATGCAGCACGACATCGCCCGGCTGGCGCTGCTGCGCCACCCACGTCACCACATCCCGGTATGGGGGCTTCAAATCTGGCTGGAACCAGTGCATGACAACGCCCGCCAACATGCCAACAACCACCAGCCCCGCCAGATAAGGCAACGGGCTTTGACGTCGGCTTACCCCCCATGCCAAAACAATCATCAGGAAGGGGGAAGCGACGGCCATCGTCCGTTCGGTGAGAAAAAAGGGGCGGATGAAATACATTAGCAGTGGCGCGCCCAAACTGAGACCGATGATCAAGAAGACGAGCAGCAAACCGTCCGGCAGCCCCTCCGCGCGAATCCGTCGTCCTTCCAGGAGCAAAACGGCCGTCACCGCCACCACCGCAAACAAAGCCAAACCGGTATACCAAAGCTGATTGGAAATACCAAAGATGAGGAAGGCCAGCGTCGTTAACGGCTTGAGGGGGTCAAGAGCGTAGGTTTGGGTTAACGGCCGTAACGCCCCCAACTCGGGATCAACACCCCGCATAACAACCCCCACCCAGGGCAAAAACAACACGCCCACCACGCCCATCACCAACACGGCCCGCCACCATGCCTGCCGGTCACGTATGCGCAGCAAGGCATGAAACCCCACAGCCAGCAACGGCCAGACGGCAAAATAATGGGTATACAACGCCAACAAAAACGCGCCGCCAAACAGCCACCACCAGCGCCATCCCCCTGTTCGCCGGCCCTGCCAATACCCCCAAACGCCCAGCAGCGCCCACAGCATCACCTGGGTATACATGCGCAATTCCTGGCTATACAAAATGTGAAAGGGGGAAACGGCAACCAGGAAAGCGGCCGTTAAAGCCAGTCGTCGCTCCCCTAACAGGGCGCGGCTCAACCCGTAGATAGTCGGAATCAGCGCCAGATTCCACACAGTCCCCAACAAACGCAGCGCCGCATCCTGGTCAGGAACCAGCCGCAGCCAGAGATGCAGCAAAAAATAGTACAATGGCGGATGACTGGATTGGATCGCGTTGCTCCATATTTGCGCCGGAGAAAGGGTGGCTGCCAGGTAACTAAACGCTTCGTCATACCACAGGCTTTCCCTGCCCAGGTAAGCAACCCGCAAGATGGCGGCAAATAACGCCACACATCCTATTAGAATCCATTCTGTCCGGCGGTTCCGCACATCCATCGCGATTATCCAACGAAAAAACCATAGCTACAAGGAGATAAGGTACTCCTTTGCTATGGTTCAAGCTCATGCCGACGCTAAAACAAACGGTTCGCAATTCACATGTCCATTATAACAACAAGCAGTTATCCATAATAGCCGCCAATGGTACTGTCCTTCGGCGCATTCGTCAGCGTTGCGCCGACAACGCGCGCGTTCGCCTTCGCCAGCATCTCCTTCGCCCGCTCCGCATGGTCACGCCGCGTCTTCCCCGCGCCGATCACCAGCAGCACCCCATCCACCTTGGCCCCCAAAATGGCGGCGTCCGTCACGGCCACCACCGGCGGCGCGTCAAACAGCACCATGTCCGCCTGCGCCAACAACTGCTCAATAATCTGGTCCATGCGGTGCGTATTCAGCAAATCGGCCGGGTTGGGCGGTTTGGGGCCACTTGCCAGCAGCCAGAGGCCGGGCACGGCCGTTTCCTGCAACGGCAGTTCCCCCCCCTCCGCCAACACCATATTCGTCAGCCCCGGTTCCGCCTGCCGCTCAAACAAGGTGTGCAGCGACGGCCGTCGCAAATCACAATCCACCAAAATCACGCGACGGCCGCTCTGCGCCAGCGTCACCGCCAGATTCGCCACCGTCGTACTCTTCCCCTCATCCGGTCCCGGCGACGTCACCACCAGCGTCCGAATCGGGCGATCCAGGCTGTAAAATTGCAAATTCGTGCGCAGCGTCCGGTATGCTTCACTCACCGGAGAGCGCGGGTCAGTTAAGGTTATCAGGCTCATCGTTCCTTCCAGGTTTCGTAATCCGTAGTCCGTAATCGGTTCACAGTTCACGGCTTACGGTTCACGGTTCACGCATTCGGAATCCGGCCAATCACCGGGATCTCCAGGTAACGCTCCACATCCTCGGCGCGGCGCACCACGCCAGATTCAACCCATTCCAGCACAAAAATCACCATGACGCCCAAAATCGCGCCAAAGACCGCGCCGGCGGCCGTGTTAATCTTCCACTGCGGCCGATCCAACCCCGCTTGCGGATCATCCACAAACTCAATGGTGATGCGATCTTCCTGCCGGTTCTTCTCATTTTCCTGGTTCTGCCACTGGATCAGCAAATTGCCCCAGGCCGTGGCAATGTCGTTCGCCAGGTTCGGGTCTGTATTCTCAATCGCCAACGAGACAACATAGCTGAAATTATCGGCGGCGAACTCAGCATCCGCCAACAACGCATTCGCCGTCATGTCCAACTGCAACTGGTCAATCACCATCTGCGCCCGGCGCGAACTGGCCAGCCAGGTGCGGTAAGAATTCAACAGCTCTTTCGCCGCCTGCGACTGCCCCCAATCACTGCGCGCCGGCCGCACCAACAAGTTCAACCGCGACTTATACACCTCGGTCTGCATCTTGCTAAAGCCAAAGGCGGCCCCGGCCGTCAGCAGCGCCACCAGGATAATGACCCACCCCCGCTGCCGCAAAATGCGTAAATAATCACTTAGTTCCACAATACGCTCCTCTGTAAATGTAGCCCAGGTTGGTAACCTGGGTTACAAATTTTCATTCATTCGCGCGGAATCTCGCCCATTACCTGTAAACCCAACGCCGCCACTTCCTCGCGGGTGCGCAGAGTCGGGTCGAGATACTCCACCAACAACGCCAACCCCACGCCCACGCCTAATGCCAGCACAATGCGCAGCGGCAAATCAAGCTGTGCGCGCAGCCCGGCCGCTACCTGGTTCACAATGGGTGGGTCGAGGGGGACAATGACGGCCGTTTCCCCCCCCAATTGTGGCAGCGCGGCCGCATTTTGCGTCATCAGCACCATTATGGCCGCATCCATCATCGCCGCCAGCGCCGCCGCGTCATTGCCTGTCAACGACAACGTTAACATGCTGCGCGTATTATCCGCCACCGGGTAGATCGCCCCGGCGGGGATGTCCAGACCGTCGCGGGCCAACTGTTCGCTCACGGCCGTTGCAAAGTTACGGCCGTTCACCCAATCCGTCAGCCCATTGACAATATACTCCGACCCCAGCCAGTTATAATACCGCTCCTCCTGCACCGTCGGCGCGGCCGTCACCGGCGCCTGCGTCACAATAAAACGCACGCCCACCGCATACACCGGAGGCGGCGGCTGGTACGTCGCCAACGCCGCCACCAGCACCACCACCGCCGGAATCAGCGCCAACAGCCAGCGCCGCATAAAAACAGCCCAATACCGTCGTAACTCCATAAATCCCTTACACCCTTCCCTCTCCTCTATCTTCTCTCTTCTGCTCTACAAACGCCATCAGCTTTTGCCGAAACACGGCCGTATCAAACCGTTCCGCATGTTCCCGAATCCGCGCCGGGGAAACGGCCGTGTCATCAAACCCCTCCACCGCCGCCACAATCGCCTGGACTGACTGCTCATGAAACAGCGCCCCCGTCACGCCGGGAATCACCGTATCCAGCGACCCACCGGCCGCATAAGCAATGACCGGCCGTCCCGCGGCCATCGCCTGAATCGGCGCAATGCCAAAATCCTCCTCCCCCGGAAACATAAACGCCCGCGCCCGCGCCAACAAATCCGGCAAATCCGCATCGGGCACGTAGCCCAAAAACTCAATCGTCGGCCCGGCCAGCGCTTGCAGCCGTTCCCGGTCACGGCCGCTGCCCGCAATCAACAAACGGCGACCCATCTTGTTAAACGCTTCAATCAGCAAATCAATCCGCCGGTAAGGAACCAATCGCCCCACAATCACATAATAATCGTCCAGACGGTTTGCCGGCGCAAACCGGTTCGTATCCACCGGTGGGTAAATGATAACCGACTCCCGCCCATATACTTTGGCGATTCGCCGCCGCACTTCCTGCGAAATGGCAATGAAATGGTCTACCCGATCCGCCGCCAGCCGGTCCCACTGCCGCAGCCACAACAAAAAAGGCGGCAGCACCGCCCGCGTCAGCCGCCCCAACTGCTCCTGCTCGGCATACTGATGGTAACGCCAGATATAGCGCGTCGGCGTCAGGCAATAACAAACGTGCATCGTCTCCGGGCCGGTGATGATGCCATGACAAAACCCGCTCTTATTGCTAATCACCACGTCATAGGCGCGCAAATCAAATTGTTCAAAAGCCAGGGGGTAAAGAGGGAAATAAAGCTGCTGCTGCTGCCGCGCGCGCGGCAGACGGTCAATAAACGACGTGTGAATGTCCCAACTGCGCCAATGATCAGGCATCTTCTCGCGCCAATACAACGACGTATACACCGGCGCTCCCGGATACAACCCGGCCAACGTCTCCAGCACATCCTCCGCGCCGCCTATCTGATTGAGCCAGTCGTGTACCAGTGCTACGTTCATTGTGGATTGACGATTGATGATTGCGCCTTCATAAATCGTAAATCGTTAATCGTCAATTCAGGCCCAGCCGTTCCATACGCGCCGCCAATTCCGCTTCCACTTCCAAACTCTGCATGGCGTCATCAAGCTGATTATCCAGACTGCTGGTTTGCATTTCCCAGGCCGCGTCGGCATGGTCCAGGCGTTGACGGATATTTTCGGCGACCCGCGCCACATCGCTGTCCCCCGCCCCCATCAACGAATCCAGCGAACGCATCGCCTTCGTGGAGATCTCCTTCGACTTGGCAAGCTGCAACAGGAAGCCGAGTTCTTCCCGTTCGGCGCGGGCAATGTCTAAACGGCCGTCCAACTTCAGCTCAATATCCTTCAACTTTTCTGCGGCCGTCACCTGGCGCGCCAGCGACCCATCATACGTCTTCACCAGGTCCAACGTCGAATTCAGCTTGCGCTGCGTCACCATCGCCTCCGTGCGTTGCCCCCGTTGTAGGTAATGATCCACCATCATATCCAGCTTCGCCGCATCTTCAGCCAGCGCTTCACGCCGCCGCCGCGACGTTTTAATCTGGGCAAACATCGGCGCAATCGTCTTCTTAAACTCCGCCAATTCGCGCTCCGCCTGCCGGATATACTCGTCATACACAGACAAGTCACTCTTTTGCAGCGCCTTATCAGCCGCATCATGCAATTTTGCGTTGAACAGGGTTCTCAATTTTTGGAATAATGAAGCCATGCGCTCAATAATACCCCTCTTTGCCTTAAAATCTAGTTTTGAAATGGTTAAAACAAAAACGCCGCTGGGTCCCAAATAGACACCAGCGGCTTGATCATTCGTTGCCGATTAGAGAAAGGGCAGTTTCACGGCCGTTTCTCGGCCTTTGGATACTCAAATAAAATAACGAAAATAACGGCCGTTCACACTTCATACATTGTTCGTTGCCCACTCTCCCCAATCCAATTTTTGTTTCAGATTGTTCAAATGTGAAGGGGGTAAGCAGCCATCATGTTGCAAACGCCCAACAACAACACCCGGCGCAATTTCCAAGGATTCTGCAAACTGAGCGACATCTTTTGCACTGTAAAACTTTCGCGTATGTTGGGTTACAAATTTGCTTAACGCTGCGGAGGGTATCAAAAAATCAGCCGCAAATCTATCTGCTTCTTCTTCCTCTTTATCCACACCCTCTGGTCGTTCATCTTGTTCCAGGTAAAGATTCTTCTTACCGTGTCGCAAAATATGCCCTACCTCATGGAAAAAACTATACCATAACTGATCATCTCGCTTATACCGCAAACTAAGCTGCAAAATGGCTTTCTGTGGTGACAGCCATCGGGTAGCCCCGCTTACTCCTGTGTTCGGGAATGCGGGGGTTAAGACAACGGCAACCCCAGCTTCAGCACATTTTGCCACTATGGTTGACCAAACATCTTTTACCGGTTGCTGTGTCAAACTGCGTATTTCTTGCAATACTTCACGAAACCGCCTGGCATCATATGGCTGACAATCCATTACTTGCGCGTCCAATTCCCCCTTACGCAACCAGGCAGTTACCGCATTCCATTCTATAGGCCGCGCTGTTGATTGTCGGAAGAGAGCATCAGGCGAAGCATAAACAACTCGCCATTGTGCAACAGAAGCCACGCCATAAAAACGTAACGCTTCCCATACCTGTTGAACCTTATCTGCTTTACATTCAATCCAACCCCAATCGCACATCAACTGAATAGTAATTCTCATTTCATCTAGCCAACCAATCTGGCTTTCTAGTTGCTCTTCTTCAGCAATGCGGGCTTTTGCTTCCTGGTACTGCTGTTCTCGATTGTTCCAGAATGAAGCAGGAATGCCCAGTACCAATTCTAATTGTAATGCCGTTTCGGGAGTGATTGCCGTTTTGCCCTGAATGATTTCGTTTATCGTCTTTTTGGGCCGTCCCATTCGCCGTGCTAATTCAGCTTGAGACATGCCAATAGAATCCAGCACTTCCAAAAGGGTATCACCTGGAATGGATACATAATCTGGGCGGAATTCGTTCATAATTTTACCCATGATAGTCTATGTCCACGTCTAATATACGCACGGCCGTTACCGCTGCGATGTTTATACTGCCATCTTCAAGATGTGGAATTGGATCGTTAGCTGGTTCAAAAATGATTCGATGCTGCTGCACCGTAGTCACGGCAAATTGACCGGCTCGGTCTCCTGTTAGGGCATGGCAGCGGGGAGGGGGGAGGTGGCTAACATCAGCCAATGTTTTCGCCGCAGCCAATTCATATAGTCGCTGTTGGATTTTTCGCGCTTTTTGCGCACCATATTTTCGCTGTAACTCTTTTCCAGAATTGCAAACGTTCTGCAATTTTTTTGTTGAAAATACAATATCCATTATAGCACAAGAACCCGACTTTGTTAACCCCTGACGTTAATCTTTTATCGAATAAGATTATGGCACGTTTTATCGTAATTGACAATCGTTCTTGCAGAGAAACGGCCGTTACCAATGAAATGCTTGTATTCAATTCTGTAAGCCATACATATTTCGCCCCTACCCCTTCAACAACGCCAGCGCCACCGCAACCTCTCGCCCTTTCGCCTCAATAATCGTAATCAGATCTTCCGGCGTGCGCGTGTCTTCTTTTACCTGATTGTTGGGATTGACCGCCTTCAAATCGTACACGGCCGTTTCCACCGCTTCCCCTTTTGCCTTCGCCTGCCGCGCTTCTTTGCGTAAATCCTGTACTGCTTTATTCAATTCCTTGTATTCATCAGACTGCGTTTTCTTTTCACTTTTGAGTTGTCTGATCTGGGCCAGCTTTTGCCTGATTTCTTTTTCCAGCCGGGCCGCTTCATCGTAAAAAGGCTGGGCTTCCTCACGCGCTTTTGCCTTACGGCCGTCCATATCCACCATCCAACTGAACTCGCTGCTCGCTTTGTCGGGATAGACCTTAAAGAAATGGTCAAAGTGGGCACGGGTGAGCGGCGTGCGCTTGCGGATTTTCAGGTGAGAGAGGTCGTAATACCAGATGGTTTGCGTCGGCTGCCCTTTGCTGAAGATGAGGATATTGGTTTTGACGCCCGCGCCCGCCTGGGTGAAGACGCCGCCGGGCAGGCTGATAATCGCCTCCACCCGGCAGTCGGTGAGCAGTTTGCGCTTGGTTTTGACAAAGCCATCCTCAGTGGTGCGGAACAACACCCCTTCATCCATGACGATGGCGCACGTGCCTCCCTCTTTCAGTTGGCTGATGCAGTACTGTAAAAACAACACCTGCGTGGCGCTGGTAGGGTAATCGAAATTCTTTTGCGCGTTTTTGCCCTCTTTGCCGCCGAAGGGGGGATTGGTGAAAATGTAATCGTATTTGGCGGGGGCGGTGGTGAACAGACCGCTGTAGGTTGCCTGCCCGGTGAGCCGGTTGCCGTGCCACAGATTGGGCCGATCAATGCCGTGCAGCACCAGGTTGGCTAAGCCGATGGGGAAGATGGTATTGTCTTTTTCGCTGCCATAAAAGGTGCGTTCTTTAAGCTGCTGGCGTTGGGCGGGGGATTGGGCCTGCGGTTCCAAATAGTTGTACGCCTGGGCCAGAAAGCCGCCCGTGCCGCACGCCGGATCGTAAATCGTTTTGCCCAATTCCGGCCGTACCGCCTCAATCATGGCCCGGATGACTTCACGCGGTGTGAAGAATTGGCCGCCGTCGTTGCGCTTTTCGCCCATTTTCAGCAGCAGCCCTTCGTACACTTGGGAGAGGGGAAAGATGTGGGTTTTGTCTATGCGGTCGTCGCGGATGTCATGCACCTTGTCAATCACTTCCCACATGTTGAATTCGGTGTCAATGCGGGCGCGGCGCACCCCGGCCATGACGCGGCCGATGACCCGCTGCCGCTGCGTGGCGTGGGGCATTTGGGTCGGGTCGCCCAGCTTGTGCAGGTAGGGAAACAGTTCATCATGCAAGAAGGGGAACAGCCGCCCCATTTCCCCTTCCTGGATTTCTTTGCGTTTGCGGCTGTTGGGCGCGGCCCAATCTTGCCAACGGTAAGGGGCTTCCAGCGAGGGGGTGAAGGTGAGGCCCTGCATGGTGGCGCGGCGGGCTTCGACCGTTTCCCGTTCATCGAGGATGCGTAGAAAGAGCAGCCAGGAGAGTTCAGGGACGTATTCCATGGCCCCGGCGACATTGGAACGGCGCATGATGTCGCAGATGGTTTTGACGGTGCTGTTAACTGATTGTTGGGTGGTGTGCGTTTTGTTGTTTGTTTTTGCCATTGGCGCTCAATTATATTTCCCGGAGTAACCGCTTTAGCGGGATAAATGGGCTAAAGTCCCGACTCCACGTACTTATCGACTTATTTCAGGCTAAAGCCCTTACTCCGATTCCAAAGTCCCGACTCCACGTACTTATCGACTTATTTCAGGCTAAAGCCTTTACTCCGGTTCTAAAGTCCCGACTCCACGTACTTATCGACTAAAGTCTTTACTCTAGTTGTGGTTTCATCTCAAAAGTCATCGCCTTCGAGATAGTTAAGAACGGGGTAAGTTCGCAGGAGGTCCGTTAACCATTCTTCCCCTTTTATTCGCAGATAATAATGGTAGCTGGAATAAGGCCAATCGTTGAGGTTTTTGACATAGCCGTGTTTGATGGGGTTGGTGTGAATGTAGTTGAATCGCGTCCAGAAACCACGTTCGTCACGGATGCACGTGTCCCAGTAGTTGTACCAAACTTTGCGCCCACGTTTGCCTTCCAGTCCGTTGATGGTGAATGATGTGCCGCCATGTAATCTTTGAAAGAAACGTGGCAGCGCATAGCCATTATGAGTTTTGAGCAGTAGATGATAATGGTTGTTAAGGATGACCCATGCTTTAAGAATGATTTTGAATTCCTGGATGAGTTCTTGGATTTTGTCGCGGACGAGGATTCTGGCTTGATCGCTGGCGAGATAGTGAGCCTGCTGATAGGTTGAGGCGGTGATGATGTACCATGTGTCGTCGAGGTAGACGTGCGGCGGCGTATGTTGGTGTATTGCCGGAGTAATCGCTTCAGCGATGGGTGACGACGTGTCCTCCCCCGGAGTGGCCGCTTTAGCGGGGGAAAGGGACGCTGAAGCGTTTAGTCCGGCATTGTTTTTGGGTTTGTGGGGCATGTTTAGAGTTCTCCGTTGAATGCTTGCCGCAAGTAGGCGGCAGGCATTGCTTCAACATCGCTGAATTGCGTTTCCAGGGTTGAAGCCAGATGTTTAACGGTTGCCATCCGGTGATTTAGTTTATCCATGATTTGTTGCTGCTTGTCCAATGAGGGTAAGTTAATTACAACGGCCGCTACTTCTTCAGTTCGTATTCGCGGCAACTGCCCAGGTGTCAAACCGATGGGGGCACGTTTCAGATAGGTTGAACTACGCATAAACCAGGCTACAAACTCAACGTTTGCCAATTCAGCGTTGACCGAATAAACGTACTGGTCAACAGAGCAAAGTCCATCAAATTCTGCAATCCATACCTTGTTCAAATACGGCCGTAAATACCCATAAACAATGTCATCTTTGTAATACTTGGGCTTACGGCCGGTCAACTCTTCCATCTGAGCGGGAAGCGAACCGATACGAACGCCTGTGCCTGATTCAATATGTTCAAGTCCAACAAAGGTTGCTGTGCCTCGCGGATTATTGCGCGGATGAATGATTTCACGTCGTTGAATGAGAACATCGCCCAAACGATAGCGCGGCCAGGATTGGGCTTCGGGGCTGTCGAAGATGGCGCGGAGGTAGGCGGCGGGTAAGGCTTGGGCGGCTTCCAGTTGGGCCTGGGCGGCCTGGCGGGCTTGCGCCACCGCTGCCAGCTTTTCATTCAACACGGTCACAATCCGCTGCTGCTCCTCAATCGGTGGCAAGGGAATATCAGCCCGTTTGAGTTTGTCCCCTGGAAGATTTAGAAATGTTGAGCCAGCTGCTTCACTCAATAAATCGTGTGTGATTACTTCCAGCGCATAGTCCAAAAATTCAGTCAGCAAATACTTGGAATTTCCACGAATCGCAGCCAATCCCCGTCCAATGCAATAAACTTGGTCTGATATATTTCGCCGTCCCGTTGTCGCACCCCTTACACAAAGCAGCACGTCTCCAGGTTGTGCAAACCTTATCGGCTCTATTGTCCATTGAATGGGTGTTGGATGAATGGGGCCGAATTCAGTTGGCCCATTGAGTAAAGGAAATCCGATTCCATCTGAATTGTATGACAAGCCTTTGGGCGATTGGCCCATTTCAACGGTGCTAACTTCTTGAAGCTGTGACCACCGCCAGCCATCAGGCAATTTGCGTCGTTTAGTCATGCGGCAAATATCCTTGCTTTGGCATCATTGAAAACGCCTGGGTCGTAGGTAAACAGCGCATTTTCACCCCCGGCGGCCAACACCTGCGGCATCTCCCACAGTTCATCATTTTCCAGGGCACGGGTTCCGTTGGCCGTAAACACCTCTACAATCGCTTGCAGCGTCGCCGCCGTCGGCCCCGGCATCCCGGCCAGCCATGCGCCGTTGGCCGTCACAAAGGCATGGGCGCGGTCTTGCCGCGTCATCGGCCGTTGGGCGTAGCCCGCCTGGGCCAGCACGTCGTACAAATCGTAATCGTACATCTTCTTCAACTCTTGCAGCACGTGGGGGGAGTAACCACCGTCAATCAGCTTTTGCAGCAGGCTGCTGCGCTGCGGCGGGGCCACCCACACAACGCGGAAAGCGTCCAACGTCGGCGCTTCGGCCAGCAGCCGTTCGGCAACGGCCGCTTCATATTCGGCGGTGGGAATGATGTGGTCACGGCCGTCGCGCTCGCCCACAATCCCGCCCAAACCGTCGTCAATCGTCACCGCGCCCAAGCCTTCCACGCGCACAATACGGCGGCGCTCTTTTGGCTCGTGAATGGGGTGGTCTTCCCGGTCAGGGTCAAGGGTCAGGTCAATGTCGGGTGTACGGCCGTTATCCGGCGTTTCAAACTTCTCCCCAAACAGGCGGGTGGCATTGGTGTAATCAAAGACGCGGAAAAAGAGCTTCGATTCATACAGCCGAGTCCCCCGCCCCACCATTTGGTAAAAGGCGATGGGAGAATTGAGATAGACGAAGAAAACAATATTTTGCACGGCGGGCACGTCTACCCCGGCATCCAGCAGCCGCACCGTCGTGGCGATGAAGTGGGAATTGCTGCTGCCCCGTAAATCAGCAAGATATTGTTTGCCGTCGCTTTCGGCCGTGCATTTGAAGGCGTAATAATCCACCGGCCACTGCCCGTTGGCGGTGCACCATTCCTGGTACACATTGTTCAAGGCAATCGCCACCGAATCACAATGATGATCTTCCACGCAGAAAATAATCGTCTTATGATGGGGATTGCCCTTGCCCACAATCAGCAGCCGTTCAAACAGATGGCGGGCCATTTCGGCCGTGCGTCCCGGCAGTTGCAGTTGATGTTCAAACGCCTTTTTGGTGATGCCGGCTTTAAATTCCAACTCATCGGCCGTGAGAGACTCCCCCGTTTTGGCGTCAATCAATTTGAGTTGGGCTAACTCATCCGGCGTCAAGCCCTGTTCATCCCGATCAATGATGAATTGGGCGACCTCGGCCACTGCGAGATAGCCATCCTCATTGGCCTGGGTCAGCGTGTATTCGTAAACCGGCTCGCCAAAATAGGCCACGTTATCGGCCGTGACCGCTAAATCCGCTTTGGCTTCGACGCTGTCTTCCTTTACTTTAAGCGTGCGCGGCGTGGCTGTTAATCCAATCTGGACCGCCTCGCTGTTGCGTTCCAAGACCTCTGACCACTTGCCCCAGGCGGAGCGGTGACACTCATCAATAATGATGTGGCTGAAATAGTTAGGCGGATAATTGTTTAGCAAAAAATTAGCTTCTTCGTCTCTCTTACCAGCATCCAATGTTTGATAGGTGGCGAATAAAAGGCGGGCATTCTTTTTGGCTTTGTCCCTGTCATCACTTGATACGACGCCGACTTCTTGCGCATCATCGCCAAAGTAATTTTGGAAAGCGCCATGCGCCTGTTCGCGCAACGTTTTTCGATCACAAACAAACAACACTTTTCGTACTTGCCCGGCTTCGGCCAGGCGTTTAATTAACTGCACTGCCAAAAAAGTTTTGCCTGCGCCTGTTGCCAGTGACAACAACGCCCGATTACCACCTTTAGCCAGTTTTTCCAACACAGCACGAATGGCGGCATCCTGGTAATAACGAGGAGTGTGGTCGCTCAAATCGTAATGGGTGAGCAGCGGTTGGGCAGCCCTATCGCTCAAGCTAATCCCCTGTACCGCTTCGTATTGAGCCAGCATCTCATCATGGGAAGGAAAGGCGTTCATCGGCTGCGGGGTGCTGGTCTGTTTAGTCACATCGTTATAGGCAACAAATAGACGGCCGTTTGACGAGTAAACAAAGGGGACGTTAAATCGTTTGGCATACCCTTTGGCCTGTTCTAGCCCATGATCGGGCGGCAGGTCCACTTTCTTGGCTTCTATGACGGCAACGGGTAAAGGGGCATCGTCGGGAGACGGCCGTAAACACAATAAATAATCCGTCCGCCCTGGCCCATGATCCCACTCGCCCTGATACTTATAAATATAGCCGGGCGTGCGTTCCAGCCGCATTGTGCCTTTGAGGATGTTCCACCCCCGCGCCTGTAAAACGGGGTCAATGAAGGCTACTCTGGTTTCTTCTTCGTTCAGTGAATTGAATGATGTCATGGCATTCAAAATTTCAATGTTGAACACTGGTAAAGACTACACATATTCTACGTTTTTTTGAGGGGGGCACAAGGGAAAAAGAGACACCCGCCTGATGGCGGGTGTCTCTGCGGTCAATTCGGGTATCGGGCGTGCGGGAGATGCCCGAACGCGCCGCTCACAACGTTTCACTAATCCTTAATTACAATTTCTTCCTCGTCAAACACATTGCCCTTCGCCCCATCCATCACGCCTTCCTCCGGCATAATGATGAGCAAGACCAGGTAGAGCAGCAGCCCAGGGCCGCCGGCCAGCGTCATGATCACGAAAATCAGGCGCACCAACACCGGGTCAATGTTCAAATAAGCAGCAAGACCAGCCGCCACACCAAACAGCATCCGGTCATCTTGTTTACGTACTAATCGCTTTTCCATCGTTAAACCTCCAATCGTTTAATCAGGTATTATGATCTTGTTTAGCCAATCACTTTTTATTACGCAGGGATATTAGGAAAGTTGCATCACGCAATCAGCGCCGATTTTGCAGCAACAGCCACACCCCCAGCCCAATCAACAGTAACGGCCAAAAACGCCCAATCGTGCCCATCCCATTAAAAAAGGTCCAAAAGACGGCAAACAAAACCAGGCTAACAACTACCAGCCGCCCACCTTCACGAATATTGCGCCGTCCCTTCTTCTCTAAAATCCCCATCAACATCGTGCCTATCCCCACAAAACCGGGAATTAAAGCCCACACATACGCCCAACTGGCCCAATTGCCGCTCAAGTTCTGGTAATACAAAATGCCGCCAATCCCCATCACAATGCTGCCCGGAACAGCCAATGGCGGCGTGCCAAACAATGCGCCCAATAAGAAAAACACGCCTAAACCAATAATGAGCAGCGGCCACTGCTGTCCAAAATCAATTTGCGCCGCCAACGACGGCGAAAATTGCAGCAGCAAGAAAAACGCCCCCACCACAATCATGATCAACCCACCAACAACCGAACTTCGTCTTTGCATCGTCTTATACCTCCGCTTCTCTTCTTAAAATTCGTGCTCAGTAATGAGTAATTTGACAATGTTAAATTAGCTACCTCTGGTCGCCACCGAATGGAATTCGGCGGCTGAGACGAGAAACGTGCTTAAGGCACGTTGAGAGGTTGTCTCCCAGTGCGCTTCAGCGCACTTCTTAATCTCAGTCTGTGAATTCCATTCACAGACGATGATGCGAATGAAATCTAACATTGTCAATGTAATCAGTATTCAGTAAATACGCCCTCTGGAACCAATCGCCTACCGCTGTTCACTGATCACTGATCACTGATCACCGAGCTATACGCACAAACAGGGCCGCTTGTCGCATCCTCCTACCACATACCTCCATTTGTGCTACACTTTTACATGCGCGAATTTACCTCAGGAGGTTCCCCAACGCCCAACGCCTGACGCCCGGCTTCCTGGCTTAACGAGGAGTACAAGACATGACCCACATTCTGATTACAGCCAACTTCCCCACGCACTTACTGGATAAAATTCGTACCGTTTCATCACAAATTAAACTGGAACAAATCACCCTGCCCGACGGCCGTTGGCCGACCGACAAAACCACCCAGGCCAGCATCTTTTATACCATCAACGGCGTCCCCCGACCCGAACAGGCGCTCAACCTGCGCTGGATTCAGACACATTTCGCCGGAGTAGAACATTTACAGGAAACGGCCGTCTGGCACAGCGACATCCTCATCACCAGCGCCAGCGGCATCCACGCCCCCAACATGGCCCAATACGCCATGACCCAACTCCTGGCCTGGGCGCACCGCGTCCCCAAATGGTTCAGCTACAAAGAGCGCAAAGAGTGGCCCCGCCCCCGCTGGGACATCTTCCTCCCCGACGAACTACGCGGCCGTACACTGGGCATCGTTGGCTACGGCAGCATCGGCCGCGAACTGGCGCGCCTCGCCAAAGGGTTCGGCATGAAAGTGCTCGCCAGCAAACGCGATGCCCGCCATCCCGAAGACAACGGCTACACCCTCCCCGGAATAGGCGACCCCCTCGGCCAACTACCCGACCGCATTTACCCCGGCGAGGCCCTCCATTCCATGCTCGCCGAATGCGATTACGTCGTCATCACCCTGCCCCTTACCGCTAAAACCCAACACCTCTTCGACGAACCCACCTTCCGCAAAATGAAACCCACAGCCTACCTGGTCAACGTCGGCCGCGGCGGCATCATCAATGAAAAAGACCTGATCAAAGCGCTCAAAAAAGGATGGATCGCCGGCGCCGGGTTAGACGTCTTCGAGACCGAACCCTTGCCCGCCGACAGCCCCCTCTGGAACATGGACAACGTCATCCTCACCCCTCACATCAGCGGCTTCACCTCCCACTACGACGACCGCGCCGTTGATCTTTTCGCCGAAAACTTGCGTCGTTACCTGGCCGGCGAACCTCTCCTCAACCTGGTAGAACGAGAACGCGGTTATTGACATTATGCCACGTCATCCTTTACACTCTCCACATCTTGTATCCCCCCTATAAACAGGAGAATATTATGACAGAACCATATATTGGACAGATCATCATGTTCGGCGGCAATTTTGCCATTCGTGGCTACGCCACGTGCGATGGGCAGCTGCTGCCTATCGCGCAAAACACAGCCCTCTTTTCCATCCTCGGCACGACCTATGGCGGCAATGGGCAAACCACCTTTGCCCTGCCCGATTTGCGCGGCCGCGCGCCCATACACATGGGGCAAGGGCCGGGCCTCTCGAACTATACGCTGGGGCAGGTCGGGGGCAGCGAAACGGTGACGCTCATCCAATCGCAAATGCCCGCCCATAACCACACCCTCAATGTCCACTCCGGCACGGCCGATTCCCAAAGTCCGGTCAACAACCTCTTATCAGGCGAAGCAGCCGGAGCGACTTTTGTCTACAGCAGCGAATCACCAGACGCCACTGCCAACCCCAACAGCATCGCCCCCGCCGGCGGCAGCCAACCACACAACAACCAATCTCCCTACCTCACCCTCAATTTCCAAATTGCCCTGGTCGGGGTTTTCCCATCCAGAAATTAACCTAAACACAAGCAGGCAAAGGGGTGCGGGGAGCCTTTTTGTCTATGAACGCTTCAATTACCTCTCGTCCCATTGCGCCGGAAGATGATCCGCTTTTGCTGCGCCTGTACACGGCCGCCCGCGAAGATGAGTTCAAGCTGCTGCCCTGGTCGCCGGCCGACAAAGCCGCCTTTATGCAGATGCAGTTTCAGGCGCAGCGCGCCGATTACCAACGCCGCTTTCCCCATGCGGATTACAACCTGATTTTGGCGGACAATGAGCCGGTAGGGTATTTGTATGTGGCGCGCAGTTCGCATGAAATTCGCGCCCTGGACATTGCCATCGCGCCCGAACAGCGCGACCAGGGCATTGGCACGGCCGTTTTACACCAACTCATTGCCGAAGCGGAAGCCAGCAACCGGCCGCTCAGCTACATGGTGCTGCGCTTTAACGAAGATGCCTTGCGACTGTACTTGCGGTTAGGGTTTCAGGTAGCAGGCGAGTATGGCAATCATTACCTGCTGCAATGGCGGCGTAAACCGATTTTCTAAAATCGGTGGTAACTACCCATGTGTCTTCTCTGTGTAACTCCGTGTAACTGAATAGTTGCAAATCGGTCTAACTAGTTGAACACCGCTTCGTAGTAACGGCCGTTACCATCCATCCCAATCGGCGCAATAAACAAATCGGGCAAGTCGCCAAGCTGCGCGTGTTCAAAATGGTACATCCGCTGTGGCAAATTCGCCGTCAGCGGCAGGCGGAACAACAATGAAAAGGGGGTACGTCGGGGCGCGTCTTCTGCGGCGGCCCAGGGAGGGCGAAAAGGGGGCAAGGGGATAGCCTCAATTTGCATGAGCATGGCCTCTACCGCAGCGGTAGGCGTCACCCATATTTTGAATGAACTATGTAAATAAGACTCAAAATGCTCTCGCGTCAGTTCATCTAATTGCATGGTTCACCATTCACCTGGAGGATTTTAAGATGACCCAATTATATCGCCGCATGGTGTGGATTGTAATTTTGTTGGCAGCGGCCGTTTTGTTCGCCCCACCGCGCCCCGCCCATGCCGCCACCTTCACCGTCAACAGTACCGCCGACGCGGTAGATGCCAACCCCGGCAACGGCGTCTGCGCCACGGCCGGCGGCGTCTGCACCCTACGCGCCGCCATTCAAGAAGCCAACGCCCTGGCTGGCGCCGACACCATCGTTTTTGCCGTAGATGGCACATTTACTCTCACGCTCACCGGCAGCGGCGAAGATGCCGCCGCCACCGGCGACCTGGACATCACCGGCGACCTGACCATCATCGGCAATGGGCAGGCATTGACAATCATTGATGGCAACCTGAGCGACCGCGTATTTGAGGCACGGCCGATTGCCGATACAACCTTAACCGTCAACATGTCCAATCTGACAATACAAAGGGGAAGTGTGACAGGTACACTTGCCGCCGATGCTGGTGGAGGGATTCTGGTTGATGTAGTTAATGACTCCGGCAGAACCAATCTGACCCTAACCAACGTGACCATCACGGGCAATACAACGGGTAACAATGGCGGGGGCATCTCGATCAATAGGCTGTTAAATGATTCGGCAAACCCCACCTTAACCCTGATAGACAGCACTATTGCCAATAACAACGCCCAAAACGGCGGCGGTATCCACTGTGCAGCCTGTACTTTGAATGCCACTGGCAGCACCATATCGAGCAATAACGCAACAACGACAGGAGGGGGGATCAATGTGACGGGAAACACAGCGGCGATTTCTATGACCAATGGCACACTCTCAGGCAATACCGCCAACAATCACGGGGGGGGCATTGCCAAAGCCTTTGGTACGGGAACGATTGCCGTCAACTTCACTACAATTACCAACAACACGGCCGATGCCAACAGCAGCGGGACAGGGGATGGCGGAGGCATTTTTACCAACTCCAACACGACCATTCAAAACAGCATCGTTCAAGGCAACACCGATAACAGTACAGCCACGCTTGCCGACTGCAACAGCAGCGTAAACATCACCTCCAATGGGTACAACGTCGTCGGCGCTGGCACAGGCTGCCCCAGCGGCGGAACCGGTGACAGCACGGCCGCAGCCTTGCTCGGCGCTCTGGCAGACAACGGCGGCGATACCCTCACCCACCTGCCCGGCGGGGGCAGCGCGGCCATCAACCGCATCCCCAATGGGCAGAGCGGCTGCAATGGCGGCGTGTCCGTGGACCAACGCGGGGCGGTACGCGCGGATGGCGCAAATCGCGGCGGCGCCGCCTGCGATTCCGGCGCAGTG
This sequence comes from Anaerolinea sp., assembly GCA_014879875.1. Lineage (GTDB taxonomy): Bacteria > Chloroflexota > Anaerolineae > Promineifilales > Promineifilaceae > JACSRF01. Next base: position 29,167 of record JACSRF010000524.1, read on the forward strand.
GAAGCAGATTCCAGCCAAACGCCAACGGCCGTTACCCTGCAATCCTTCGCCATTCACCCCGCCTCCCCCACGCTGTTAGCCGCCCTGCTGCTGGCCGCCGCCACCCTGCTGGCAACTTTCTGGCACAGGCAAAAAACAAACAACCCGTAACCTTGACATCCCGTCATCCCCACTCTAAAATAGCCATATAGATGGCTATCAACACAAGAAGTTCAACTTTTAGGAAAAGTTGAACTTCTTCTCTCATCCATTAAGCAGAGGTAAACCCATGACCATCACCTGCTCCATCGCCGATGCCCGCAACCAATTCGCCGCCCTCATCCGCCAGGTAGAGGATGAACACATGCGGGTGCAAGTCACCCGTCGCGGCGAACCCGTTGCTGTCATTTTGTCGCAAAACGAATACGAGGACCTGCTGGCCCAGCGGCCAAAACGCGACTTTTGGACAGCCTACCAACAATGGCGGCAAGAGTGGGACGTAGAAACCTGGGACGAAGATGAAAATTTCGACCCATTTGCCGATGTGCGTGACCGTTCGCCAGGGCGGGAGGTCAACCCATGGGCATGATTTACCTCGCCGATACCAACATCGTCTCCGAAATCATGCGCCCTCAACCCGATTCCTTTGTTTACGCATATTGGCAGGCGCGAAACAGCGAAATCGCCATTACATCCGTAACGTGGCACGAATTACTTGTTGGCACGCTGCGTTTACCTGCTTCAATACGACGCACAGCTTTTAGCAGCTTTTTGCATGAACAGGTGATGTCCATCATTCCCATTCTGCCCTACGATCAGGCTGCCGCTGCCTGGCACGCCCAGGAACGAGCGCGGCTCATGCAAATAGGGCGCACACCCTCCTTTCCCGACGGGCAAATCGCCGCCATCGCCGCCACCAACAACCTCATCCTTGTCACGCGCAACACGGCCGATTTCGCCAATTTCGCCAATTTACGCCTGGAAAACTGGTTCGACCCCACCGCCTGACACCCCCATCACAATCTGCTACAATCACCATAACTGCACGAGCGAAATCCCGCCCGTCATCCTTGTTGTAGGAGATACCATGAAACCCCAACTTCCGCTAACCCGCAACCGTTTCCACAAAGCATTCTTCGCATTCTTCTTGCTGCTGCTCATCCTCCTCAGCCGCGCGCCCGCCCTACAAGCGCAGCGCGACGACCCTGAAAACATCCCCAACCCCGATACCGTGACCATCGCCGGAACCCTGCAAACCCAACTCGGCTGTTCCGGCAATTGGAACACCGGCTGCGCCGAAACCATGCTCACCTACGACCCGCAGGATGACCTGTGGACGGCCACCTTCGAGCTAACCGCCGGTTCCTACGAGTACAAAGCCGCCCTCAACGGAACCTGGGACGACAACTACGGCCTCAACGCCGAATATTACGGCCCCAACATCCCACTGGTCGTCCCCGCCGATGGCTTCGTCACCTTCTGGTACAACCACAAGTCGCGCTGGGTAAGCGACAGTATCAACAGCAGCCTGGTCCACCTCGTTGGTGACTTTCAGAGTGAGCTAGGCTGCGCCGAAGATTGGCAAAGAGACTGCGGACTCGCCCAACTGCAAGACCCAAGCGGTAGCAGCCTCTACCAATTCATCACCGCTGCTATCCCACCCGGCAATTATGAGGTAAATCTCGCCTTTGACCTCGGTGTGAAGCTCCGCGAGGGGGATCCCATTCCCTTCACTGTCGGCGAAGCGGAAGCGGTCATCTTTAATTACGACCCGGCGGCTGATTCAGTAGAAATTACGACCGGCGATCCATCCTTGGCGACTACTTCTGCCCCGGCCGCCGGGATGCCCGCCCCCGCCGTCGCCCAGC
>JACSRF010000617.1 GCA_014879875.1 Anaerolinea sp.
ATTTTTTAGCCTTTTAGGCTACCACAGGGGATCTCAATTGTGCAATGTTTTCAGAACTGAACAGCCCTGGTACAATAGGAACCACAATGGCTCAACCAGAAAATGCGTATACAGTCGAATTTACAGACATAGCCATCAACAACCTAAAGCGTTTTCCAGCCAATGACCAACGCCGTATCTTGAGCAAGATAGAGCAATTAGCGGCCAACCCCTTGGCTATGCCCAACGTCAAACGGTTGGTAAACTTTGAAGCAACCTATCGTCTGCGTATCGGAGATTACCGCGTTCTTTTCGACCGAGATGATACAATACGGATTATTGATGTACTTGATGTCTTGCCACGAAGTCGGGCATATCGGAGATCATAAAGATGTTAGAACATGTTCAACTAATCAAAGCGGACGAGCAGGCTATGTTCGCCGTTATCCCCTACCAAGAGTACCTATTTCTCAAAGAAATCCTCTTCGATGAAGAAAAATTAGCTGACTACCTCGACTACCTACACACCCAGCGAGTCAAAAAACAAAGCTCCAAACGTCTCTCCCTGGCCGAAGTCAAAGAACTATTAAATTTAGCCTAGCGGCCATTCGGTGGCCTCTGCTATTTTATGAGAGACACATAGGCGTACTGGGCAACAGGCTACCAATTTGGAGAAACAATCATGTCCATCGAAACCTATTTTGATTTCTTAGCCCCAGATGATATCCGCATAAAAGACTCGCGCATTGGGATTGAAACCATTTTGTACGATTACCTCTACCGCGAGCAGAGCGCCGAAGCGATTGCCGCCCGCTATCCGACAATTTCTTTGGAAAGCGTTTATGCCGCCATTTTGTATTATCTGCAAAATCGGCCGCAACTAGACGTATACATGGCCGATTGGTTGGCGTTTGGGCAAGCGGCCAGAGAAGCCCAACGGCGAAATCCCCCGCCCGTCGTCTTGCGCTTGCAAGCCTTAAAAGCTGAACGCAGCATGGCTGTCTCCTCATGAGCGACATCCGCCGCGGATGAATTTCAGGATCAGATTATCTATTTGCCCATTATGTACCTGGCACAAAACCTGAGTTCGGCCGCGCTGTGGATGCCGGATTTTGTAATCGTCTGCCAACTGCAGCCCGGTACACGCATCTTATGGATTGACAACACGTATGACCGGGGCATCATTGCCTATCTGCGTCGCGAGTTTGGCCAGGAGATGCTGGACCTGGGGCCTCATTTTCATCGGGCTATTCCACATAATAAGCAGTTGACGCAGAAGGAATTGATCCACCTGTGCAGTTATGTGCTGATGCATGCGCAACGCAAGCATAAGGAAACTGGTTTGCAACCTCGTAAGGGCAGGGTTGTCCGGTATCAAAGCACGTGGTTGCGGCTCTCGCGGTTGCATGGCGAAGTGAAGCGACATGGTTATGACGCCATTGGCAACCGGTCATTTGCCGACTGGGATTCTGATGAAATCCTGGTGTTTAATCCCGCCCGTGTGATTCCCGTGAGCGCCCATTGGCTGCATCGCGAGGGAAATGATTGGGACGAGCGGTTCTGGCTTTCGGGGCCTATTCCAGAACTGGACCTGCGGGTAATTTCTGAAAAAGCACGCCAAGAAGAGGAATGATGACAGACAACGGCCAGTTGCTCACGGTGTTGGCTGAGTACGGCCGTTCGATGCTACAGAATAATCTTTCCACTGAGCAACCCGCCAGGCAGCGTAGCCCTGTCCTTCGCCCTCTTCGAGTAAGGTGATGAGACTGCGCAAACAGCCGTTGTGCCCATCCAGGCTATTTCGGCGATGACCACGTCCCGGATATCGGCAGGACGGGCCAGGGCAGGCAGGGTTAAGAGCAGCACAAGGAAGGGGATAATTGGGCTATGAGCAGCCAACCAAGTCGCGTACGCATGGGAAACCTCCTCTGCCGCGTCCTAAGCAATGGCGCCAGTCACGGCTACAATCGCTTGACCTGTCTCCATGATACCAGAATATGCTGTCAGGAAGGCTATCTGGATTGCAGTGGATGGTTACGGCCGTTACACGAGCGGTTACGATTATCCTGATGCCGCCAGAAATACGTTACCGGGTCGTCGTTCATCCCCTTGCGCCGGCGCAGGACAACGACCCCGCCACAATGGGGACAAATGGCGCAGGGCGGCGCTGTAGGCGCGGCTGGTACGGGCAGGTAGCTGTCGGGTAGTCGGGCGTTTTTCATGGAACGTCTCCAACGCTCAATCCAATCCTACCCATCATATAAGGATTGACGGCCGTTTGCCACTCCGCACACCCATTCCCTTGTCGGGTTTTTGCCCGCTGCGGGCAATAGGAAAAAAATAAGGGGCATGTCTACCGAAGCCATCGCCACGGCCGTTACCGACATCGCCGCGCAACTGCCAGAAACAGAACTCACGCCGGGACAGTTCCCCTGTCCCCAATAGGGGCAATGCCCCGGCATTGAAGACAAACCTCTCTTGTTCATGATCCGCGGCGAGCTAACCAGTACGGAGAAGCAGGATCATCATGACAGACGAATTTACTTACAAATTCAGGATGGCAATTCCCGGTTTCCTCACGGCCGTCGCACCACCGGTAAATAAACAACGTACCCTGGCGCAGCGCCGCTATACTCCGTGCAGCCATCTCCGGCGCCGGTCGGGGCGGCGGCCACATTCCCGGCCATGTCGCGCGCCTGGGTAGCAAAGCAGTAAGTACCAGGACTGTCAGCCGTGGCAAAGGGAAACAGGCCACTGTCACCGGTCTGGAATGGCAGGGAACTGCGTTGCCATATTCCAGTCAGCCCAAATTTGAACCATAACCAGACGCTATCGGGTCCACTCAACGTATCGGCGGCCGTCCAGGTGATAGTGATGACGCCGCTGGCAACGGCCGTTGGCGCATTCGCCGTCGAGGTCGGCGCGGTCATATCCAGGGAGATGGTTTGCGTCTGCGTGATTTCCTGATTACCCTGGACATCTATGCTGTAGTAGTCCAGCGCCCAGACGCCCTCGGCCAGGATGGCAAAAGGGACGCTATAAAGTTGCCAGCTCGCCTGTCCCCAACGGTAGTAGGTGGCGGCGACCCCGGACCCGGCATCGCTGATAACCAGGGTGACGGTGAGGGGCGTGTTGTACCAGCCGTTAACGGCCGTTGGCGTGATGAGGGCCGTTGTCTGTGGCGCGGTCGTATCGGACTGTGTGATAAGCAGGGTGTGCGCCACTTCCCCATTCCCGGCCAGGTCGGCGCTGTGGAAAGTGAGCGTCAGGCTGCCGCTGACGGTCAACGCCAGGGGCAGCGTGTACGTCTGCCAGACGCCCTGGTTCACCTGGTAACGGGTGAAGGCGACGCCGGAAGTGGCGTCTACGGCCGTTAAGGTGACTGTGACCGGTTCGCCACTGAGGGCAGCCCGGTCAATGGATGCGATGGTCGTGGGCGGGAGGCTGTCAATGCTTACCGTCTGTGTTTGCGCTGTTTCGATATTCCCGGCCAGGTCAGCGCTGCGGTAGGCAACGGCCGTTGCCCCTTCGTCCGTCAACACAAATGGCGCGGTATAGGTCAGCCATGCGCCATCCTGCAAGCGGTACTGCGTGTAAGCCACGCCGGACAAATCATCGTTGGCGGTCAGGGTGATGGTGATGGGGGTGATAAACCAACCATGAGTGCCGTTGGGCTGCGCCGGTTGGGTATGCAGCTGTGTCACTGGCGCGGCCGTATCCACCGGCCCGCCGCCAGGCCCGTGATAATACGCCTTGTAATCGGCCACAGCGACGTTGGCGGCGTTGTCCAGCGCCTGCACAAAGTAGATGAGGGTTGGGGCGTCCGGCAGGCTGACGGTGAACTGGTCGGTATCAGGCACGGCCGTCATCTCCACCACCAGCCATTGCCCATCACCAGTCGTATAAGCCGCCGCTACCCGCGCCAGACCGGTATGGTCGGTGATGGTAGCGGTGACGACTCGATTATTGCCGATCAATGCATCAGTCACGCGCCAGATGTCGGGCGGGAATACGTCCAGGCTGGATGAATAGTAGACGGTGTAGGTCATGGCTGTAAAGACGTTCATGGTGCCGGTAACGGCCGTGGTCGCCTGATACTGCCCCGGCACAATGACCAATCGCTGCTGCAACCCTTCTGGCGTCTGCACTGAATTAACCATATCCCACACCGACGGCGCCCAGGCTGTAAAGCGATATGGCGGCTCATTCATACTGTCGGTTGTGTCCGTCACTAAGCGGGAAACAACAGGGTCAAAGCCGGTGAAGGTCTGGTACAGGCCACCTTCAAAAAATGCGCCGCGCGCCATCTCCCCCGGCAGTGTCACCGTGACGCTGGTAAGGGGTAGGATGGGCATGCCTGGCGTGACCTGCACCTCTTCGTTGACGTGGAAGTAGCTGCCATCAACCCGGGTGGTCATAGACAGGGGCAGGCTAAAGGCGATTTGCTGCGCGGTCAGGTTGTTGGCAGTGGTGAAATAGCGCTGCGCCAGGGGGGATTCGGCCGTTTCTTCCCGCAGCCATGCCGGTTCATCCAGAACAAACCCGGCCGGGAAGGAGACGTTGAGCATGGGCAGACCGTAGAGCGTCATCTGGCTTAACACCTTTTCGTCGTAAGGGGTAAAACCGTGAACGCCGGTGCGGTTGAAGTAAACGGCTTTGGCCTGGCGCAAGGCATGGCCAATGGGCATACCCTGGCGCAGGCGGTTGATGAAGATCAACGTCAACTGTTCCGAATAGGCGATTTCATCCCGGTCGCCATAACCGGCGCCGGTGTTCGCCAGCCAGTTAACTCCCTGCGCTGCCTGCGCCTGGCTGAAGTCCAGGCCGTTGGCCGACACCTGATTATCCGGCAGGCTGAGACCGCTGCGGCAGCCGACGCTGAAATCCAATGCGCCGCGGCGGTCGGTTGTCGCGTTCAGCAAGTCGGTGGCAGTGAGGACGCCGGCGGAGGTGTTGGCGGGCACGGCTGTATTGTGGTCAAAATGACCGTTAATTGAAGCCAGGTCGTGAGCCATATCCAGCCAAAGCGACTGCAACTGCGCCGCCGTCCAGCCGTCGCCGATTAGGGTGTTTGGGTTCAGGCCGGCGGCGACCAACTCATCCCGGATAGCCTCAGCCTGGTCAATGACGAAGTCGTAGCCGACCACCAGCCCGCTGTTGATGGTCGTGCTGGGGGAGGTCAGGAAGGCGTCTACCAGGGCGGTCATCTCTGCTGGCGTCTCCACCAGGCGGCCGACAGCCAGGTCCGGTAGATAGAGATTACGGCCGCGCCAGGCTGCCGCGGCGCCGTAGCTGGCGTAAAAGTCGTCGCTGAAGAAGTAGCTTTCCCACATGGCGGCGGCGACCGGGCTGTTCGGCAGCGGTTCAATTTGCCAGTAATACTCCAACTCGTTGGAAAGGGTGGCTTCGTCTGGCACGCGGTAAAAGGGAACAATGCCATCGTCGCCGGCGATGACCAGGTATTGCAGGTTGGGGTAGGCGGTGCGCAGGGTAACCAGGAGCGCCTTAACGGTGGCGGCGACGTAATTGGCGCGCGCCGGGTTGGTCAGCTCCTGGTTCCACAACGTATAAGCAGCTGCCACGCCCGGGTAGGTGTTCAGATCAATGACGACGCCGTTCACGGCCGTGTCCGCCGCCAGGTCATCCAGTTTTGCCATTAACGCATTCGTGGCCGTCGCGCCAAAACGACTTTGTAACCGGCCGCGATGGGTGATGATGAGGGTGTTGACGGCCGCATCGGTTGGCGGCGGGGTGAAGGTGGGCAGCACAAAGTTGTCGTTCTGGCTGGATGGGCCGGGGGTGATGGTGACGGTGAGGGTGTACGGCTGACTGGAAAATGCGCCGTTATGCCCCTGCACCAGCAGGTAATACCAGCCCGACTGGTTGTAGGTGTTGGCAGCCAGAGACTCCGGCGTTGTGCCCGGCAGCCCGCCCATGTTCATCAGCCGGGGCAAATTCATCAGGCGCGGGAGGTTCATTAAGCGCGGCAAGTTCATAAGGCGCGGTAAATTCATCAAGCGGGGCAGATTCATCAAGCGCGGCAGGCTGAGCAGTTGACCGTCGGCGTCAATCTCGCCCAGGTTCATCAGGCGAGGCAGGTCGGCCACCTGACCGGGAAGCTGACCGCGCTCCCGCTCCAGGCTGCTGAACAGGAAGAGGTCGTAATCCTCTGTCAGGCCGCTGAGGGTAGCGGTGATGGAAGCGTTGCGCGTGGTGACGGGGATGCGGAACCAATCTATGTCTTGCTCGGAATGAATGGGGAAGGTGTGGACGCCGGGATTGAGCACGGCCGCTTGCAGCCAGCCATCATTTGGTTCCGTTGTCGCGAGCCAGGGAGAATACCACACGTCGGCGCTGACGGCGTCGCCCTGACCGCCGTTTGTCCCGCCCTGGCCGCAGGCGTCCGCTCCGGGGAAGCTGTCTTGCGGCCCGGAGGCGTGTCCCCACCAGGTATGGCGGGCATCCACGCAAACGCCGCTCTGGTTATTCAGCCCCAGGCCACCGTTGGCGGCAATGGTGGCATTGGCCAGCGACAGGCTGCCGCCGGGCTGGACCAGGATGCCATCCCCGGCCGAGGCTGTCACCGTGCCGGTGTAAACGTCCACATCCCCAGCGATGGTCAGGCCAGTTTGGGCATAGGCGATTTCGGCGTTGGTCAGGCGGCCCTGGCTGCCGGCGGCAAAGGTGAGGCCATCCCAATCACCGGCGATGGGGTAGGTGAACAGTTGGGGGCCAGAGAAAGTGACGGGGGAAACGGCCGTGCCGCTGACCACCAGGTTGCCCTGAATCTGCGCCCCCAGGCCATAGTCGAACTGAATACCCAGACTGTCCGAAATTGTCCACGTCACCTCCGGCGGCACAACTACATCATTGTTTACCACCAGATAGGAAACCAATCCTTGCTGCCCCGTCCAGCTCATGTCGGCTGGAAGAGGCCCTCCTACCACTTCTATTTGGCGCGTATGAGTGTCCCAGAAATTATTGTCAATCAGTGTTGTCTGGAATGTTATCTGCGACGAGTTCTCTCCTTCACTACTTATGAACTGATTACTCTGAATGAGCGGCGTACCAGATTGGACAACCATGTTCCGGTTATTGTGTGCCAATGTAGAGGCTGTGACTGTCGGCGAACCACTTGCCACATAGACGCCATAGCCATTGTGCGCAATCGTCGAAGAAATAATAATAGGGCTGGCGTTTGTCACTTGAATGCCATAGGTTATATGATCTTGAATTGTCGTATCGGTTAGTGTTACCTGTCCGGCGTTATCTACTCTAATACCCGTAGCCAGGTTTCCAATTATGGTTGTGCCATTAGAAACAAGAACTGAAGTGGCTGCACTTACAAAGATACCGTTGGAATTGTTGTTTTGGATGAGAGAGTTAACGATGGTTACATTTGCCCCCGCTCCCAGGTAAATCCCATTGTCATTGACATTCTGGATAACGCTGTTGTTTACCATCAGGTCAGCGTTGTCGCTTCTAATCCCATTGGTGTTACCATTGGCGATGAGGCTGTTGGTGACGGTGACAGATGAGCCACTGGCCACATGAATGCCGCTGGTTTTGGTCTCGGTGATGACACTGTTGTTGAGAATGAGGGAACTGTTGCTGCTTACTCGATAAGCACCATATTGAACGACGAAGTATTCACCTGCA
>JACSRF010000312.1 GCA_014879875.1 Anaerolinea sp.
TATTTCCTACGTAATTATCATCATTGTAGGCGTGGTTTCACTGGCTGTAACGGCCGAACTGCACACCCCAACCGCGATTAACCGCCACATGGCAGAAATGGCTCCAATGATGGGCAGCAGCATGGGGATGATGACCGACCTGACGGAGAATTTTACCCAGGCCATCAATGAAGTGCTGTTCGTTGCCGCCTCTCTGGCTTTTGTCACAGCCGTTCTCGTCAGCACCTTTATCACCCGGCGCATCATCAAGCCGGTACAGGAGATGAAAGCGGCCAGCCAGCGCATCGCCAACGGCCGTTATGATGAGCGCGTCCAGGTGACCGGTGAAGATGAACTGGCTGAACTGGGCCGCTCCTTTAACCGCATGGCTCACGAACTGGCGCAAACGGAAGAACGCCGCCGCCAGCTTATTGGCGATGTGGCCCACGAACTGCGTACCCCACTCAGCAGCATCAAGAGCGTCATGGAAGGGTTACAAGATGGCGTGCTGCGCCCGGAGCCGGAAACATTTGCCAGTGTTGAACAAGAAGCAAACCGCTTGCAGCGGCTGGTGCGTGATTTGGAAGAGCTGTCCCGAGCTGAAGCAGGACAAATTCAATTGGAAAAAGAGCCAATAAACCCGGCAGATTTGGTAGAAACGGCCGTTTCTCGTCTCCGACCCCAGTTTGCCGACAAGCAAGTATCCTTAAACACCGATACTCCCCCCGACCTGCCGGCGATCACTGTGGACCCGGCACGGATGACCCAGGTGCTGCTCAATCTACTGGGCAATGCGCTGCAATACACCCCGTCCGATGGCCGCGTCACCGTGCAGTGTTCAGTTATCAGTAATCAGTTATCAACCAAGAGTGAACACTGTTTACCGAATACTGATCACTGTTTACTGATTATCGTTACCGACACCGGCATTGGCCTCACGGCCGATCAACTGCCCCACATCTTTGAGCGTTTTTACCGGGTGGATAAGTCCCGGTCGCGGGCTGGCGGTGGCAGCGGCATTGGGCTGACCATCAGTAAACATTTGGTGAAGGCGCACAACGGCCGTCTCACTGCTACCAGTCCTGGCCCCAATCAAGGCAGCACCTTCACGATCGTGCTGCCCGTTACGTAAAAAGAGGCAACAGGAATACCTGCTGCCTCTTTGTTCATAAGGCGGTTACAGATTTACGTCATTCAGAACCATTTTCTTTTCATTGAAAAGCCTCCTAGTTCTGTAAGTTTAAGTCACCGTATTTCGAAGTCGTTATTTTTATCTCGTATCTGTCGGGCGCCTCCTTTACGTTCTCAGTTTACGAATCACAAGCTCTGATCACGCTCAACTTCCTTCAGCTCCACTGTGGGAAATTTCTCGAAACAGTTCCCGCGCCTGGGCATAGGCTTTGGCTAACATTTCCTCACCGGCTAGCGTGGCCGTGTAATATTTGCGCACTTTGCCCTCAACCACTTGTTTTTCCGACACCATGTACCCCTGCTCTTCCAGCCGGTGCAGGATGGGGTACAGAGTTCCCGGACTCAAATCATAGCCATGATGCGCTAACTCATGAATCATTTCCAGGCCGTAAATCGCTTCTTGTGATGCGTGATAAAGGATGTGAATCTTGATAAAACCGAGGAAAAAATCGCGTATCATTATTGTTGTTCGTTATCTGGTTTCGATATTGTTTGGTAATATAATAGCGGCATTATTCAGCCGTTTCAAGTGATAAATGTCATGTATCATCTGGTTTGGCAAATTTGGTAAAATTCAAGGTAAAAGCCAGCCAGTTACCAAAACTGGCCTGTTCCCTAAAGTCGGCCGCTGCAGCCAGCCGCCGCACCGTTTCCCGACTCTGGTAATGCGGATCAGGGATGAATTCAGTCACCGAGAGGAGACCACCCGGTTTAAGCGTCTGGTAAATTTCGGCCAGCGCTGCTTCTCTGTCTGGAATCTCTCCCAGGACGGTCACCAAAACGGCTCTGTCAAAGACGCCGATCTCGACTTTGCCCTCGCCGATACCGGCATGAAGAGGGTGGATGTTAGTTACACCAGTTTCAGTCATTCGCTTTCGCAGCCGCTGCAACATATCCGCTTGCATATCCAAAGCCACAACTATTCCATCAGGACCAACGTGCTTTGCGGCCGGTATTGCCACTCGGCCTGGTCCGCAGCCCACATCCAATACAGACATACCCGGCTGTAGATGCAACCGTTCGACGATGGCCTGGCTGTTGGCCACAGTTTCTACATAACGATTTTCCAGCATCCAGTCTAACCAGGGCGGGCAGGGAAGTGAACGACGGCGAGCAGCATAACGCCACCACAGACTGATGCCGGCTATGATTCCAACTATAATCACCAAAGGTTTAAATTGTTTTTTCATTGATTTATCCTTTTTCAAGCAAGAATTGGATTATATAAGTCCAGCGCCAATACCGATGCCAAGTAAGACGAGCATATAACCAACGATGAGCTGTACTGTGCGCAAAGTAACTTTCTTCAGCAAGCGCCGCCCAAGGTAGGAACCGACGAACGCGGCCAGCGTAGCTGCAATCACCAAGCCAACGGCGTCTGATTCTAACGCGGCAAAGGAAGCCGTATAAAAAATCAGGCCATAAACCAGCAGCCGGGCTACATCCACAATCACAGCCGTTACCACCCCCGTACCGATAAAAACTTCTTTCTCTAACCCCGCTTTGAGCAGGAATGCGGAGCGCAGCGCCCCCTGGTTGCCGGACAGCCCGCCGAAAAAGCCGGACAATGCGCCGCCGAATGAGAGATATTTGCGATCAAAGGTGATCTTGCTCAGGCGCGGTGAGAGGTCAAACAGGGCGAAGAAGATGATAACGACGCCGATAACCAGTTTGACCACCGTGACTTCATGTACCTTATTCCCCACGTCATACACAAACAAAGGGGGCATGCCGGCAAAGAGACTCAGCAGCCAGGCACCAATCATGGCGGCTATTGCAGCGGGGATGGCAAAGCGGCTGACCACGCGCCAATCCGCCTGATGGCCGATTAACGCCACTTTGAACAGGTTGTTGGCCAGATGGACAACGGCCGTTGCCGCCACTGCCACGGGAATGGGAAAGAAAACGGCAAAGGCAGGCATGAGCAGCGTACCCAGCCCAAAACCAGAAAACAGCGTTAAGGCGGCAACGACTAGCGCCACCAGACAAACAACAAGATAAGCAATCATCACTCTCTCCACGTATTGCGTATTCCGTTTACAGATAACGGTTTACGGTACCTCGAATCACCCTGCCCCTGCCAACCACAGATACAGAACGCCAAAAGCAGCGCAGTAACCGGCAAAGAGATAAAAGCTGTGCCGGCGCAGCCAGGTTAACAAGAAGTGGATACAAAAATAGCCGGAAATACCGGCCGTCAAAAAGCCAACAATCAGAACGGCAGCGTGAACGGGTTTCGCCGAAGCAGCGAACATGTTCAAAGTCGTTGCTAAACCGGCGCCTAACGTAATCGGAATGCCCAACAGAAAGCTAAACCGGGCGGTCGTGGGCCGGTCTAAGCCGCGCCACAAACCGGCCGTCATCGTGCTGCCGCTGCGGGATATGCCGGGGAAAAGCGCCAACGCCTGAAACAACCCGATGACCAGGGCATCTGGCCAGCTCACTTGCCCAACTTGCTTTTTGCCCGATAACATACGTTCGCCGGTTACAAGCAGAACGGCCGTTACCAGCAGAAAACCAGCGGCGGCCTGCGGCCGGCTAAACGTCCGTTCAAAAAACGGCCCCAAAAGCAACCCGGCTGTGGCTGCGGGAACAGAACCCAACAGAATGTACCAGCCCAGGCGCGAATCAGGCGCAGCCAGCGGTTGGCGGAGGCGGATCCCCTGCCCCATTGCCACTACAATCAGCCACAAGTCATTCCGAAAGTAGATCATCACAGCCAGCAGCGTGCCCAAATGTACCGATCCAATCAAGCTCAAATCCGGCAGCGGCATTTGAAATAAGCTGGGAATCAGCACCAGATGGGCAGAACTGGAAATCGGTAAGAATTCAGTAAAGCCCTGCACGATACCCAGAAGAATCGCTTCCATGATGTCCATAACGCTCCTCAAAAACTTAACAGGTAGCCAGGCAAGGCCCCCACCCACAATCAGCCAGGCCGAGTTCAGCTTGAAAAGTGCTGGCGGCCGTTGGCTTTTTGTATCTGGTGAAGCATTCATAATATCGTCTACCGTTATCGAACTTCGATATTATAAACCGCCAAAACTGTTTCTGCAAGAGGAAAAACGAAGAATCGTGGGAGGAATGCCTGCCCTTAGGCATCGCGCCCCGGTAGGTGACGGTCAATGTCGTGGCGGACGGCGTAGGTAGCGGCTTCGATCCGGTTGGTCAGACCCAGTTTAGAGAGGATCGTGCTGACGTGGTTGCGCACCGTTTTTGAGGCAAGCGACATCTCTTGCGCAATTTCTACGTTGGATTTACCTTCAGCGACGAGAGCCAGCACTTCCATCTCTCGTTCCGACAAATCTTTAAAGGCAGTCGCCTGCCTCTCCGCCTCACCCTGGCGCACTTTGGCTAACACCCGCTGCGTGACGATGGGATCGAGCAGGGCCTCGCCCCGACGCACAGCGTCAATGGCTGTGATCAGGGCATGCGTGCCTACCTGTTTCAAAATGTAACCAGACGCTCCCGCCTGGATGGCACGGAAGATCAAGGCGTCATCGCCATACGAAGTTAACATGACCACTTTGACGTCCGGCCAACGGCTGGTGATTTTTTGGCAGGCGTCTATGCCGCTGTCGCCCGGTAGGCGGATGTCCATCACGACAACATCCGGGTGGTGTTGAGACACGGCGAGCAGCGCATCTTCAGCGCTGTCTGCCTGAGCGACCACCTGAATCCAGGCGACGTCTTCCAGCAAGGTGATCAACCCCAGGCGCACTACTTCGTGGTCGTCCACGACCAACACTCGTACCGTTTCGCTCATTATTTGGTCTCCAAGGGGATGGCTAAGTAAACGGCCGTGCCCTTGTCCGGTTCTGATGTCACCGTCAGGCTGCCACCCAACATCCGTGCCCGGTCTCGCATATTGCGCAGCCCGTGACCGCCGGACTGATTTTGCAGTCCACGGCCGTTATCCTCGATAGTTAGTTGAAATTGTCCATCTTTTTGTACGGCTTGCAGGGTGACACGATGCGCCTGGGCATGACGGGCGGCATTAGATAAGGCCTCGTTGACAATCGCCAGAACGTGACTTGTCTGGATTGGCGTGAATGACGTCGTTTCCGGCAAATCCAGCTTCAATACGACTTTCATGAGGGCGTTTAGTCCGGGGTCGGTTACCTGTTGGCGTAGACCTTCAATCACAGTCACCGGAGAAGGTATGGGCTGTAGTTCACCCATGTAGGCGCGTAAACTGGCTATGGCCTCGTTTAAGGCGGTGATGGCGTTGTCCAGCCGCTGTCCGGCAACGGCCACTTCGACTGCGCTCAGTGCAGGCGTATCCTCCTTTAGTTTGCCACGCGCCGCTTCCATTAACAAGCCGGCCGAGTACACCTGCTGCAAAGCGCCATCATGCAGTTCCCGGCCAATGCGCTGCCTCTCGGCCATCAAATATTGTTCCATTTCCATTTGCTCGATCAACCCGTCTACTTCCAGATCAAAGACATCCAGAGCACGGATGATGGCCAGCGCTAATACCAGGCCGGTGAGTGAACGGAACACGGGGGCCGGCACGCCAAACCAGGTGACAAAATTAGCCTCGTTTAGCCAGGAAGCGGGAAAGAAGTCGCCGCCAATGACAATCAGCCCGCCCAATAAAGCATAGGCCAGCAGGGAAGCCCCGGCCAGTTGTAAGGTACGATAAATATGCGTTAGCCCCAATGGTTTGATATGCCGTTCTGCCTGGTAGCGCAGGCCATAAGCCGCCAGCAAGCTCGCCGGAAATCCGATCAGATAGCGCGCCCAGGTGGATGATTGATGATGCCAGGCATCAAAGCTCTGTTGAAAGGTCAGGCCAGGCATAACAAACCAGAGTCCCCAAATCACGGTGACAATCCACGGGGCCAGTACCAGGCGCAGCCACCGTTCCCGCAGCATTTCTGCGCCGAACTGGAAAAGGAAACTAAACGATAAAACCAACAAAATGACTTGTAATACAAGGAGAAAGCTGATAACGGCCGTATCCAAATAAGCCGCCTGGATCGGGATAAAAATGACGCCCCACTCATGCAGACCATGCGCCAGACCAAATGCCCCCAGCCAGCCCAGTCCCCGCGCCATCTCCAACCGGCTGTGGCGGCGGGATTGCAAGGCGATAGCCAATCCCATTACAAAGAAGACCAGGCCATACAGGAAAAAAACCAGGGTACGGTTAAGCTCAAAGAATTGTCGCAGAAGTTCCATTAGCAGCATTATGCCACAACGACAAAAGCCCGTCATTATAACGGGCTTTTGCAGTTGATTTATCGTGATGTTGTTTACTCAAACGCCTCGAATACAGGCGGGAAAGTCATCACAAAGCCCAGCCCAATCAATATCAAGGTAATGGTGAATGCTTTGGCCAGGTCTGCATCTTTGTCTTTCCAAAGGTGGTTCAATATGGCCCAGCTAATGAGCCAGGCCAGGATGCTGATGCCGGTTTTGCCGGTCAGCGGCCCGGCCGGATTCCACCAATTTAGAAAATTGCTCAATCCCTCACTAATCACAGCGCCGGTCGTCATCAAGCCCAGCGTCAGGGCGCCAATACCACCAGCAATAAATGCTGCTGCTGCTGCACCCGTATAAACGTGCGCTTGTTCTGCTAAGAAGGCTGTTGCATTTTTATCAGTTGCTTTAATAGTTGTCATTATTTTTTCTCCTTAAGCCAACCGGCTTACATTACAGGTGCAGCTTTCGTAATAAGAGCGCCAAACAGACCAGCAATAGCGGCTGCGATGAAGGCCAGGGTATAAATCACCATCGTCATATTGCGCATCTGGCGGTTCTCGGCAAGCTGCGTGCCATATTTCAAAACAATGTAAAAGACAACCGTTGCCAAAATGGGCGAAAGCCAGGCAACGTGTTCTTTCCATTCCATGCCAAAGGTGTGCCAGCCAGAAAGGGCTGAATCGGCTTTGAGGAATGAACGAGGGTACGATGATAAGTCAGTCAGACCCTCAGGCGCCGGGGCGCGGTACCAGGGGTAAACGATGTAGGTGCCGGTCACGACGGTGATCCAGGCCACAGCAGCCATCAGGCCGGTTCCCAGTTTGACGCGCTTCACCCGTTCAGCAATCCCGTTTGCCGTCAATAACTCCGGCCGCATACTGTACAGCCCGGCCAGTCCACCGGCAAAAGCCAGTAAAAAAAGGGCGCCGAAAATCATGCCGTGGGCCGATGTCCATATTTCACGAAATGTCATGCTCATAACAAACCTCCAATTGGGTTCCTTTTATCCCCTTGCGGGGAGTGATGTAAATAGTTATTGGTAGGATACGGCCGTTTGTCACAAACATGAAGGGTCAACTGACCTAAGATAAGTAGGGCAACTGTCCCCTCTCTGGCTGAGGAAATTGTGACAAAATCATCACAATTTCGCTGTATCTACTTCAAGCTTACCTGTTAGATGGAGCTAGTAGTGCAACAATGTTGTTTTGACGGATTTTTCACAAAACATAACCCGTCAAAACTTGTCGGTT
>JACSRF010000621.1 GCA_014879875.1 Anaerolinea sp.
TCAAACGGCCGTGCCGAGCGGTACAGCTTGCGGTCAGTTTTCTGTTCGGCAATGTCGAGGGCGCGGGTGACGGCCGTCCAGTTTTCGCGGTACGCCAACAGCGTCGCCTGCGCCTCGTCCAGCCGCTCCTGGTGAAACTGGTAACGCCTGGCCGCCAGTTGCGCCATTTGCTGCAATTCGGTTGTTAGTTTTTCAAATTCCAGGGTCATATGCTGCTTACCACGCGCCTCAACGATAATCTTCTATTCTACACGAATACCTTCGTCACCTGACACATTGCTCAAAAGAGTTTGCCAATGATGAGCGATTTCTTCTTCCTCTATGTAATCATTGGCGAGCAGCCAGCCAACGGCCGTCCCGCAATCTTCACAAAATTCTTGACTATCCCCTGTTCTTATCTTCTCCAGGTTTTGCCATGGGGTTACATGGCCTGCCGCTGCCGGGGCCAGCACCAAAATCACGTCGTGGACGAGGGCGTTTTGGCCAACGATGTGGCGCGACGCCAGGTTTTCGGCGTGGACGACGTAACGGTTCACCAGACTAAACCCGGCGCGTTTCAAGGCCAATGTTAACGCCGCCCAGCCTTTGGGGTTCCAATGGTGATAGGTGAAAATGAGACGGCCGTTTTCCTTCTTCAGCACTCGTACACATTCGGCAAAAATCCCGCTCAAAATGGTCGTGTAATCGGCGCCGCTGCCGTTGGTCGTTGGTTCAACGGCCGATTCATCCGCCGCATAGCTCCAGCCGCCATTTTCTGGCAACAGTTGGCGCAGCCAGACGCGGAAGAAGGCGGCCAGATCGCTGTACTGCACGCTGTCGAAATACGGCGGGTCGGTAACAATGTGGTCTACGCTGTTGTCGGGCAGGTTCAGGCGGGTGGAAGACCCCTGGATGAGCAAAAAGCGACGGCCGTCGCCCAATTCGTCAAACCGCCTCACTTCTGTACCGGCGTCTACCTCCCCGGCGATAGGCACGGCACAGCTCCGCCGCCCGCTGATGGGACGACGTTCTACCGGATTTTTTGCCCATTGACGCGCCCGCAGGATACGGCCGTTAAATAAATTTTCCAGCGTGCCAGAAGCACGACGGCCGTACAGCGGGTTGTTTTCCAGCGCCGTGTACGGAAAGCTGTAGGCGTGATAGGTAAACGCATGGCGAATGGCTCCCGGTCGGCGCGCGCCGTAGCCCTTATAGCCGCACAGCAGCGTATTAAACTCCAGTGCTGTAGAGACCAACAAAGCCAGATTGAGCCGTATCAGGACTGAAAACTCGTCTTGGATCGCTGGCTGGCGATTTAGCCAACTAATGGCCGCCGCCAAATACAACAATTGTCGGCTGCTGAATAAATCCAGATAGTTGTGGATGCGCCGTTCATGCAAACTGCGCGATTTAGAACCGGGACCAATGGCAAACGCTGCGGCGGGTAAGTCAATTGCAGATCGCTGTGCGTCGGCATGTTGGATGGCGGCCCAATCGTTTGGACGCATGGCGGCGAAAAACAGACCATGTTCGGGGCAGTGGCCGCTGACCGCCAGGGGAACATAGCGCTGGTAATATGGCGCGTCCAAAATTTCGCGGTAGGGTGTGTGGCAGGTGGGGCAGGTTTTGTTGCTGCGTTCGCGTAACGGCCGTTTCTCCTTAGCGTCTGCATGGCTAAACACAGCCCCGTCCAGGCAAACGTCGTGGGTCGTTGGGTCCAGATGGACCACCGAGCCATCGTTATTGTGGCGCAGTGTCAGGCTGTCCACAATCAACGCTTCCCCACACGCGCAGCGCCGACGCAAACCGTACAACACATACCACAAAGCCACGTCGCGGGCGCATTGGGGGCAGGTTGTACGAAAATGGTCGGCCATCTCAGTGCGCAAAGATTGATGAAACTGTCTAAACTGCTGCGCTAACTGTGTTGTCGGGATTGCCGATAAACTGGCGCGCGCCTGCAAAACGGGTATCGGATCCACATCCGCGCCGATGACGTTGGCTCCCAGGCGGATAGCTTCATGTAAGGTTGTCCCGCCGCCCATCATCGGGTCCAGAATGATTTTGCCTTCCAGCCCGCCTGGCGTGTAATAATCACGCGCTGCCTCATCCTCTATCAACGCTTTGAGGACCAGGCGGAAGGTGCTGCCGCAGCGCCGCGCCCACCACTTGTGCAAATAGGTGTTCGGCCGGTACAAATGTTTGTTGTACGACTCCAGCCGCGCCAACGCATCGGCAAACGCAACGTCAAATTCGTGGTCAATACGCATCATTGGTTATCCGTTATCCGTTATCCGTTATCCGTTATCCGTTGTCCGTTGTCCGTTCACGGTTCACGGCTTACGGCTTACGGTTCACGGTTCACGGCTCACGGCTTACGGCTCACGGTTCACGTCTCACGGCTCGTCGTTCCGCCAACTGCCGCTGAATTTCCTGGTAACGTTCGCGGCTCAACGGGTAGCGCCACGCCGTCATCACTGCCAACACCAGCATAAAGGCGGGCAGGATGCCTACTAAAAAGCGCAGCATCCAGAGCGCGCTGTCTGGCTGCGCGACATATAAGCGCCCGCCGGTGCTGGTCACAAACCCGGAAAGCGCCAGCAGTTGCCCCACCAGAAAGATGGCAAATGCGGAGGCCATCTTGCGGAAGAAGACCAGATACCCGGCATAAAGCCCTTCCCGTCGTTTGCCACTGTGCAGTTCATCCTCTTCCACCACATCGGCGACAATGGCCCAGGGCACAGCATTGGCCGCGCCATATCCCAACCCGGCAAACACGGCCGCCACCAGCATCCAATTTTGCCCTCCCGGCGGAACCTGCGCCATGATAAACAGCACCACCGCCATAAAGCCCATGCTGCCAATGTACGTGTTGCGCTTGCCATAGCGGCGCATCAGATGAATGACGGCCGGCATGGAGATAAAAGCGATGCTCAACACGATCACCAGCAGCAAATTATCGAAGCCGGGGGGCACGCGCACATAATCTATCAAAAAGCGCACAAAGACCACCAGCACGATGTCCACCGTCGTAAAGCTGAGCAAATAAATGAGCGCCGCCAGACGAAACGGCCGATTACTAAACACCTCACGAAACGTTTGCAACGGCCGTATCGGTCCCATATCCGGTGTATGCGCCGGCTCCTCAATGTACTTAAACAACAGCAGCGGAGGCAGCGTCAGAATCACGCCCCACAGCGCGGCCGTCACGCCATACCCCCAGCGAATCCCCTCCATCCCGCCGCCAAACCAGGCGCCAAACACATCCTCGGCCAGCAGCGTAAAAGTTCCCCCGGTAATCAGCGCCGCCAGAATGGAATTGCCCATGCGCCAGCCCGCCAGGTTGCTGCGTTCATCATAATCGTCGGTTAACTGCGGCGTGAGGGCAATGTAGGGCACGTTGACCAGGGTGTACAGCGTGTCAAACAGGAGGAAGGCAAAGCTGTAGTAAATAACCAGCCCCAGCTCCGTGTCAAGCGGGGGTACATAAAAAAGCAAAAAGAAGGTAATACCAAAGGGGATAGCGCCAAAGAGGAGAAACGGCCGTCGTCGCCCCCAACGGGTATTCATCCGGTCACTAATCGTGCCAATGAGCGGGTCATTGATGCTGTCCCAAATACGGCCGATGAGGACGGCCGTGCCCGCCGCCGCCGGCCCAATCCCCACCACATTCGTCAGAAACACAAACCAAAATGCATTGCGCGCTACGGTCGCCGACGAAGTCCCCCAATCACCCAGCCCATAAATGAACTTAATCCGCCAGGGCAATTGGGAAGATGAAGAACTGGTTTCACTCATAGACAGCGCCGCTTACCGCTTACTGATTACTGAACAGCGATTACCGATTCACCGCGCGCCAAACAATTTTAAGGCAAAGCGCAGCATCCCCCGAAACAGCCAGGGAAACGCGCCCAGGCGCGGCCGCGCGGTCAGGCTTTCTTCCATGCGCAGCATCGCTTCCACAAAACGACCCTGTCGCAAGCGCATCAGGCTGAGGGCGCGCAATACCTGGCTCTGTTTCTCCCGATCTCCATCTTCGGCAAATAATTGCGCGGCGTCGCTATAACAGCGGGCTGCTTCGGCGCGATCCCGGCTGGCATAGGCGTCCCCCAGGTTGCCCAGCGCCTGCGCCTGCCGGTTGCGGTCGCCGGCCTGCACAAAGAGGGCTGCCGCTTCATTCAGCGCCGTTTGCGCTTCTTCCCATTTTCCCTGCAAACGGCGAATGACGCCGATATTGTTGAGCATTTCCCCTTGCCCGGCAGCATCATCATCGTTGGCATAGGCGGCAACGGCCGTTGTAAATGCGGTCACCGCCTCGTCGTAAGCGCCCAATTGAAACAAACGCATCCCTTCAGTTTTTTGTTCTTCAGCATCCATAGCCCTGGTTATGCCCTTTTTTCCTACAATATAAAATGGCAGCAAGTTCGCTGCCATTTTTCACCCTATTACAGACATCTGACTTTTGCCGTTTACCACGTAATTTCCAAAATACTCTCCGCAATCTGGCGCAGCTGCTTCACATCCATGATACTCAGACGCTGCGCCGTCTCCAGGTACACACTGTTTTGCGGATTGGCAAGAAAAGCCTGCAATTCCGGCGACAGTGCATAAAACTGCTTCAGCAGGCTTATTTCCGTTTCATGGCGGCCCAATGGCCCACGCTCCGCGTCTAAAAAATGGTCCACCGGCGCGTTCAAATATTTGCTCAACGCCTCTAGTTCCAGGTAAGGAATTGGCTCCTCCCCTGATTCATACGCTTCAATGCGGCGTGATGGCACGTTTAATTCATCCGCCAGGTCTTGCACCGAGCGCCGCTCTTTTAACCGTTGTTGGCGCAGCAAGACGCCAATCACCCGGTGGCGCAGCGCGGCCAGGTTGGCATAATCAATGTGCGGTTTCTCCCTCAAGATTTCACTACCCCAAAAGTATCCCATTGGCGCCTGCAAATAGAGCGCCAACACTTCCAAATCTGGCAAGGAAACCGAATGTTCTCCCTGCTCTATTTTTTCGTAAACTTTTGGCGTTGTGCGCAAAACCTGAGCACAATCCGCGATAGAACGCTCGGCATGTTCACGCGCATCTTGTATCAATTTCCCTAAAACTTGGGCACGGGGGGGATTTTCACTCATCTGATTGCTCTAATGTGTAAACGATATTTTCATCTTTGTGGGTTAGACATCCGATTTTTCCAAGAAATCAAATGTATGATTGATTGGTTTCGCGGTTGCCTGATATTAGCATAAAATACCGTTTCATAACAATACAATATTATGTCCAGCAAAATTGTACTAAATTAACTACAGATTCGGCAACCACTTGTTATCATCCCGGCAACGCTTACAATTACGCCTCATGATTAAAATTCATAACCTGGCAAAGAACTTCGGCCTCAATCCCGTTTTGCGTGGCGTAAACCTGCACGTTGCTCAAGGGGAATTTGTGACGTTGGTCGGACCCAATGGCGCCGGCAAAAGTACGCTGCTGCGCATTGTCGCCACTTTGGTCAAGCAAACGTCTGGTGACGTGGCTATTGGCGGCTGGCCGCTGCCGCAGCGGGCAGACAAAGTACGACGGCATATCGGCATGGTGTCGCATCAGGCTTTGCTTTATGGCGACCTGACGGCCGCTGAGAATCTCTCCTTTTTCGCCCGTCTTTACCGGCTGGATAATCAGGAAGCGCGCGTACACGCAGCGTTGAAAACGGTAGGTTTGTGGGCGCGGCAGCGCGACCCGGTGAGCACGTTTTCGCGGGGGATGGTGCAGCGGTTGACCATTGCCCGCGCCACCTTGCACGAACCAGACGTGCTGCTGCTGGACGAGCCTTATACGGGACTTGACCAAGACGCGGCGCAGTTGTTGGATGATTTGCTGGAGCGGGAGAGGGGGAACGGCCGTACCATCTTCATGATCACCCACGACCTGGTACATGGGCTGGACCTATGCGACCGCGTTCTCATCCTCAATCGGGGCAAAATCGTCGCCGACATCCACAGTCAACACACCACCCCCACCGAATTTTTAGATCTCTACGCAGCGCACACTGGACGTAAAAAGCATGAATAATCGCGATCAACTCTCTTCCTTCTGGGCGGCAACCTGGGCTGTGGTCTGGAAAGATTTACAAATCGAAAAGCATACGCGCCAGACCATCAGCGTCATGATCATGTTTTCCCTGGTCAGCGTCATCATGTTCAATTTTGCTTTGGAAGCCAACCTGGCGGCCGCCCGCGAAGTCGCCACCGGGCTGCTCTGGTCTACCATTTTGCTGGCGGGCACGTTGGGGCTAAATCGTTCTCTGGCAATCGAGCGTGAAAACCAGACGATGGAGGCGGTGCTGATGTCCCCAATTGCGCGCAGCGCCATTTACGCGGGCAAAGTGATCAGCGTCTCCCTCTTTTCACTGGCGCTGGAAGTGGCGTTGATCTTCATTTTTATTATTTTCTTTAACAAGCCTTTCTGGCGGCCGCAGGTCATCTTGATCCTGATGCTGGGTACAATTGGCTACGTGGCCGCCGGGGTCATCGTCACCTCCATGACCATCCAGACGCGCACCCGCGAAGTGCTGCTGCCGGTGCTGCTGCTGCCGCTGTCGCTGCCACTGGTGCTGCCCGCTTCCATTGCTGTCGCTGCCTATATGTTCCCACAATTACCGGCCTGGGATGAGGTGCGCGGCCCCATTTCCATCGTCATCATTTATGATTTACTCATGTTAACGGCCGGTTTTGTTACGTATCATTACGTGGTAGAATCTTGAATCGTAAATCGTTAATCGTAAATCCTGTAACATCCATGAAGAGGTAGATGTATGAACACAACCCGTCTGGATCGTAATATTCGCATTTTGAATTGGGCAACGGCCGTCACCCTGCTGATTGCGCTGGCGATGGTCTTCTTCTACGCGCCGGTGGAGCGCACGATGGGCAACGTGCAGCGCATCTTCTATTTCCACGTCGGCTCTGCCTGGGTTGGCGCGGTCGCCTTTTTTGTGGCGCTGGTGGTCGGCTTCCTCTACCTGCGCAAACCAGACCGCAAATGGGACACAATTGCCCTGGCTTCAGTGGAGATTGGGCTGGTGTTTTTGACCATGGCCACGGCCGCTGGCTCCGTGTGGGGGAAACCCGCCTGGAATACCTGGTGGTTGTGGAGTCCGCGCCTGACGCTGATCACCATTGCCTGGCTCACCTACGCCGCCTATTTTATGCTGCGCGGAGCCATTGAGGATGAAGAGAAGCGGGGACGGTTTGCGGCCGTTTACGTCATCATCGCCTTCGTCACCATCATCAGCACCTACATCAGCATTCGCATCTTGCGCGACATTCACCCGGTGGTCTTTGGCGGTATGGCCGCAACGGCGCAAGGGGCGGAACAAGGGCTGCAAGAGTTTGCCCCAGGCGTCGAATCCATGCGCATGGTCATCACGCTTAACGTCAGCGTGCTGGCCTTCACCCTGATGTATGGCGCCTGGCTGGCGAACCGCATTCGCCTCCAAAATCTGATGGATAACGCCAACACCCTCAAGATGCACGTCGCTGCCCGTCTACAAGGAGACAACACGCGCCTGCCACGCACCATGATGAATGAAAATCTGTAGTCCGAACATCCTTGTTCGGACAGCGAACAGGGATGTTCGCTTTACACAG
>JACSRF010000623.1 GCA_014879875.1 Anaerolinea sp.
TTTGGGTCTGGTTTGTAGTAACGACTTTAGTCGTCCAGCGTGGGACCGCTAAAGCGGTTACTACAAACCTATAGCCACAGCAAGTAACTATCTATGTACAATTTAGTTGAACGACGTAAAATCTATTTCATTATTTCAGGCATTGTCATTAGCCTGGGCATCCTGGCGATGGTTTATTCCCTGCTGACCACCGGGGCGCCGTTCCGGCTGGGTGTAGACTTTCGTGGTGGTACGCGCTTTGAAGTGCAGTTCAGCCAACCGGTTACAGAAGCGCAAATTGAAGATGTATTTGCTGAATTTGGCGTGACCAGCCCGGCCGTTGTTGCTTTGCGCGGAGAGAATTTGCAAAATGCGTGGCAAATTCGCACCGAGTTTAAGTCGCCGGAAGCGGCGCAGGCGATTGAAGTGGGCTTAAGCGAGATTGCCCCCCTACTTCCAGGCACAACGCAGGTACAAAGCGTCAGTCCATCGGTAGGGGCAGAGGTAACGCGCGCCGCGTTTGTGGCTGTCATTGTCGCCGCGCTGGTCATCCTGGTGTATATCATGTTTGTATTTCGCCAGGTCCCCAATCCGTTCCGCTATGGTACATGCGCTGTTGTTGCCATGCTGCATGATCTAATGGTCATTTTTGGTTTTGCGGCGATTACGGGTATGGTTTTGGGATGGGAAGTGGACGCGCTGTTTTTAACGGCCGTCCTCACCGTCGCCGGTTTCTCCTTGCAAGACACCATCGTGGTTTTTGACCGCATTCGTGAAAATATTATGAAACGGCCGTTGGAACGATACGAAACCATTGTCAACCGCTCCATTTTGGAAGTCATTCACCGCTCGTTAGCGACGCAGCTTAACGCGATGTTTGTCATGGTGGCGATTTTACTCTTCGGCGGCGCTTCGATTAAACCGTTTATTGCCGTGCTGTTCGTGGGGATGTTGAGTGGCACGTACAGTTCGATTTTCACGGCCGTTCCGCTCCTGGTAGCCTGGGAAAAAGAAGAGATTCCATCATTGAAGAAGGCGTAACCTGCTTATGAAACAGTTGCTGCTGCTGACCGTGCTGTTGCTATCTGGCCTGGGCTGCGCGCGCCGTCCTGAGGCAGCGCCGGCCACCAGCCCGGCTGTCGTTATGCCCACGTTCAGCACGCGCGACCTGCCGGCCACGTTTACCCCGGCCGCCACCATCCTGGCGCTGACGCCAACCCCATTGGCGACGGCCACCCCGGTTGGGCCAACCCCTACCCCCATTGATTTTACGCAAACGGCCGTTGAACTCCGTTACCTGATCCCCGCGCTTAACCTGGAACGACGGCTGCAAGGCAATATCGCCAGCCAGATCATTTTTGTAGACGAGACCGGCGGCAGAGCATTGCAGCGCAGCAATCAGGCCAGGGTTTTGCTCGATTTACAGCAAGCGCTGCCCACATTGGCGCTGACGCCGCTGCCGGAAGGGTGTGACCGCTGCGTTTACGTGGCCTATGCCTTGCCGCTTGCCGGGCAGGCTGACGCAGGCTGGCTGCAAGACCCGGTATTGTTAGCCAGCGTAGAAAATATCATGGCTGCTGTGTTGGGGGCGCACGTTCCTCCTGGTACTGTCGTCGGTTTACGGCGCAGCGCCTCACCGTATGCCCCGGCGCATACCATGGCCGTCACGACGGCCGGTGAGGTGTGGCTGTGGTTGGCGACTGAACCAGAAATTGATGGCCCGTTGGCTGTGGCCGCGACCCTCCCCAACCTCGATGCCATTCTTAACCAGCTTTCCCCAGAGACGCTGAACAGCGACTACGTTACCAGTTGTCCTGGCGCACCTCTGGAAACGCTTTACCTGGACGTGGCCGGCGTCACGCGGCAAATCCAGATTTCCTGTCCGGAATTCACCTTGCCGACAACGCTGCTGCCCCTTTACGTGGCGCTAGACAATGCGCTGCAAGACAAACTCGCAGATGTAGCAGGCCCCGAAAAACCGCCATCTGGCTTTCCCCTGACGGCCGTGCTCAATTACCGGCGGCAAGATGGCGCGCAGCTTACTCTATACGCGGACGGTTTGGCCGTTGCGCAAGACGCGCTTACCAACGTCTATACCAACACGCTCACCACCGCCGCAGTTATTAGCCTGACCACGCAGTTGGTAGACAGCGGCCTGGTTAAACCGGGACTGACCACCTTCTTTACCGACGCGGCTGACACGGCCGCGAGTTCCCGGTTGTTGGTACGCGGTCCAGATGGGGTGTATGATGCGCGGTGGAATGGGGTGCAAACGGCCGTTGCCTTCCTGGATGCCTTACTGGATACCTTTATCCTGGTAGACGATGCCGATACAACAGCGCCGGCCCCAGAGGACACCCCTGTCCCAACGCCAACCCCCTGATGGACGGGCAACCCTTGAGAGAACACAGAGCTACACAGAGGAAATCCTTTGTTTCTGCCATTCTGTTCTCTCTGCTCTCTCTGTGTACTAAAATGGGGGGTGAGGCGAAAGGAGCGCAGAACGCCCCTTTCACCTCTATGCTTTGTATGGTGTTTCAAACTGCGTCAGGCAACTTGATAACACTACCCTTATTACGCAAGCCAGTATTGAAAGTTGCCTGCCCAGAAGTTCAACTTCTTCCAAGTATGGTAATCAGGCAGCCTGCATCAACTGCCCACCGATAACCGATTACTGATAACCAATTACCGCGTGCTGGTATTGTAGAACCAGTTGTAAGCGTAGTAACCGTCGGCGCTTTCCAGCCGAATGGCAATTTGCGCCGATCCATGCAGCGCCGCCGGAATGTCATAGGTCAAGGTGAGCGCGCCACCGGCGCCTGAATTGGTTGTCGTCACCAATGCGCCATTGACGCCTTTTGTGCCCATCCCGCCCATCGTCACTCTAAAATCACGATTCGGTGGCAAATTATTAGTCAAAATGGTTACATTCCCATTGCGTGTGACCCCTTGAATTGAGAAGGTGGGAACGCCCACGTAGACCGGAGTAGTTGGGACTGCCGGCGAGCCTGTCGCGGGTGGCGTGACTGTTCCGGCAGCGGCGCTGCTATTGTAAAACCAGTTGTACGCAAAATACCCGTCGGCGCTTTCCAGGCGAATGGCAATTTGATACGATCCCTTTAAGCTTTCGGGCACATTGTAGGTGGCGGTGAACTCCCCGCCGTTCCCCGAATTGGTCGTGGTGACGACTACGCCATTTACCCCTTTGGCCCCCATGGCCCCCATCGTCACCTTGAAATCACGGTTGGCGGGGAAATTGTGAGTTTTGATGGAAACCGTCGCATCTCTTTGGACGCCGGTGACGCTAAACGTGGGAATGCCAGTATAAACCGTGCCTGGTGTGCTGCCTGGGCTGCCGCTGCTGGGCGGCGCGGCCGCCATATTATTGTAAAACCAGTTAAAACTGTAATATCCGACCGTGCTTTCCAGGCGAATGGCAATCTGATACTCCCCTTTTAATGCCTCTGGAATGGGGAATGACGCGGTCAACGACCCGCCGGCGCCTGACTGCAACGTCCCCACAACGGTCCCCCCGACACCATTTGTGCCAATTTTGCCCATACGCACCGTAAAGGTCTGGTTGGACGGGTAATTGTGCGTCTGAATGTTGACGCTTTTGCCACTGTCAACAGAGACAATGGCAATCGTAGGGATCGTTTCGGCGTGGGTCGTAGCGGCCATGACGCCAATAGCCCCAACAACCAACAACACTGCACACAAAATAAACCAACTTAAACGATTCTTACCCCATCTTAACGGTAAGGACGACGTGAGACGGTTGTACCACATGATCTTTCTCCCTTTTTGAACGTGAAACCTGATATAAACCTTTCCCGTGTGGTGCTCTGTGCCTGGGACTGCGCAACAACGACACGTACTGACACACGTTCTTCCATTATAATGAGAGTCCCCTCATTTTTGAACCCCCAATTTTTTATGGATAAAATAGACTTCATCGGGTCCTACAAGTGACAATTGCAAGACGTTCAGTTACACTAATATCATGCCGCTTTCATCTGATTTTTATGCGCTGTTGTCCAGCCTCTTCCACCAAATGGCCCGTGCGCCCGACGCACCGCCTGTCGTGCCGCCAAAGCAATGGCCTGCTGATTCTCAGGAACAACTGCTGCTGAAAGATTTTCAAACGGCTCTGGTCGCGCTGCAAGCTCACAATCAGGAGCGCCAATCGCAGATGGAGGCTCGCATGCGCGAACAGTCCATCTTGCTCGAGATTTCCCAAACATTAGCCTCTGCGCTAGAACTCAAGCCAGGATTAATCCTTGACCAACTGCAGGTGATTGTCGAGTATACGCACGCCACACTTTTTGCGCTGGATGACTTAACCCTGGTCACCCTGGCTGTGCGGGGATCGCAGTCGTTGCAGGAGGCGACGCCCTTTCACATCGAGCTAGATGGCCCAGAGAGCCTGGCAGCGTTGTTAAATGGACACGCTCCACAACGAATCGCCGACGTATGGAGTGACGACCCGGGGGCGCAGTTTCTTCGGTCGCTCCTGAACAAATCGGCCGCCGTCCTGTTAGAGGGGATACGAGCGTGGATGTGGGTTCCCCTGGCCGTAAAAGACCGTGTTATCGGTGGTATAAGCGTTGCTCATACCAGGCCGGATAGTTTTACGGCTCACCATGCCGACCTGGCCCTGAACGTCGCCAATCAGGCGGCCATCACGCTGGTCAATGCTCAACTGTACGAACAGGCGCAAACGCTGGCCATGTTGCAAGAGCGGCAGCGCCTGGCGCAAAACCTGCACGACGCGGTTAATCAATCGCTCTTTTCCGCCAGCCTCATCGCCGAAGTCCTGCCCCGGCTGTGGAAGCGGAACCCGGATGAGGGGCGACAGTCGCTGGAAGACTTGCGTCGGTTGACGCGCGGCGCGATGGCTGAGATGCGCAGTTTGCTGGTTGAACTGCGCCCTCTGGTTTTGACCGATTCTGACCTGGGCGACCTGCTGCAGCAGTTGGGGGATGCGCTCATGGGCCGGACGAACATCCCGGTCGCCGTGACCGTAACGGGGCAAGGCGAAGTACCGGCCGAGGTGCAGGTGGCGTTTTACCGTGTGTGCCAGGAGGGATTGAACAACATCGCCAAACATGCCCGAGCCAGCCGGGTGGCGATAAATCTACAATATAACGTTGGCTCAATGGAATTACATATCCGCGATGATGGCCGCGGCTTCGACCCAATGCAAGTGCCATCCGGTCACTATGGCCTGAGCATCATGCGCGAGCGCGCCAAAGCGATTGGCGCGGTGTTATCGGTTGCCAGCCAGCCGGGTCACGGCGTCGAAATCACGATTCATTGGGCGAAGACCCCAGAGCAGGAGGCTTTATGACCCATTCTCAGCCTATACGAGTGATGCTCGTTGACGATCATACGATGGTGCGCCGCGGCCTGGGAACCTTCTTGAAGGTTTTTGACGACCTGGAGCTGGTCGGCGAAGCGGCTGATGGCGAGGCCGCCATCCGGCTATGTGCCCAATTGAACGCCGACATCCTGCCTGACGTGATCCTCATGGATCTGATCATGCCGGACATGGATGGTGTGACGGCCGTCGGCATTATCCGCCAACGATTCCCTACGGTGCAGGTGATTGCGCTGACCAGTTTCAAAGAAAAGGGCCTGGTGCAGAGCGCCCTAAAGGCGGGGGCTATTGGCTACTTGCTCAAAGATGTGTCGGCTGAAAAACTGGCTCAGGCTATCCGTGAAGCACATGCCGGTCGTGGCATATTTTCCCCGGAGGTCGCCCAGGTTTTAGTCCAGGCCGCCACGCAGCCACCACCGCCTGGCCACGACCTGACAGAGCGCGAGCGCGCCGTGTTGACTCTGATGGTTGAAGGTTTGAACAATACCGAGATTGCCGAAAAGTTGGTTGTCAGCCCATCCACCATCAAGTCCCATGTCAGCAATGTTTTGGCCAAGCTGGGCGTTGCCGGCCGGACGGAAGCTGTCGCGTTGGCTGTGCGCTACCATCTTGTTGACTAAACGGCCGTTCATCAAACCGCCTGATTCCATCATTTATCCCCCAACTGGCGGAGCTAAATATCCCCTGACCAGCCGATGTCTCCGGCAAGCGTGAGTGGTATGATTGTTTAACGCTCCATTGTCATTTACAACTGTTTGTATGGAGCGTAAGCGCGTCACGCGACGCACGCTTGCTTCCGATGCTGTGTAAAGAAGGGAAGATGACAAAGCCAGAGATAACATTCCATAACAAATCAGAAATAAAAGTGCAGGCGCAAATATTTACGGGACGCACGCTTGTCGGTACCTGTGTGGCCGGCCCTGGGGAAACGCGCAGCTTGCCGACCGAGTCGGTGCGCTACGATATCTACTTCAAAAACGGCGTTACCGGCTGGGAAATCGCTCACAAACTGGACAGTGAAGCCAAAACCCTTACGTTGAGCCAACAAAAGGGGCGGTACGTTATTACATGAAGCGAAAGATGAAACAAGGTGAAGATGATAAATCTAAAATTTGAGGAATGGCTTATTGATCAACAATATCGAGAAGATCTCGTTGGTGATCTTGCTCGTGTTCCGAGCATGCAGAATCTTGAGCATAAAGCCTTAACGCGCCGGTCGGACGAACATAAAAACTGGACCGAAATTGTCATCAAAATCGTTGAACCCGGATATATTCCCGTTTTTAACGAAGCGTGGCAAGAATTTCTGCTGGCAAAACAAACGGCCGAAAAGTCCTCTGATTAATCTCGGTTTCTAAAAACGGCCGTTCCCCAACCAATCCACACCTCCACACCTTCCCCTACCAATCTCCCCCAACTGGCGGAGCTAAATATCCCCTGACCAGCCGATGTGTCCCCAAAGGGTTCGCTGTATGATTACTAATAGATACCCCGCATATTCTTAGCTAACAATCAACCCCAGGCGGATGACGGAACGCTTACCAGCCGCGGCCGCAAGCGTTCGTTCTTCTTAACATTCGGCGCATCGCACTGCCCGGAGTGCCAGCGCCAACCAATTAGAGCAGTTTATCTGTAGGAGAAACAAAATGAACTTTATTATATGGCTTATCGTTGGAGGACTTGTCGGCTGGGTAGCCAGCATGATGATGGGGACAAATGGGCAGCAGGGTCTACTGCTCAATGTAATTGTAGGCATTGTTGGCGCATTCGTGGCCGGTTGGCTGATAACCCCGCTGCTCGGTATCGCCACCATCAACCAAAACAACTTTAGTTTGCCAGGTTTGCTGGTGTCATTGGTAGGCGCCGTCATTCTGTTGGCAGTCGTCGGCCTCCTCAGCGGTGGCAGGATGGCCCGCCGCTAACCGTACAATACTGGCGGTGGTAAATTTCTGAAAGTCCGGCTTTTGGCTGGTTGGGTAGTAGTCTCTACACGAGACAGGTAGTCGCCTGACGATTAAAACGGACTTTTCCGATAGTTTGCTAGGAGTTTGTCGAAGAAGTACAAAAAACCTGGGCTTTCGATGATAAGAGAGCCTTAGCGACACGAGTAACCTACACTGGCGGACAACAAAACCCAGGCTTTTCCGACAGTCTGCCAGGAAGGCAATCAATCAAAGAGGTACCAATGCTGATTGACTGACAAATCTTTTTGGGGAGCGTTTTTCAAAAACAAAAAATAGGCTATCTTTCTCAG
>JACSRF010000332.1 GCA_014879875.1 Anaerolinea sp.
TGTTCGGACTACAGATGTAAAGCGAACATCCCTGTTCGCTGTCCGCACAAGGATGTTCGGACTACAGATTTTCATTCATGGTGGTGCGCTGCGGCGCGTGTTGTCTCCTGACAATTAATATATGAATCCCGCAAAAAAGGCGAACACGGCCGTATGCCTTCATTTTTTGTAAGGTTTCGCTGAGAGTTTGCGGAATGGGTACGGCCGTTCTCTATAATGGGTGAAATAAAAATGATTTGGGAGACAAACTATGCTCAAACGTGTATTTGGACGGCGTGAACAAGAAGAGACTATGGAGTTACAGCAGCGCCTGCCCCCCGGCCAATCCTTGACAGAAAAATTTCCGGTTTTGCACTATGGCCCCATTCCGCGTGTAGACTTAAGCGCCTGGACACTGCGTATTTTTGGCGCGGTAGATGAAGAAGTGGTGTGGAATTGGACAGAATTCAACCAACTACCTCGTACCAAAATTGCAATGGATTTGCACTGTGTCACCCGTTGGTCTAAGTTTGACACCAATTGGGAAGGGGTCTCGTTGGGGCAGCTTATCCACAACGGCTTCATCAAACTCAAACCAGAAGCAAGCTATGTGGTGCAGCATTGTGAATATGGCTACACCACCAACACGCCGCTGGCGCTCGTCTTACAAGACAATTTCCTGCTGGCGACCCATTATGATGGCAAGCCGTTGACGCCCGAACATGGATATCCACTGCGCGGGCTGATCGGCACATTTGCCGACCGCAGCGAACCGAAATCCGCTTACTTGTGGAAAGGGGGGAAATGGCTACGCGCCCTGGAATTCCGCGCCGATGACCAATTGGGCTTTTGGGAAGAGGCTGGTTACCACAACGAAGCCGACCCGTGGAAAGAGCAGCGGTTCGCGCGCGACTGGTGATCGATCATTCTGGCGCATCCACCCTATCCTGTTCGGTCTGAACTTCGCCAGACGGCCGTTGCCGCTGCGGAAAACGCTGCCGTAGCTGCTGCCCAACAACACGAGCACGCTCGCCAAGCGGCCGTGGCGGTGGCTTAGCCAGTTCCGGTTCGGGAAACGGGTGCTGGTCGAACATTTTGCGCCAGGCGTAAATGCTCAACAATTTCAGCGTTGCCAACACCGGCGCCGCTAAAATTGCCCCTAGAATCCCGGCAATAGACCCGCCCATAAACACCGCTACCATCACCAGTACCGGGTGCAGATCCAGCGCATCGCCGACAATGCGCGGCACCAGCAGGCTGTTTTCAATTTGTTGAATCACCAGCATCAGCCCCAGTACTACCAGCGCATATTGCCAGCTTTCCAGCCCCAGATAATTCCCCGGTTGGAAGAAGGCCACAACAATGGCCGCGCCCGCGCCGATGACCGGCCCAATAATGGGAATAAACTCTAGCAAACCGGACAAAATACCGAGCGCCAGAGCATTTTGTACCCCTAGAATGCTCAAGCCCAGCCAGACGGTAAAACCAATCATCAGCCCTAAAATGACTTGACCCCGCAAATAGGCGCTCCAAATACGGCCGAATTCCCGCGTCATTCGTTCTGCATCCAGCCGGTAGCCGGGTGTGTGCGCAAAATCACCGACATAACCACCCAAACGGGGAATCTCAATGGCAATGTAGATAGAAATGACAAAAATGAAAAAGAAATTGCCCACCAACCCCACGGTGGTTGTTGCTGCCCGCCGCACCATCAACGTTCCCTGCGCTATGGCCGGTTCGACAAATCCCAATATTTGCTGGGTAATCGCGTCCCAGGGAATGATAATGGGGTCGAGGGAAAAGGCGCCAATCTCGAACGGCTCGGTACGTATTGTTAGCGCCTGGAAAACGTCGGTTGTGTTGTCAATGAGCTGCGGTACCTGCTGTAGCAGCGACGTGATCTGTTGAAAAGCTGCCACTCCCAGCGCAATCAGCGCCCAGACAAACGCGATGGCTACCAATAAATAAGCGATTAAAATAACGACGCTGCGGTTTAAGGAAGTTTGGTTATTGACCAGTACGACGACGGGATTGAGGATATAGGCCAAAATGGCGGCAATGGTGAGCTGGGCAATCAGTGATTGGAAGCGGTAAGCAACGGCCGCCAACAGCAGCAGCGCAATAACCGCCACAATCACTTTTGTACTGCGACCCCAGGGCGGCGAGTTGTAATTGGGCCAGGTTGGTTGGTCTTCATTCATGTCGTTATCATACCTCAATTGATTGCTACTTGGGTAAAAGCCCCGCCTGAATCGCTTCTTGTAGAGTACGGCAGCCGATGACTTCCAGGTTATCCGGGTATTCGCCACCACGGCTGCGGGTGGGGCGCGGAATAATGCACCGCTTAAAACCAAGTTTGGCCGCTTCCTTCAAGCGCACGTCTAGCTGGCTAACAGCGCGCAGTTCACCGCTGAGACCCACTTCCCCCACAAAGGCCATATCGGCATAAACTGGCCGATCCTTAACGCTGCTGGCAATGGCGACGGCGACAGCCAGGTCGGCGGCCGGCTCGTCAATTTGCAGGCCGCCAATGACATTGACGAATATGTCCTTGTCGTGGAGGGTCAGGCCAACGCGCTTGGTGAGCACGGCCGTTATCAGCAGCAGCCGGTTGTAATCAATGCCATTGGCCGTGCGGCGTGGGTTCGGAAAAGTGGTAGAACTGGCGAGGGCTTGTATTTCCACGAGCAACGGCCGTGTTCCCTCCACCGTCACGGCAATGGCCGATCCCGGCGCATTCACCTGCCGTTCCGCCAGAAACGCCTCCGACGGGTTTGGCACCTCCATCATCCCCTTCTCCGCCATTTCAAACACGCCTACCTCGCTGGTTGCGCCAAAACGGTTCTTCACACTGCGCAGCAGGCGATAGCGATGGAAAGGATCGCCACCCAGGTACAGCACGGTGTCTACAATGTGCTCCAGTACGCGCGGCCCGGCAATGGCCCCTTCCTTGGTGACGTGCCCCACCAGGAAAATGGCGACGCCGCTGCTTTTTGCCAAATCCTGGAAGCGGCTGGCGCATTCCCGCACCTGGCTGACGCTGCCGGCCGATGAATTCAGGTCTTCGGTATAAGTGGTCTGGATGCTGTCTATAATGACCAGCGCCGGCTGCACCTCGCTGATGTGCGCGAACATGCCGGTGAGGTTTGTCTCCGTAACCAGGAACAGGTTAGCAGCCGTTACGTCCATGCGATCGGCCCGCATTTTGATTTGCTGCGTGCTTTCCTCGCCGGAAATATACAGGGTGGGACCATATTGGTTGGCAATCATCGCCGCCACGTCAAGCAGCAGTGTAGATTTGCCGATGCCGGGGTCGCCACCCACCAGCACCAATGAACCGGGAACGATGCCCCCCCCCAACACGCGCGAAAATTCGGAAAGGGGCAAACGCAGGCGGTCGAAACCATCGGGCGTGATTTCGGCCAGGCGCAGTGGACGGCTGGTGTGTGGGCTGGTGGAGCGAGATTTGAGGGTGGATGCGGCCGTTTCTGCTTCTATCACCTGCTCAACCATCGTACCAAATTCACCACACTTCGGGCAGCGCCCCATATACGTGGGCGTTGTCCGGCCACACGAATGACAGACATATTGTGTATGTTTCTTAGCCATGATTAGTACTTGTTAAAAATTGATCTGTGTAACGCCAATCGTAATGTTCTCAGGTCATGATGTTATAGCTTAGGCTGTTTACAATGAAATGTTTTGCTCCATTTTAGCATATGTTATACTTCTCAAAGTGATTAACTGGACATCGTTTATTATCAACAGCTTATGGATAGCGGGTTTAGCCATTTTGCTGGCCGGGTTTAGTTACCATTATTGGCGGGCGCAGCTACAGAAGCAAAGTCTGAAAGCACAGTTAAACCAGTCATCGTTTCTCAAGGTGTTTTGGCTAGGGTTTGCTTTTATCACTGCTGGGTTAGCAGGAAGCAGCCAATATGCCTGGGAAACGGCCGTCTGGTTTATAATGGGGGCAGTGAGCCTGCTTAACCTGGTAAAAATTAGCAAATAATTCTGACTTCAGCCATATAACGGCTTTAAGGATGCGCTTTTATGGAAATCAAACGATACATGGTGCTTATCTGGCGTTGGGCGTGGTTGATTATTCTCGGCATCGTCATTGCTGGCAGTTCAGCTTTTTTGGTCAGCAAAAACACCACGCCGGTCTATCGCGCCTCGGCACGTTTTCTGATTGACGAAGCGCCACGCGGCAGCATCAGCAATGAATACGCTCAAATTCTGCTGGAAGAACGCCTGGCGCAAACCTATGTGCAAATCATTAAGACAAACAGTGTCCTCCAAGAAACGCTCAACCGATTAGAAAATCCGGTGGCGAGTATGGAGAGATTGGCGGCGATGGTGACCATAAGCGCGCCGCAAGACACAAAAATCTTGGTCATCAGTGTTGAAGACGTAGATCCGGTACGCGCCGCAGCCATTGCCAATATGGTTGGTGAAGTTTTTATCGAACAAAATCTGGAAAGGCAGAGCCAGCGCTACGCGGAACCTATTGCCAATTGGGAAGCGCGCATTCAGGAAATCGGCGACGAAATCGAAGCGTTGGATACGCAAATCAATGCGCTGGCCGGTGTGGAGACGGCCGAAGACCTGGCAAGCCGTTCTCGCTTAGAGACACAACGCAATGAAGCGCGCGTGCGTTACACAGACGCCTTCAACAAAATTAACGATTTGCAGATCGCGCAGGTTCAAAGCAATAATAACCTCCTACCCATCGAACCGGCCACACCCCCAAGCCCGGATAGACCAATTCGCCCGCGAACCTTGAACAATACGCTGTTAGCCGCGGTCGTTGGCGGTATGCTGGCTCTTGGCATTGTTTTCTTGATTGAATACCTGGATGACACCGTTAAATCGCCTGACCAAATATTAGGCGACTCAGGGCTGTCCACATTGGGCGCTATTGCTTTTATCAAAGGAGATAAACCGACAGATCGGTTAATTACTCACTTCCGCCCCCGCGATCCCATTTCCGAAGCTTACCGCGTACTGCGTACAAATTTGAGTTTTTCGGCGATTGATCGCGAACTGCAAGACATCCTGATCACCAGTTCTTCACCGGGAGAAGGCAAGTCTACAACAGTCGCCAATTTAGGCACAGTCATGGCGCAAATGGGGAAGCGCGTCATCATCGTTGATGCTGATTTACGTCGCCCGGTGCAGCATAAAATATTTAGTTTGCCCAATAACCAGGGGCTAACCACAGCGTTGCTCGATCAACAGACACCGGTATTCGATCATGTTCAGGAAAGTAAAATCCCCGGCCTGCGTGTCTTAGGCAGTGGCCCAATTCCCCCTAACCCGGCGGAGTTATTGAACTCGCAGCGTATGATTCACGTCATGGAGGAACTGCGCAATGGGGCGGACGTGATTATCTTTGATACCCCACCGGCCCTGACGGTAGCAGACGCCACCATTCTGGCGCCCCATGTGAATGGGTGTCTTTTGGTGTTAGAAGCAGGTAAAACCAGGCGCGATACGTTTGTGCAAGCTGCACAGCGTTTACAGCAGACCGGCGCTAATTTATTTGGCGTCGTGCTCAATCGCCTACAACCGGGACGAGGCTCCTATTACAATTACTATTATTACTACTATCATTATTATGGTGCATATGAGCAAGATAATCGCAAACATCGTTCTGGCAAAAGGGGACCTCTAAAAATGCCAGGATGGTTATCGGGACTCAGTAAGCGATGACAACAGAAGTGACATCAAACCGGCGCACATCACCAAAATTATTCATTGTGTTGGGTGTTTTATGGTTGTCATTAGCGGCCGTTCACCTCATCTATCAACTCGCTAACCCCACTGTAGAAGTGCGTTGGGAAACGGCGACGGAAGTGAATACGGCCGGATTTAATTTGTATCGTAGTGAAGCGCGTGACGGGGATTTTATGCAAATCAATGCAGCAGATGGACTCATTGCCAGCCAGGGGGAAGCAGTGAGCGGCGCGGCTTACACGTATATGGATAAGACGGTAGAAGCGGGTAAAACGTATTATTATGTCCTTGAAGAAGTTGAATATAATGCCGCTACCCGGCGTTATGAGGAGGACCTGTTTACCTATAAGGTCCCTTTTATTACCTGGTGGACAGTGGTCTTAACGGCCGTTAGCGTTCTCGTCGGATTCGCGCTGTTGGTAGCCGGCTTAAAAGAAGAAAGAAGCTTATGAGCGAGCAACCCATACCGAAAATAGCGCCCGAAATCATCTGGAGATTTCTAGATGAAAACGCGGTTATCGTTTCTCCAAAAGGCGGTAAAGTCCGTGTCCTCAATGGCATAGGGACCATTATCTGGAAGCTGTTGGCGCAAGAAGTAAGCACAACTGCCATTCATGAACACCTCGTTGCCCATTTTGATGTATCGCCAGAACAGGCCAGCCAGGATTTACGTTGTTTTTTAGATGATCTCACCGAGCGCGGTATGCTTGTTTGGTGAGGGTTTTTATTCTGGTGTATAAGGTTTTACCTCCTCTAGATCTGCTGGCTCTAGAGGAGGTTTGCTTTGAAGGAACAGGGTTAATGTTTTATGCAATACAAACGACTTAGATATCATTTGGCAGCTTTTTTAATGATACCGCTGGTCATTCTGGTATGGCAGCAGCACAGCCACGCGCAAACCCCCAAACCACTTAGCCCCCAATTAACCACCTCGGCGAACATCATGCAAACAGACGAACAGGGACTCGTCTTCTCATTAACCACACCGGATTACACTGTCAACCAGGATGGCGCGCTGTCTATTGTTGGTTTGGAAATGAATATGCAGCAGCCGGGCGCGCCAGCTTTGCCTGCTTACACCACCTATATCGCGCTGCCACCGGCAGCAACGGTTGCCGGCGTTCAGGTAGATGAAATGAGTGTGTTGACGAGTCAGGCGACGGCCGTCCAGCCAGTCCCCAGGTTCGACGTTTCCTATGACGACATCACTGACGAAGCTTCGTTTGCCGCAACGGCCGTTTCCCTCAACCAACAACTCGCCACCCCTATTTATGAACAAGACCCGGCCGTCTACAGCGCCAACAGCGACTACCCGGCCATGCAGTACACACTCTCCGCACCGATGTATTATCGTGATTGGCGGCTGGTGCAGTTGACGGTGTACCCCATTCGCTACAACCCGGCCAGCCAGACGGTGACGCAAGTACGCGATATGGTTGTGTCGCTGCGCTTTAGCGGAGCAGAGATGGACCAGGTACGGCCGTTACCCACCTCTGACCCCATCTCCGAATCTGCTCTGCCCGGCATCATCCTCAACCATGCACAAGGCCGCGCCTGGCGTCATTTGCCGGATACCGTCCTCAATGCCCCGGCCACCATCCTGCCCATTGGGCAGCAAACCTTCAAAATTGAGATCAACCAAACCGGTATCTACGAAATAACAGGCGCCGCCCTGCAAGCGGCCGGCATGAACATCGCTGCTGTTAACCCAACTACCGTTCAGATGACTTATCGTGGTCAACCCGTCGCTTATCAACTCATTCACAACGGCGACAACGACTTTGACCTGACCGACAAAATCCGCTTTTACGGCTGGACGTTCACCGGTTCACGGCTGGAAAAGCAGTTCATCGGCGACAACAATGTCTTCTGGCTGTGGGCCAACGGCT